>JBKPKI010000075.1:0-30558 GCA_046731055.1 Actinomycetota bacterium | reverse complement strand
CGGCGGGACGCATCGCCCGACTACTGCCCATCGTCGGCTGGCTGGGGTCGTATGACCGAGGCTGGCTCCGCGGCGACCTGATCGCCGGAGTCACCGTGGCGGCCCTGATCGTGCCGAAGAACCTCGGGTATGCGGGTATCGCCGGCATCCCCCTGCAGAATGGCCTTTACGCCGCCGCCGCCGGCGCGATCCTGTATGCCATCTTCGGCACCTGTCGACAGATCTCCATGGGCCCGAGCTCTGGCCTGGCGGCGGTGGCCGCGAGTGCCGTGGCCACGGCCGGTCTCACCGAGCCGGGCGACATCGCGTCGTTCGTGGCCGGGATCACCCTCATCTCGGGCCTACTGTTCCTCGTGCTCGCCATCGTGAGGATGGGCTGGATCGCACAGTTCCTGTCGCGCGCCGTGGTGACCGGGTTCCTCTTCGGCGCCGCCATCGACGTGGTCATCGGCGAGCTGCCCAAAATCACCGGCACGGACACCTCCGGCTCAAACTCGTTCCAAGAGCTGCGCTCATGGCTCGGGTCCCTTGGCGAGACCCATGCCACCACGCTCCTCGTCGGCGTCGTGTCGCTCGTCGTCGTATTCGGGATCCGGGCGGTGGCGCCACGGGTGCCGGGCGCGCTCGTCCTCGTCGTCGGAGGACTTCTCGCGTCGTACCTGTTCGACTTTGGCGACCGCGGAGTTGCCCTGGTCGGGGACGTTCCGAGTGGGCTCCCGTCCTTCGACATTCCCAACCCCTCGCTGCTCTTCGACAATGTCGGTACCGCCACGGTCGCCGCCGTCGCTCTAATGCTGATCGGCTTCTCGCAGACGGCCGGCGACGCACGGGCGTTCGCCGCCAAGCACCGCTACCAGATCGACGTCGACCAGGAGTCGGTGGCACAGGCCGCCGCCAATATCGGGTCGGGCGTCTTCCACGGGATGCCGGTCTCGACGAGCCTGTCCGCCAGCTCCCTCAACGACCATTCCGGCGCCAAGACCGGCCTGGCGTCGATCACGTCCGGAGTCACGGTCCTCCTCACGCTGCTCTTTCTCGCCCCGCTCTTCTCGCAACTGCCGAAACCGGTCCTGGGCGCCCTGATCATCGAGGCCGTCGTGATGGGCATGATGAACGTCCCTGAGATGCGGCGGATCTATCGGGTCCAGCGGTTCGACTTCTACGTCGCCGTGGCTGCCATTCTCGGCACCCTGGCCTTCGGTGTGCTTGCGGGCGTCATCATCGGCATCGGGCTGTCGCTGTTGTGGCTGATCGCCGTCGCCACGCACCCTCAGATCCCGACCTTGGGACGGGAGCCCGGCACCCAGGTGTTCCGGGATGTGCTCGAGAACCCGGACGACGAGCAGATTCCTGGCGTCGTCGTGGTCCGGCTCGATGGCGGCCTCTTCTTTGCAACTGCGGACGCGTTGGAAGACCGGATCCGCACCTTGATTCAATCCGAGGAGCCCCGCTGCGTGGTGCTCGACTGTGAGGGGATCAACTTCCTCGACTCACAAGGCTCCGCATCCATCGACGACCTGCTGGTGCTGTGCCGTCAGGCGGACGTGACGCTCCGACTGGCCAGGGTGAAGCCGGGGGTCCGCGCCGTGTTGGAGCGGGAGGGGACGATCGAGCGACTCGGGACGGA
Organism: Actinomycetota bacterium; assembly: GCA_046731055.1. GTDB lineage: Bacteria > Actinomycetota > Actinomycetes > Actinomycetales > Dermatophilaceae > Lapillicoccus. The sequence continues at coordinate 28,931 of JBKPKI010000075.1, read as the reverse complement.
CCACGTCCACGGCAACGTCCATCGCGCCGTCGAGGCACAGCTCAGCGCCTGACCGCTAGGCGGCGGTCGTTTGGCCCTGGTGTCGCTGGGTAATTCGCCCGCATTCGCTTCCGCCATGCCCCTGACGAGCACTCTTGGGGACCGACGAAACCGCATCCCTATCTCATCCTCGTGAACGGGGAACTGCGACCCAGTGACCGAGCTTGGCTGGCAGACCTAGGAATCCGGCAATCACCAGAAAACCGGACGGCGCTGAGCGGGAACCTCCACCAGTCTGCCCTGCACGGGGTCCTCCGTCGGCTTGAGCGCCTGGCCCTCGAGGTCTACGAGGTGCGCCGCATGTGCGGGTGCTTGGGCTGGCAGCACCCGGTCCACGGACGGCAGCTCTCTAGCTGACCAACCTCATCTCGTGTGGAGTCTCGTTGAGCCGGCGTCCCACACCGTCGGGCGTGACGGTGACGATGTCCTCGATCCGGACTCCGAACCGGCCGGGCAGGTAGATCCCGGGCTCAATCGAGAAGCACATGCCCGGTCGAACGGGGAGCATCTCACCCTCTACCATGTAGGGCGGTTCGTGAGTGGTCATCCCGATGCCGTGTCCGGTGCGGTGGATGAAGTACTCGCCGTACCCGGCGTCCGTGATGACCGCCCGCGCAGCGCGGTCGACGTCCTGGCACTCGATGCCCGGCCGCACCGCGTCGAACCCGGCCTGCTGGGCCCGGCAGACGATCTCGTGCACCTCGCGCTCCTCATCGGTGGGCTCGCCCACGTGGACCGTCCGGGTGGTGTCCGACCCGTATCCGTACTTCAAGCCACCGAAGTCGAGGACGACCATGTCACCCTCCTGGATAACCCGCTCGCCGATCTCGTGGTGGGGGTTCGCCCCGTTCGGCCCGGAGCCCACGACGGTGAAGTCCACCTGCGAGTGACCGAACTGGCGCAGCAGGCCGGCGAGGTCGGCGGCGACCTCCGTCTCCCGGCGGCCGGCGAACCGGACGTCGAGGATCTTCTCGTACGTACGGTCGGCTGCCGCAGCCGCCGCAGCCAGCCGCTGGACCTCCGCCGCGTCCTTGACCGCGCGCAGCATCGGGAGCCCGCTGGTCAGTGAGACATAGGAGGAATCCGGCAGCTGGCCCTGCAGTCCCAGCAGGTGCATGGCCCAGGCCGAGTCCGAGATCGCATACCGTCCGGTGCCGGTCAGGAGCCTTGCCGTCGCCTCGTACGGATCGCTCCCGTCGGACCAGTCGACGAGCTGTAGTCCCGCGACACCGGGGGCGTTCTCCGCGTCCGGCCGCTCGAGCTTCGGGACGATCATCGTCGGGTCACCGCTGACCGGGATCACCAGCATGGTGATCCGCTCCGTGATCGCGACCGGCGCATACCCCGTCAGGTACAGCAGGTCGGGACCAGGGGCCATCAGCAATCCGGACAGGCCGGCCTCCTCGGCCGCGTGCGCCGCTCTCGCTCGCCGCGCCGCGAAGTCGTGGGCGGCGAACGGAACCGGCCCCTGGTCCGCGGCATCACTCATGCTTCCGCGCGCCTCTCGCGCTGTTCTTGACGTAGGACGGCGTCGTGTCCCTCGGTCGCCGACGTCGGCAAGGTATGACTGACGGAGGCCGCCGAGGCTGCTGCGTCGGCGAGCGTGCCCGTGGCGGGGCGGTGCCGGCCCATGAGCACCGCCATGAGAACGCCTGCCGCGCTGAAGACCGCCATGACCCACGAGGCGGTTCCCAGCCCGACCGACAAGGCGTCGTCGGCCGACTTCCCGGCTGCCGTCCTCGAGGCGGTGACGGAGCTGTAGATCGTGGCGGCGAGTGCGGTCGCGACCGCGGCGCCGACATAACGGGCCATGTTGGAGACGCCCGACGCTTCTCCGACCTGATGGGCCGGAACGGAAGCGGTGGCGGCCGACGACGCCGGCCCGTTCGACAGCCCCATGCCGACCGCGACGGCGATCAGGGGCAGCACGAACGCGCCGTACCGCCAGTCGGACTGGGCGAGGCCGATGACCGCGAAGCCCACGGCCGTCAAGGCGAAACCTGCGGCAACGACGATCCGCCCGGTGAACTTTGCCGCCAGCTTGGGCACCAACGGCGCGGTGAGCACGAGCCCCACCGTGGCCGGCAGAGTGGCCAATCCGGCTTGCAGCGGCGAAAAGCCGAGAGCCGCGGGGTCCTGGAAGTACAGGCTCAGCAGGTACATGAGCGCGTTGATGGTGCCGGCGCCGATGAGGATCGCGATCGTGGAGCCCACGAGGATCCGGTTGCGTAGCAGGGCCAGGTCGAGCAACGGGACAGGCACGCGCTTCTCCACGGCGATGAACGCGACACCGGCGACGACGGCCCCCGCGATGCAGCCCAACGTGGCCAATGACGTCCAGCCCCAGTTGCTGCCCGCGCTCAAGGCGAGGATCAGCGGGGCCAGTGTCAGCGCCACGAGGATCGTTCCAGCGAAGTCGATGGACCGAGGGCGGTTGGGATCCCGCGACTCACTCACCGTGGCGGCGGTGATGACGATGCACACGACAGCAACCACCGCATCGATCCAGAAGAGTCCCTGCCACCCGGTCAGGTCGACGAGCACGCCACCCACCAGGGGGCCGGCCGCGGCGCCGACGGCGGCAGCGGCGCCCCAGAGGGAGACCGCCCGCAGTTGCGCCTGTCCGCTGTTCGCGACGGAGAGCAGGCTGAGCCCACACGCCAGGATCGTCGAGCCGGCGGCACCCTGAATCATCCGGCCGGCGATCACCATGCCGCCGTTGGTCGAGAGCGCGATAAGAACACAGGACGCAACGAACAGCAGCAGTCCGAGCTGGAAGATCCGCTTGCGGCCGAAGACGTCGCCCAACGATCCCGACGTCACGATGACCGCAGCGCCGACCAGCGAGTAGCCGGTGACTGCCCACTGCAGGGTGTCGACCGACATGCCGGTGTCTTCGCTGATCGCGGGCAGCAGGATGCTGACCGCGGAGGTGTTGGCGTTGACGACGAGGGTCGAGAGACACGTGGCGGCCAGCACACCCCCCGTGCGAGTTGTCCCCGTTGTCGTCATGAAGCGAGCGCAGCCGCATACCGTTGGAGGAACAAGGCTTCCACCAGCGCGATGTTGGCGATCTCGCTCGGGTCCACGCTCTCGTTGGGAGCGTGGATCAGGCACTGGGGTTCCTCCACGCCGAGGAGCATGATCTCAGCCTTCGGGAAGGTGTCGGCGAAGACGTTGCACAGCGGGATGGATCCGCCCTGGCCCTGGAGCATCGGCTCGCGGCCGTACGCATGGCGCATGGCACTCGTCATTGTGTCGTAGCCCGGTCCGGACACCGTTCCGACGAACGGCTCGCCGTCAGCCTCCCTGTCGAACTCCACCCGGACGTTCCAGGGGGCCACGGACGCCAGGTGGTCGATCAAGGCGTCCTGGGCGTTCTTGGCGCTCATCCCAGGAGGCACGCGCAAGTTGATCCGAGCCCGGGCCTCCGGCTGGATCGCGGCTGACGACCCCACGACGGGGGGACAGTCGATCCCGAGCACCGTCGCGGTGGGTCGGGCCCACACCATGTCGGCGATGGACTCCCCAAACAGGTCCACACCGTCGAGGACGTTGGCGTCCTTTCGGAACTGCTCGGGCGGGTATGCGGCGCCGTGCCACTTCTGGCCCGCGTCGAGCCCCTTCACCGTCGTGTTTCCCTGATCGTCACGCAACGTGGCCAGCATGGCGATGAGCGCGGCCAGCGCGTCGGGCGCAGCGCCGCCGAACATCCCCGAGTGCATCGGGCTCGACAGCGTCCGAACGGTCACCCACACGTTGGCGAGACCGCGCAGGCTGGTGGTCAGCGCCGGAACGCCCACCGCAAAGTTGCCCGCGTCGCAGACCAGGATGGCGTCAGCCGAGAGCAGGTCGGCGTGTTCTGGCACGAACGCCTCCAGGCCGCCGGTGCCCTGTTCCTCGGAGCCCTCACCGACGATCTTCACGCTGACCGGCAGGTCGTCGCCCAGGGCACGCAATGCGGTCAAGTGTGCCGCGATGTTGCCCTTGCAATCGGCAGCACCGCGGCCGTACCACCGGCCGTTCCGCTCGGTCAGCTCCCAAACCGGGGTCTCCCAGGCGGCGTCGTCGAGCGGAGGCTGCACGTCGTGATGGAAGTACAGCAGGACGGTCGGCGAGCCGGCCGGCCCTGGTTTGTACCCGCATACCGCCCGGCTGCCGTCCGGCGTCTCGTGCCCTTGGACGTCCTGGAGGCCCACCTCCGTGAAGGCCTCGACGAGGTAGTCAACCATCCGCTGGCACTCCTCCGGCGGGAACTGCTTCTCGTCGTGGACAGACCTGATGGAGACCATCCGGCTCAGATCGGCCTTGGCCTGCGGCATGAGATTGGCAACCGCCGCCCGGAGCGGGTCAGCGGAGGTGGAGGCGGGGGTCCCGCCTCTCTCCGCGGCTCGAACCTGCGGCTCTGGCGCCATCATGTCGCCACTAGCGTGTCGAAGTTCTGGCTGTCCACCCACCGCTGAAGATCGGGGACCTTCTCCGGGCAGTACGTCTTGACGACCGCCAGCAGACCGGCCGCCACCTTTCGGTCGGCGACGACCGCCCGACGGTAGAACTCGCCGCCCACGGACAAGTTGAACTTCGCAATGCCCAACGCCACACCGTTCTCGACGGAGGCACAAACCGCCCCGCCGTCGGTGCCCAGCACCCTGGCAACCTCGGTCGGATCCTTGGGCGTGGGCAGCCCCGCCTGGCTGAGCGTGGTGGACAGCTGCTGCGCCTTGGCCAACGCCTCCTCGTTCGACTTGTTGTAGTTGTAGCTAACAAGCATGACGACCAGCAGCACGCCGAGAACGGCGGCCACGCCCAGGTAGATGGCTCGATGGCTCATGACGCCTCCTCCCCGGATGTCGACGGTGTGGTCGAGGGCGCGACCTGCCAGCTCGGTTTGCGCAGCCGAACGAGGAGGAACGGCACGATGACCCCCAGCAGGAGGATCCCGCCACCGACGATGGCGACGAAGACGACGGGGCTGCCGTCACCGAACTGGGAGGGAGGCACGAAGCTGATGAGGATCGCCGCAAGCGACGAGACGAAGCCCATAATGCAGAGCAGGCCCAGCGCCGGAGCGCGGTAGCCGCGCGGGTGGTCGGGCTGCCGCTTCCGAAGGTTCATCGCCGCCCGGAACAGCCACAGGTACATGAGCAGGTACACGGACGTCGTGATCGTCATGAACATCCAGTAGGCGTCCGAGACGGCCGGGACGAAGGCGAAGAGCAGCGCGAGGATCGTAGTGACGACACCCTGGGCCGCGAGGATGTTGATCTGGACACCGTTGGGGTTGGTCCTCTGGAACCACGGTGGCAGATAGCCCCCTTCCTGCGAGACGAGCAGGAGGCTCCTTGACGGGCCGGACAACCACGTCATGAACCCGGCGAGGGACGCGGTCACGATGGCGAGCCCGACGATCGGAGTAAGGAACTGGATCCCGAAGTGGGCGAAGACCGCCTCGAACGCCTGCATCACCCCGGCCGTCAGACTGAGCTCCTCGGCGGGGATGAACCAGCTGATGACCAGCGGCGGGAGGATGAGGATGAGGAGCACGAGGATCATCGCCACGAACATTGCCTTCGGGAACTCCCTGCTCGGCTCCTTCAGCTCCTTGACGTGGACCGCGTTCATCTCCATACCGGAGTACGCGCCGAAGTTGCTGACGATCAGCACGATGCTCGCGATCCCGGTCCATTCGGGAAGCAGGTTGTCCGCGGTCATCGGGGCGGCGGTCGGGTTGCCCTGCGCGAGGAAGATGATGCCCAGGATGACCAGGAGCGCGCCCGGGATGAGGGTCCCGATCAGGACGCCGCTCGACGCCAGCTTGGCGATGATGCCGATGCCGCCGCGCAGCGCGAGCAGCGTTCCGAGCCAGTAGACCGAGATGATCACGACGGCCGTCCACACTCCGCTCGCCGCCCACGCCGGATGAATGACGTAAGCCAGCGTGCTGGCCACGAAGGACAGCAGGGTGGGGTAGTAGAAGATCGTCATCGCGTACTGGTGCCAGGCCGCGACGAACCCCATGTTGGGGGACATGCCCTCGGTGACCCAGCGGAAGACACCGCCCGACCACCCGGAGGCGAGCTCCGCCGACACCAGCGCCGTCGGGATCAGGAAGATGATCGCCGGGAGCACGTACAGGAACACGCAGGCCAGCCCGTAGACGGCCATGGTCGGCGCGGGTCGGAGGCTGGCCACGGACGACACGGTCATCAACGCAAGCGCGGTCCAGGTGACGTAGGTGCGCGCCGTTGCGGTCCGCCGCGTGGCAGCGGCCGGCACCACACCGTCGGCTGTGGGGTCTACGGACGACATCTGCGCTCCTTCGATGCTTCCGACACACCGATCGCCAAGCCATGTCCGTTCGGCACAACGAGGCGCCGGCAGCCTCTGCCGGAGATGTGCTGACAAATTACCGTGACATCGGCGCGACGCGCGCGGACTCACCCGTTGCGGATGAGATGAGCCTCATGGCGACGCTCGTTTAGGCCGCCCGGTCTGGTGAAGACGAGGTGCGGTGGTACGCCTGAGCGATGGCAGGCGACATGACGCGCGCGAGTGGCGCCGAAAGGGCGGAACGCGGACGAGCGGCGCGGAAAGCGGTCCCTCTTGACTCATTGGGCGAGCTGGGCGCCGCCGCCGGGGACCCGGTCGCGCTCCTGGAGAAGCAGTCCGTGGGGCGGGTTCCCGAGCTCGTCCCCGTGCGGTACGGACGGATGCTGATCACTCCGTTCACGTTCTACCGCGGCGCGGCGCTGCTCATGGCCGGGACCTCGCGAAGGGGCCGCGTTCGGGGCTGACCGTCCAGTTGTGCGGCGATGCACACCTTGGCGACTTCGGCCTCTTCGCTTCGCCCGAGCGGCGGCTGGTCTTCCACGTCAACGACTTCGACGAGACCAACCCAGGGCCATTCGAATGGGACGTCAAGCGGCTCGCCACCAGCCTCGAGATCGCCGGACGGGACACGGGCACACCGCCAAGCAACGCCGTCGAGCCGTCACGGCGGCCGCGCGCGCATGCCGGATGACCATCCGTGAATTCGCTGCTCATAGCAATATGGCGGTCTGGTATGCGCACCAAGCCATCGACCCCGCCACCCCCGGGTTTCGGGTCATGCGCTCGAAGAAGAGCCGGCGTTCGGTGCGCGACAGTGTGCGTCGGGCGTACGCCCGTGACAGCATGGCGGCGCAGCGGAGGCTGACCGAGCGGGTCGACGGTCGCCTCCCGATCGTCCATGATCCCCCGGTCATCGTGCCGGTCCGCGAGCTGGACACCAAGGGACTCGGCCTGGACGTCGACGAATGGATGAAGGGCCTGCTCGACCGTTACGCCGGCACGTTGCAGCCGGACCGTCGTCACCTCATCGAGCAGTATCGGGTGGTCGACGTGGCTCACAAGGTCGTCGGCGTCGGAAGCGTCGGTTCTGGAGGCCTATACGGCACCGAGTCGGTACCGCAACCACGGACGCCGGGTCGTGGAAGGGCAGCGGCTCACCCAGGCGTATGGAGACATCCTGCTCTGCTGGCATACGACAAAGCGCGCCCGACTTGCGGCCGACTACTACGTCCGTCAGCTTCGGGACTGGAAGGGTGCGGTGGAGGTCGCCGAACCCGACCCTGAGGCCCTGGGCCTGCACGGCGAGTTCTGTGCGCGAACCCTGGCCCGGGGCTACGCCCGCTCGGGTGACCGGGTGGCCATTGGGGCATACCTCGGCGGCAAGGACGGGTTCGAGCAGGCTCTCGCCGACTTCGCGAATCTGTACGCTGACAAGAACGACCGCGACCACGTGGCGCTGGAGCGCGCCCGGGAGACGGGGCGCATCACCGCCACGGCAGGCGTCTGACCGACGGTCGCCGTATTGGTGTGTTCAAGCTGCCTGGCCGCCCGACTCGGTCAGACCCGACGAATGTCGACGAGCTCCAGGCCCAGCGCCTGAATGCGTTCCAGAAGGCCGTGCAAGGCCGCCTGGTCGAGAACTCCGGACAGCACCGTCTCGGACGGCTCGACATGGACGTCGACGTCGGCAAAGGACTCGCGGGCGGCTGGACCTATCGGACCCAGTACGCGCACCTCATACTCGACCTGACCCACTCTGCCTCCAGCGCTTGGCCTTCGAGTAGGGTGGCGCAGGAGGCGCTCCGACGCGTCACCCAGCCGTGATGAGGCGTGGCGCTCGCCCCTGTAGCGGTTGGTGCATCTGGTCGACCTGGCTGAGAGGCGTTGTTGGGAATTCTCCACAGGGGTAACCGGCGGCGGGGGGCTTGATGCTGATGTACTCAGCCCTCAGAGCCGTGAAGGTGACACCGCCTCAGCTCCCGCGCAGGGTCGTGACGCGACCGCGGCTGCTGGAGATGCTGGACCGGTCCATCGAACGCCCGGTCACTCTGATCTCGGCAAGCCCGGGCTCTGGAAAGACGGTTCTCGTCAATCAGTGGGTGCGGGCGCGGACGCACCGCGTGGTCTGGGTGTCACTGGACCCTGAGGATGACCGCGAGGAGCGCTTCTGGAATCTGGTGCAGTTTGCACTGCAGCACAACGGCTTGGTCGCCAGTGTGCCGAGTGCCGATACGAGTCGCTCCATGGTCGAGCGGGCGATCGACGAGCTGGTGGACGCCGCCAGCGGTGGAGACGATCCCCTGGTCCTGGTTCTGGACGACGTCCATTTCCTCAACGACGCTGACGTCATCGGGACGTTGGACTCGGTCCTGAAGCATCCGCCGCCGCAGCTGCGGGTCATCATGACCGCCCTCAGCGACCCCGTCATCCCGCTTCACCGATATCGCATACAAGGAAACCTGTCGGAGATTCGGGCCGCCGAGCTGGCGATGTCCATGCCAGAGGTGGAGCAGCTCTTGGCGGCTCACGACGTTCACCTCGCCAAACCACAGATCGAACTACTCGCCGAGAGAACCGAGGGTTGGGTCGCCGGCGTGCGCCTCTCAGCCATGAGGATCGAGGGAAGTCCGGATCCAGAGCGGCTCGTCAATGACTTCGCGATGGACCGGGGCAGCATCGGCGAATACCTAATGGAGGAGGTCCTGGCCAATCAGCCGCCCGAGGTCCAGAAGCTGCTGATCCGTTCGAGTATCTGCGATCCCATCTCCGGTCCTCTCGCCGACGCCATCTGCGAAACCGAGTCCGCAGGCTCAACTCTGCGCGGCCTGGCGGCAGGGAACGCATTCGTCATGGCCCTCGACCACGAGGGGACTCGCTACCGGTACCACCCCTTGTTGCGCGAGGTTCTGAGATATCTCCTCCTCGCGGAATCGGCAGACGTCCAACGGTGCGGGCACGAGAACGCCGCGCGCTGGCACGATGCAAAGGGCAACCTCGTCGAGGCTCTACAGCATGCACTCTCGGCGCAGGACTGGCTGTTCTGCACCGATCTGCTGATCCGCGGTGCCTTCGAGGAGCTTTATCTCCGGGCGACCGCCCGGCCGATGAGCGCCATCGGACGTTTCGCCGAAGCCAGGCCACCGGCCGGAGACAACGCTGCGGATCTCATGGCGGCGCAGGCGGCGGTGTCCGCGGCGATCGGACGGTACGAACGAGCCACGGCGCTGTTAGCGCAACCGCAGCCCTCGGGACTAAGCGGTGGCGCGGCGCCTCTACTGGCGTTCGCCCAGTTCCTGGTCGCTCGTCAGGCCGGGGACATGAAGGGTCTGGAGAAGGCCTCTAGCGACCTCACGCAGCACGATCCACTGGGCCCGTTCGGGACGTTCGCGCTGTACGAGATGGGTTCGGTATCCCTGTGGCAAGGCGCGGACGACCTCGCCGAAAGCACCCTTCGGCAGGCACTGAAGCAGTCGACGGCGCTTTCGCTGCATGCCATCGCACTCCGCTGCCTGGGTCGGTTGGCGATCCTCTACTGCACGGCGGGCAAGACCTCCCTAGCCGAAGAGTATTTGCGTGAGGGAGGCTCCGTCCTGAACGCGCATCCTTGGATTCCGGAGGAGTTCAGGGTCGCATACCACCTTGGCGGCGCCGAGGTCGCGATGATTCACGGCGACCTCGACCTCTACTCCCGATTCATCCGGCTCGTCGACGCCGATCTGGCACCGAAGGCAGATCCCGCCCTCTCCTGCATGGCCGCGCTCATCCAGGCGAAGGCGCTGCAAATTGCCGGTCGGCAGGCCGAAGCCTTCGACCTCCTGTCGGCCAGCAAGGAGCGCGAGCTGGCTGGCGCGTGGAATTTGCGTAACCGTGCCGACATCATGCTCCTGGAGCTCGAGGCCCAGATGGGCGGACCGAAGAAGGCCGTCAAGCGTCTGGAGTCGCGCACTACCGTCGACGAGTGGACCGCCACCAGGGCATTGTTGGCCCTCGCCAGAGCGCATTTCGCCGGTCGCGACCTCGGTGCGGTGGATGGTCTGGTGCGTCAGATCATCACCGCACCCCATGCCGCGCCTCTGCTGATTCTCATCGAGGCCTTGCTGCTGAGTGCCGAAGTCTCCGACGTCCAGGGCGACGAGACGACCGCGGTGGAGGCGGCGACCAGGGCGGTTCAGCTCGCGTCGGCCGAGCGGATCGTTCTCCCGTTCATTGCCACGACCCCGAGGATTCGTGGACTTCTCCACCGTCATCCAGCGCTCTTCGACCTGTGGCCGGCACCGGTCGAGGACACTCAGGAACGCTGGGCTCGGGAGCTGCCCGCGAGCGCCGAAAACAAGGACCTCGCTGAGCCGCTCACCGAGCGTGAGGAGTCGATCCTCAAGTGGCTGACGACGACGATGACGATGGCCGAGATCGCCACCGAGCTGTACGTCTCGACCAATACGGTCAAGACGCACGTGGCGGCCATCTACCGCAAGCTCGAGGCGAACAACCGCCGGGAGGCCATCGCCCGCGGCCGCCAGCTCCACCTCATCTGACGTCCGCGTAACTCATCTCACCCCTGAGTGATGACGCGGCGCGGCCGCGGGCCGCATGACGCTTGGCCTTCAGGTGCGTTCTGCCTGAACCGGACGGGTGGAGGTGTGGTGGCCAGGCGGCTCTCGATCTGGCGCAGCTGGCGCGATCAGGCGAGACGGCCGGTGCTCGTTGCTGCGCTGATGATCGTCATGCTTCCTGGCATCGCGGCCTGCGCCGGTCAGCAGGAACAACGGTCCGCTCAGAACCTCTGCGCCCGCTATCAACAGCTGGGCGCAAGCCTGGATGCCCTCAAGTCCCTTGACGTCGGCACGACCGGCGCAGATGCGGTCCATGCCCGCGCCGACGCGGCATTGGTGAAGCTGGACCAGCTGCAGGCGGTGTCGGAGGGTCAGTACGACACGCTCATCTCGAGCCTGCGATCCGCGATTAATGACGTCAAGCAGTCAGCCGTCGAGGCGGGGGATGCCTTTGCGGCAGCCCGCCATGAGCGGGAGGTCGCGGTCCAGCGGCTCGCGCAGAACCTCGGACCGCTGAAGCAGCGGCTCGACGAGCAGTGCACTCCGGCGGGGTAGGCCCCGGGCCGAAGAGGGGATCAAGAAGGGAACGGACATGAGCGTGGCCTTTGTTCTCGAGGCGTTGGTGGTCCTCGGGGCGATCATCATGGGCACCCGCGCCGGCGGGGTCGCCGTCGGTTTGTGGGGTGGCCTGGGCACCTTCGTTCTCGTCTTCATCTTCGGCGAGGCGCCGGGCGAGCCGCCGGGCGCGGCCCTGGCCATCATCCTGGGTGTCGTCACCGCTGCCTCGCTGATGCAGGCGGCCGGTGGCATCGACTGGATGGTGGCCATGGCGGCGCGAGTGATCGAGAGCCATCCGAGGCAGATCACCGTTATCGCACCCCTCACGGCCTTCGCTTTCTGCGTCGGCTCGGGGACCGGCAACATCATCTACCCGCTGCTTCCGGTCATCTACGACGTGTCGTACAAGAACCACATCCGGCCCGCCCGACCCTTGACCTTGACCGTCGTGCAGTCCGGGATGGCTCTCGCCGCGTCTCCGGTGTCGGCCGCCATGGCCGCGATGCTGACGTTGACCGAGGTGGCCCCCTACAACCTGGGACTCACCCAGATCCTCGCCATCACGCTGCCCGCCTGCATCGTCGGGATCGTCGTGACGGCGTTGATCGTCAACCGCATGTGGAAGGACCTCGACGAGGACCCGGAGGTGCAGGCGAGGATCGCCTCTGGAGTGCTGGCGCCGCCAGCCGCTGTCGCTGCGGTCCCGGTCGGCTCAGCCCCAGCGACGGCGGCGATCGCCGGGTCGGGCACAGGGACCCCGGACGCGCAGCCACCGGCGGTGCCCCAGTCGGGTACAGACATGGCCAACCTTGACACGGACGCCCCGGCGGAGACGGCGCCAGGGGCACCGGCGGCGCCCGTCCCACCGGCTGCGTCGGGCTCCGCGGCGTCGGGTTTGAGCTACACCAGGGAGGGGCGCAACTCGGCGATCGTCTTCCTCCTGGGCGTCATCGCCATCGTCATCCTCGGCCTCTTCCCCAACCTGCGACCGGCCTTCGACGTTGAGGGCGAGGGCGCCGTGCCGATCGACATGACGACAACGATCGTTCTCGTCATGTTCGTCGTCGGCACGATCATCCTGTTCGTCGGCCGTCCCGACGTTAAAGAGGTCCCCAGCCAGTCGGTGTTCAAGGCCGGCATGATCTCGGCGATCGCGCTGTTCGGGATCGCCTGGCTGACCGCCACGTTCATCGCCGCGCACCAGGACTTCATCGTTGACACGGTCGGCGCCTGGGTCACCGACTGGCGCTTCCTCTTCGCGATCGCGGTGTTTATCGTGGCCGCTCTGACGACCAGCCAGTCGACCGCCACCCGGACCATCGTCCCGATCGGGCTTGCGGCCGGACTCCCGGCTGGGATCGTCACGGGCATGTGGGCCGGAGCGCTCGGCGGCGTCTACACACTGCCGGCGAACGGCACCCAGATCGCCGCGGCCAACTTCGACCTCTCGGGCACGACCAAACTGGGGTCGAAGCTGCTCGACCACAGCTTCTTCGTTCCGATGCTCATCATGTCGGTCGTCACGATTGTGGTCGGGGCGGTCATCGGAGGGATCTTCTTCTGACGCCTCTAACGAGTTCTCACGACGCACAACCCGAACGGATGGAAACACCCATGGATGTTGAGGAGATCGTCGAGAGGGCGTCTGACCTGATGCCGGGAGTCATAAGGGATCTGGAGGAGCTGGTCGCCATCCCCTCGATCGCGTTCCCCGGGTACCCCGCCGAGCCGGTCGAGCGCATGGGCCGGGTGACCCTGGACCTGTTCCAGAACGCCGGTTTCAAGGGGGCCCGTCTCATGGACGTCCCCAGCGGCTACCCGCCGATCTACGCCGAGCTGCCGGGACCCGAGGGCTCCCCCGTGGTCATGCTCTATGCGCACTACGACGTGCAGCCGGCTCCGCCGGAGCAGGGGTGGGCCTCTGACCCGTGGACCCCGACCCGCAAGGAGGACGGGCGGATGTATGGCCGGGGCGCGGCCGACGACATCAGCGGGCTGGTGGCTCACTTGGGCACGATGCGGGTCTTCGACGGGCAACCCCCCTGCACGGTCAAGCTCATCCTCGAGGGCATGGAGGAGACCGAGAGCAACCTGGAGGCCTTCGTCGAGGCTCACCCCGAGCTGTTCGACTGCGACCTCTTCGTCGTATGCGACGTCGGGAACCTCCGGGTCGGTGAGCCGGCCTTCACGACCGCGCTGCGGGGCGACGTCGCGTGCATCGTGACCGTCCGCACGCTGCAGCACACGTTGCACTCGGGTGTCTTCGGCGGCCCCGTGCCGGACGCCATGATCGCGTTGGCGCGACTGCTGGCCACACTCCACGACGACAACGGCGACGTTGCCGTGGAAGGCGTCACCAGCGGTTCCTGGCCCGGCGAGCAGTTCACCGAGGAGGATCTGCGGTTCAGCGCCGACATCCTCGACGGCCTCAGTCTCACGGGCACCGGTCCGGTGGGGGACCGACTGTGGGCCCATCCCTCCATCAACGCCATCGGTCTCGACATGACAAGCATCGCCGGGTCGTCAAACGTCCTCATTCCGGAGGCTCGCGCCAAGCTCTCGATGCGAATCGTCCCGGGTACCGACCCGAACACCGAGCTGGACGCGCTCGTCGCCCATCTGCAGTCGCATGCGCCCTGGGGAGCCAGGATCGAGGTCCAACGGACCAAGGCGGCGCCCCCATTCCATTGCAAGACGGACGGTCCCGGCTACGCCGCTGCCCGCTGGGCAATGGAGCAGGCCTTCGGCAAGCCGGTGGGAGAGGCCGGGTCCGGCGCGTCCATCCCGCTCCTTCGCACGCTGCAGAAGGCGTCCCCCCGAGCTGAGTTCATCCTGTGGGGTGCGGAGGACATGGCCGCGGCACGGATCCACGCCTCCGACGAGAGTGTCGACACCGGCGAGATCGAACGACTGGTCGTCACCCAGGCGCTCCTCCTGCAGCGACTGGCAGAACGGGTCACGACGTGACGAGCCGGTGACGAACCTCCGGTACTTGTGGACTGCCCTTCAGGAAGCAGCCGAGGCGGGCGCCGGCTGTACCTCGCCGAAGAGCCGCTCCCGAGCTTCCTCTCGCTGGGCCAGCGCGACCTCCACACGGGAGACCTGGTCCTCCCCTGCGTCCAAGCCGTAGACCTCATTGACGAAGCGGGGCAAATCAGGGCGATAGTCGTGCCGGGATGACTGGTAGAGCCCGGGAGTCTGCGCGTTCTTCATGTCCACCAGGAGCTGCATAAAGGTCGTGATCGGTTGCCAGCGCATGCTCAGCGGCACCCCTCGTGGACTGTAGGGCGGCACCTCCTCGATCCCCGACCGGGCGCCGCGCAGCCACGGCGGCTGCCGGAGCAGCAGGTCGGTGCCGAACTTGGTGACGCCGTCGTTGTCGTGGCTCACGAGGACGTACCGGAGCCCTCCGCGACGTTCCGCGGGCATCGCCTCGACCTGACCGAAGTCGTTGACCACGGCGACGATGTCGTCGTCGGTGTCGGCACGGCCCCCACGAACGACCTCCTGCGCCCAGCCGCTCGCATACGGGGTGCCCACCCACAGCGCGCGCTCGATGCCGAGAGCCCGAAGACCCACTGTCCCCCAGTGCAGGAAGACGTCCTGGCTGGTGTGGGCTCCGAGACTCTCACCGAACAGGACCACCCGCGGGCGGCGTTCGCTCGGCAGGTCACGCACCCGCTCGGCGATCCTCGACCACAGCAACCGGTTCTGCTCACGGGCGCCGGCGATCATCCCCAGCGACAGCGGGGAGGGGCGCTTGGAGTACTGGAGGGTCACTGTGGCCACGTCGCCGCGGGTCAGGTACTGCACGGCGGCGACCGCGCAGTAGTTGACGTACCCGGTACCCGTCGGTGACACGAGCATGAGGACCGAGCGGTCCCATGCTGAGGTCCGGTCCATCTCCGACAACGCCAGCTCGACCCGCTCCTTCGGCGTGGGCGCGTTGTCCAAGCCCACGTAGACCTGGACGGGGTCGGCCAGCGCGGGGCCGCCCGTCACCGTGGGGATCGACAGGTCGGGAAGGCCGGCCGGCCGGTCTACCCATGGACGTGAGCGAACCGCAGCCAAAGCGTGGCGCCGTCCCTCACGGCCCAGCCCCTCCCAGGAGACCAGGCTCGCGTCGCTCCCGCTGCATGTTCCCATGACGACGGAGCTGTCGTCCCCGCCCTCGAGCACCGGATCGAGCGATGTCGTGGCCCTCTCGATCCGCTGCATCCCCTGCCCCCAGGCGATGGACATGACGCCGGTGACCCCTGACAGCACGGCCACGTGTCCGGCGAGGCGCCAGGTGAGGAGCGACCCTGGCAGCCGATCCGATAGAGCACCTCCCAGCAGAGAGGCCAATCGCTCCTCGCCGATGGCTAGAGCGGAGACCGCCGCGGTGACACCGAGGCCGGCGCCCAACGAGCCCGCAGCCGCGGCGAGGCCCGGCGTCGAGGGGGCTGGCCCCTCCTGGGTCATCCCGCGTCGGCGGTTCCACTCGACCGCGGCCGCGACGACGACGCCGGTCGGTATCGCAAGCGGAAGTCGGGCCAGTCGTCCGTGCGCGCCCAGCCGGCGGTCGAGGCTCTCAGCGACCCATTCGCTCCCGATAACGAGGACTCCGCCGAGCCCAGTGACGGCGCTCCGCCACGCGCTCTGCCGAAGGAGGCTCCTCAGCGCGCGCTCGTCCTCGTGGACTGGCAGGCCACGAGCAAGGCTGAGTCCCAAGGGGATCGCCGCCGCGTTGAGGGCAAGGAGGCGGAACCGGACGTCAGCGGAGGGGCGCGCCGAGGGCAAGGCCGACATGACCGAGGCCAGCGCGTCCTGGGTGGCGACGGTCGCGGCATACGTCAGGGCCGTCACCACGCCGGTGACCACGGCCTGGTCGGCCACCGACCGCGGGCCCAAGGAGCGGGTGAACGTCTGCGGCGCCACAGCGGAGGAGACGAGGAGACCGGTCTGCTCGGCGTGCCGACTCAGCACCGCCGAAGCGGTCGCCGCGAGGGTGGTCGCCTCGCGGCCGAGCAGGGGACTCGAACCGGTCATGTGCGCCCTTCCGGCTGCCGCTCATGATCTCTGGCCACGCCACGTCAGCGGCCGCTTTCAAGTCTCCGTGGGGGTGGCGGGTGTCACCTCATCCTGAGCGGGTGACCTCACTCGGCAAAGAGGACCGCAGCAGACCACTCACATCGACCGTTAGCCGCCGCCGTAACTGGCTTGCCCGTACCGGGTGGACGACGCCCCTGTCGATCGGCACTGGCATCCTTGGGTTCATGGGTCCTCGCGTCACGGTCCCGCGTCTGCGTCCACGCTCCGCCAGAAGGCACAAGGGGACGCCGCGCCGTATCGGCCAGCCCCGAGGGCGGCTCACCGAACACTGGACGACAATCGGTGACGTCGAGGTGTTCTACCGGGAGTCGGTGCCCTCACCGGACGCGCCAGTGATGATGCACATGCATGGCTTCGGCTTGTCCGGCCGATATCTGCTCCCGACGGCCGAGCAGCTGGCCGGGGAGTTCCACACCTTGGTCCCCGATCTTCCCGGCTTCGGCCGGAGTGGTCGCTCCCTTCAGCCTCTCGACGTCCCCGACCTGGCCGCCGCGGCGGCAGACTTCATGGACGATCGGAAGATCCCGGTGGCAACGCTGGTCGGCAACTCCATGGGTTGCCCGGTCATCTGCGAGTTCGCTCGTCTTCACCCGGACCGGATCGACCGCGCCATCCTCGTCTCGCCGGCCGGCGGCCTGCACAACCAACCCCTCCAGCGCGCTCTAGGACAGCTGGCCCAGGACGGCGTCCGAGAACCCACCCGTCTCATGTCGGTCGCAGTGCCGGACTACCTCCGCTTCGGCGTGCCGAGCACGCTCCGGCTCTTCCGCGCACTCACGCAGTTCCCTGCCCTCGAGCGCCTCCTGGCGCTCGAGGTCCCCACCTTGGTGGTGGTCGGCGACCGGGACCCGCTCATGCCGTCACCAGCACGGATCAAGGAGATCGCGGAGCAGTACGACAGCTTGGTGGCACTCGTGGTGATCGAGGGGGCCGCTCACGCGATCAACTTCAGCCATCCGGGCGAGCTGGCCAACGTCATCCGACAGTTCATGGCCGATGAACCCATCAAGGACGACCCGGACTCGCCCGGCCGAGCTCGGGCTTTCGAGTTCCACCGCGCCGCTCGCCTTCCGCGTCACGACACGTAGGGACCGACGCATACCTTCAGTGCAGGAAGGTCTTCAGCAGCAGCATGAAGGCGCCTGCGGAGCCGGCCAGCAGTGCCTCCACGCCAAGCCGCCAGCCGCGGAGCCCGATGCGGTAGCCCGCGTAGAAGCCGACTCCGGCGAGGAAGAGGATCGTGGTCCACAGACCGCTCACGACCGCGGCGCTGAACTCGACACCCAGGATCAGCAGGATCGCAAAGACGGCTAGGGCTGGGACGCCCCCGAGGAGGATCGTGCTGTCGTGGCGAATCGCGTTGAAGAGCAGTCCAAACAGCCGCCGGCGGTGAGTCAGGGTTGCGCTGAGCGCGTGAGCGTAGGCGTGGGTGAGCCAGTAGATGGCCAAGACTCCTACCGCGGTGAGGACGACACGGGTGTTGCCGTCCTCATGCTGGCCAATGACGACGAGGAGCGCGCCAACCACGACCGCACCCTCGATGAGCTCGGAGGTGTCAACGAGGAGTCCACGCACCTGCTCCTCTGGCAACCGTTCCTCGTCCGAGGGCCGCGCGGCACTCGCCTCGTCGACCACTCCATCAGTATGCCTTCGCGTCCGGGAGTCGCGATCGGTTGCGGGCGTCGGTGCACGCCCTCTCATGACCCGGATTCCGGACTCCGCCGCCCGAGCAGACCGCCCCGGGTGCCTCATCCCTCGAGAGTGAGGCCTCCCGTCTGCGGGCCGTGCCAAGGTCTCCACGAGGACGCCGGCGCTCCGAGCGTCGGTATGGGACCCGGGAGAGGACCGCGACGATGCTGATCGAGGACTACGCGTTGGTCGGTGACCTTCGGGCGGCAGCCCTCGTCGGCCGCAACGGTTCGGTGGACTGGCTGTGCCTTCCGCGCTTCGACTCTGCGTCCTGCTTCTCGGCCCTGCTGGGAGACGAGAGTCATGGTCGGTGGCTGGTTGCTCCGGTGGACGAGGTCCTGACGACCACGCGTCGATATCGGCCCGACACGCTCGTGCTCGAGACCGACTTCGAGACGGCGGAGGGTGTCGCGAGGGTCACCGACTTCATGCCGCCCCGGGCCGACGGACCGCCTCGATTCATGCGGATCGTTGAGGGTCTCCGCGGCCGGGTCCCGATGCGCTTGGAGCTGGTGCTCCGGCCGGACTATGGCTCCATCACGCCCTGGACCGAACTGGTAGCCGACGGCGTCATGTCTAGCGCCGGTCCCGATGCCTTCCGCCTGAGCACGCCTCTCCCGCTCTCCCTGACTAACCGCAAGGTCACGGCGGAGTTTCCGGCGATCGAGGGGGCACGCGAACGATTCACCTTGACCTGGCACCCCGCTCACCGGCAGACACCGCCGGTGGAGGATGCGGACTCGGCGCTGGCCCGCACTGAGGCTTGGTGGCAGGAGTGGAGCAGCCGCAGCCAGTATGCGGGTGCCTACCAGGACGAGGTGCGCAGATCCCTCATCGTGCTCAAAGCGATGACGTACGAGACGACCGGAGCGCTGATCGCCGCGCCCACGACATCGCTGCCGGAAGACCTCGGCGGCCTGCGCAACTGGGACTATCGCTATTGCTGGCTGCGTGACTCCGTGCTTGCTCTCGAGGCGCTGATCGCGGCCGAGTACGCCGACGAGGCCGTGGCATTTCGCGACTTCCTGTTGCGCATCGCGACCGGCGACCCGTCGAAGCTGCAGATCATGTACGGCATCGGCGGCGAGCGGCGGCTGACCGAGTTTGAGCTGCCCGGACTCCCGGGATACGAGGAGTCTCGACCCGTACGAGTAGGCAACGCGGCATCCGAACAGTTCCAACTGGATGTCTACGGTGAGGTCCTGAACGTGGCCTACCTCGGGGTCCAACTGCGAGGTCGCATCGAGCCCAACCTTTGGCCGAGATGGCGCAATGCCATCGAGTACGTCGAAGGCATCTGGCGTGAGCCCGACGACGGGATCTGGGAAAGCCGAGGACCTCGCCGCCATTACACCTATTCCAAGGTCATGGCGTGGGTGGTATTCGACCGCGCCGTGCGCCTTGCCGAGCAGTTCGAGCTCGACGCGCCCCTCGAGCAGTGGCGGCAGACCCGTGACGAGATCCACCAGGAGATCTGCGACCGTGGCTACGACCGCGAGCGCCGGACCTTTACCCAGTACTACGGTTCGAGCGAGCTGGATGCCAGTGTTCTCAACATCCCTCTCGTGGGGTTCCTTCCGGGGACTGACGAACGCGTCACCGGCACCATCGACGCCGTATCACGAGAGCTCGGCCGCGACGGCTTCGTCTCGCGCTACTCCACTTCCCACACGGACGATGGCCTCACTGGAGATGAAGGGCAGTTCCTGGCCTGCTCGTTCTGGTTGGTCAGCGCTCTGGCGGCCAACGGCCGCACCCAAGAGGCCCGCATACTGTTCGAGCGGCTGCTGGGACTGACCAACGATCTCGGTCTCCTGGCAGAGGAGTACGACGTGGCGCGCCAGCGACAGGTGGGGAACTTTCCCCAGGCCTTCAGCCACCTGACTCTCGTCCTTGCCGCGAAAGCCATCACCACCGCCGAAGCTCGGGCGTCAGCGGCAACTGGCTGAACCTTCGGACCGGTCGATTCTTACCGCCCGGCGCGCACTGAGGTCGGCCCTTCGGTGGTCACACTGGCGCCGGCCAGGGCGGCAGACGCGACGCCGACACCTCCCCCGCCGTCACGCCAGCCGACCACCATCCGCGGGCGGCCCCCCTGCCGCCGCCCGCCGCGGTGAGAGCCGGCGCGGAGCTAAAAAGCGGTTAGGCCGCCAGCGCCTTGGCCTTCAGCTGGTCGAACTCCGCCTGCGTGATGGTGCCTGAGTCGAGCAACGACTTCGCCGATGCGATCTGGTCCGCGGCGGCTCCCTTCGCCGCAGTGTCAGAGCCGGCGACCGATCGGATGTAGTCCGCCTGCGCCTCCTGCATGCGCCGTTGGGCCTCGATCGACCGCGCGGTCATCCCGCTGCCTCGCGCGATCAGATAGACGAGGATGCCGAGCCACGGGATGACGATGATGAACAACGCCCAGAGCGTCTTGGCGAGCCCCCCGAGATCAGCGCTGCGGAACAGGTCACCGAAGATCCACCACAGGCACATGAACCACGCGAAGAAGATGAAGAACTCAAACATCGCCAACAGGAATGAACCGTTGTTGTCGAACACTCGGGGCTCCTTTTCTCGGTTGTCTTTACTCTGGGGCACAGGAAGGGCGACGGACCTCACCCGACGGGGGTGGGACTTGGGGTGCGTCCCGCAACTCAGCCCAGGTCCAATCCCTCCAGTGGGGCGGCCGGCTTGAGGTCGGGCAGTCGCATCATGCGGAACGAATTCGCCAGCCCGAGTCCGGCGGCGAGGAGCGGTACCAACAGGGCCACTTGAAGTGACCGGTTCCGCGCGCCGTCGTTGATCGCCAAGATCTCTTGCTCGACCTCCGGTGGCTGGCCGGTGATCCGCTCGTCGAGCTGCGTGTTGCTCATCACCTCGGCGTCGGTCTCGAGGACCGCCGCGATCTGCTGCTTCTCGGCGGCCGGGATCGTCTGGCTGTTCTCGATCATCCGGGTGAACCCGAACGACAGCGCCGCAAGCATGATCCCTCCAGCCATCGCAAGCCCGAGGGACAGGCCGAACGACCCAGCGGCCGAGTTCACGCCCGCCGCCTCGCTGATCCGTTCTTCCTCCACCGGGGCAAGCGTGTAGTTGTTGAGCTGCGACACCAACAGGCCGAGGCCGGCGCCCGTGACCATGAGCGGGATCACGAGAAGCCACCCGCTGTCGATCCGGGGAACGAGGGGAATGATCGACGCCGTCCCCAGGAACGCCAGGAGGAACCCCAGGCGGATGATCGACGCAGGTCGCCGGTTGCCCGCTCGCCGACCCGCCAGCATGGCCGCGGCGAACATCGTCAGCGAAAGCGGCGCCAATGAGAGGCCGGCCTGCATGGCGTCGTACTCCAGGGTCATCTGGAGAAACAGGGGCAGCGCGATCATCGCTCCCCCCAAGCTGACCTGCTGAAGCATCTGACCCGTGACCCCAGTGGTGAAGTTCGGGTGTCGGAACAGATCGGGATCCAGCAACGTCACCTTCCGGGCGCGCTGCCGCCGCACCAGCCACCACGCCAGGGACCCCAGGGCGACGGCTCCCACCGCCATCAGCAGAAGGACGAACTCGCCTCCCTCCTGCCAGACGAGGATCCCGAGGACCACCCCGCCCATACCGACGACCGACAGGAGGGAGCCGACGACGTCGATCTTCCGGGAACCCGTGTACGGCACATCGCGGACCAGCCTGATCTGGCTGAGGATCACCGCGATGATGATGGCCTCAAGGGCGAACCCGACGCGCCACGACAGGTACGTGGTGACGAAACCTCCGAGCAGCGGCCCGATGGCCGCCGCGATCGCCGCTGACGCACCGACCATCGCGTACGCCTGCCGCTGAGCGCCGCCGCTGAAGTTGCCGTGTATCAGTGACTGCATCG
The DNA here is from genome assembly GCA_046731055.1 of Actinomycetota bacterium. GTDB lineage: Bacteria > Actinomycetota > Actinomycetes > Actinomycetales > Dermatophilaceae > Lapillicoccus. Next base: position 6,809 of record JBKPKI010000075.1, on the reverse strand, counting down.
CCGGGAGGAGCAGGGAGGCGCCGATTCCACCGATGAGCGCCCAGAACACGAGAATGGCGGTCAGGCTCTGGGCCAGCGTCATGGCCACCGCGCCGATGGCGTAGCCGAGGAGGCCCAGCACGTAGGCCCGCTTGCGACCGATGAGGTCGCCGACCTTGCTGTTGATGAGGATGAAGGCCGCCGAGACCAAGGCCTCGAGTGCGATGGCGGACTGGACGCCGCTGGCCGTCGTGTTGAGGTCCCTGATGACAGCCGAGATCGACACGTTCATGAGCGAGGTGTCCACGACGAGCACGAACATCGCCATGGCGAGCATCACCATCAGGCGGCGGCTGCCTGAGGTGGCGGGCACGGCATCCGGTGCCCGCTGCGGATCCTGATCGGTCACAACTGAGCTCCCAGTGGCTACGTATGCGACGGAGCGCCGGCTCCCAGCCTCTCGCTGAACCCTCGCGGGCGCCTCATCCCCCGAAGGTGATGGACGACGGTGGGCGCCGGTGGAGCGATCGCCTAGTTCTCATCCCGGGTGGGTGAGCCAGCCCTTTCCGACGGCTGCGAGCGTGGTTGCTTCTGACGTCGGCACTTGGGCAGGCGGATGCATGGAACGTGCGGGAGGAGAAGCAGGATGACCGAGCAGGACATTGGCCCGATCGACTATCTGACGCTTGAGTTTCCGAAGGCCAAGCTGACCGGGGAAGGGCTGGCCGCGCTCGTCGACCTCGTGGACCGGGGAATCATCCGGATCTTGGATCTGAGGTTCGTCAAGCGAGAGGAGGACGGGACGTTCACGGCGGTCGCGATTTCGGACTTCGACGGCGATGGGGTCCTCGACCTAGCGGTGTTCGAGGGCGTTGAGTCCGGGCTCCTTGACGACGACGACCTGAGCCAGGCCGCCTCGGTGATCGCGCCAGGCAGCGCAGCAGGCCTGTTGGTGTATGAGAACACGTGGGCCGGCCCGTTCGTGTCGGCCATGCGGCGAGCGGGAGCCGACGTCGTCGCCAGCGGACGAATCCCCGCGAATGACGTGCTGGCGATGCTCGACGCACTTGAATCTGCCGGGAGGTAGGAACGCGCATGGGACTGATAGGTGGAATGGCCCGGACGGCAGTGGTTGCCGGCACGGCGACGGCGGTGTCCAACCGGGTGTCGCGGCGTCAGGCGAACCGGTGGGCCGCGCAGGAGCAGCAACAGCCAGACCAACAGCAGCCGCCGCCCCAGGCGTACGCCCCGCCCCCGCAGGAGTACGCACCCCAACCACCGGCGCCGCCCGCGGCGGACCAACCGGACATGTTGGAACAGCTGCAGAAGCTCGGTGAGCTGCGAGCAGCGGGCGTCCTCACCGAGGCGGAGTTCGCGGCGCAGAAGGCCAAGATCCTCGCTCAGTAGGCGTACGGATGGGCTGGCCGGTCAGTCGTCGTCATCGTCGACGCCCGTCAGCCACTCGAGCGCGTCGTCGACGTCGTCCGTTTCGAAGACCCGCACCTTGCCGGGCATCAGCCAGCCGAACGCCTTGACACTGTTCTCCAGCCAGTCGGCATCGGAAACCACCGCGACCTTTTTCCATCCTCTGGGGTGCCCGGCGAACAGCTTGGTGTCAGCCCAGACGGCACCGGCGGAGTACGAGTCGAACTCACGGCCCAGCACATAAAGGAGTCGCACGTCACCACGCTCGAGGGCTGACGTGACGGCCGGAACCAACACCTGCTCGTAGTCCTGGTCCGACACGCGTCCGACTGCCTCGAGACCGATGACTCCGGCCGGCATTCCCGGCATAGTGCGGATCACGACGCAGCTCCCTCGCTCGCGGTTCCAGCCCGTGCGGTTCTGGTGCACCGAGGTTCCCACGTCCGGCTGTCGCGACGAGATGTTTGGATTGATCAACCTTTTGGGAGGCTCGGATGCTTCTCGTACCGCGACAGCTACGGCGCATGGGCATGACCGGCAACGTGCCCTACTACGGTGGTCGGTTCACGCCGGCCCAGGCGTATGCGGCCTCACACCCGCAAGCGGCGAGGCCACCTCAGCCGGATCACCGAGCGCAACTCGAGGCCTTGAGACGGCTCCTGGACACCGGGGTTCTCACGCCGGAGGAGTACCAGCGGCTGCTAGCCCGGGTCACGACGTGATGGGACCGGTTCAGATCCTGGTGATCGGGGTCGACCACCCGTCGTTCACCGGTGAAGTCCTGGCCGAGCTCAGCCGGCTGCGTGCGGCCGGAATCGTCCGCCTTGTCGACGTGCTTCTCGTCACGCGGAACGACGATGGCACGTTCGAGACCCTTGAAGCGCCGGCCGGCCTGGCCGCGAGTAGCGGCGAGCTGGCGATCGCGTTGCTCGGAGACTCCAACGGTGAGGCCTCCAACGGTGAGGCCTCCGACGTTGGGGAGGAGAACGCCGACCGGTCGACGATCTCCACCTGGTCGCTGGCGGACTCGCTGCCTACCGGCGCCACCGCTGCGGTCGCTCTGCTCGAGCACCTCTGGGCCGCTCCGCTCCGCGATGCCGTCCAGCGAGTGGGGGGCCGTCCGCTGGAGGAGACCTGGCTGGCGCCCGATGACGTGCAGGTTCTCGAGCAGCTGATGACGGAACAGGACCGTTGAAGCGTCTCGGGCCGTCAGCCGCTGACCGCCGCGCGCACCTGGTCCAACATCGACTGCTCCCCCTGGCTGACCTGCTCGGCGCCGAAGCCCATGAAGCCTCCCTCCTTGGCCGCGTCGGCCGCGGCCTGCGCGGTCGCGAGCAGCCACCGGCCGAACGCCGCGGCCTCCTCGGACGTGGCCTTGGTAGCAACGATCGACTGGACTGCACCGAGCTCGGCGAGCACTTGAGCGCCGACCGGCTCGCTGGTGTTCGGCCGGTACCCCTGCAGCGGGTTGTGGTGCTGTTGCACCATGGCCTGCACGTCGAGGGCCACATCGGCGAGCAACGGTTCCCGGCTGGGCGGGTTCGTGGCCGACTTCATCGCCGCCATCGACTCCTTTGCCGCCTCGAACGGCCCGCCCGGGTCGGCCAGGCTGATCGCCAGTCCCGCCACGAACGGTGCCCGCACTACCCGGGACCATTCCTCTTCTGAGAAGTCGCTCTTAGTAGTCATGCCACATGGTGGCATTACAAAGGAGGCAACCGTCATGAAGAGCAACACTGGATTCGCCGCGAGCAGTGGAGCTCTCTACTCGTTGGGGATCTTCGGCGCGTGGGTCTACTTCTGGCAGCAGGCGGACAGCCTCGGGGAGTACGCGCTGGCCATCATCCAAGGGATCTTCTGGCCGGCCTGGATGGTCTATAACGCCTTCGCGGCGCTCCACGCCTAGCGTGGCGCGTCACGGACTCGCACCGTGCGCGTCGCAGGCGGTGTGCGGTGAAGGAAGGTCGAGGGAGAGGGGGGCGGGAAGCCTACTCGCCGTCGTTGCCGCCGGCCTTGGTGAAGCCCGCCTTCTCGGCGTCCTGCGCGGTGCGGAAGTACACCTCAGCCTGGGTCTGGTCGTACCACTGGCCGTCCGGCTCGTGGTACTTCATCGAGTCGGCGTTGCCCTTGATCTCGAACCCGGCCGGCGCGGAGCCGTCCTCGTTCGGCGCCGCCGAACCGGGACCGTAGCCGCCGTCGCTGGCGTCCTGCGGCTCGCCCCCCGGAGCCTCCGGACCATCGATGTAGGGCTTGCGGTCCTGCGGCGTGGCCTGCGCGTCCTGCGGCTCGGCGGTGGTGTCGGCGTCCTGGACGTCGGCCTCCTCCGCCTTCTTCGTCGCCTCGGCCGCCCTGGCGGACTCGGCCTGCTTCGCCGCGCGCTTGGTCGCCGCCTCGGCCTCCTTGACGGTGGCCTTCTTCGCCGACAACGGCTCGCGGACCAGCTCGATCACGGCCATCGGCGCGTTGTCGCCCTTGCGGGCTCCGATCTTGGTGATGCGCGTGTAGCCGCCGGGCCGCTGCTGCATGTCCGGCGCGATCTCCGCGAAGAGACGGTGGACAATCCCCTTGTCCTTGACGACGGTGAGGACCCGTCGACGTGAGTGCAGGTCACCGCGCTTGGCGAAGGTGATGAGCCGCTCGGCCAGCGGACGCAACCGTTTGGCCTTGGCCTCGGTCGTGGTGATCTGGTCGTGCTCGAACAGCGAAGTGGCCAGGTTCGCCAGCATGAGCCGCTCGTGCGCGGGGCCGCCGCCGAGACGGGGACCCTTGGTGGGGGTAGGCATGGTGTTCTCCAGTCAGGTTGGCGACCGGTCGTGGGCCGCGGACGTGCCGCGGCCCACGGGCCGGCCGGGCCGATCCGTCAGTACCGCTCGTCCTCGGCCAGCGCCCGGCCGTCGTCCCCGAGGTCGCCGAAGTCCGGGCCACCCTCGGAGAGCGTCGACACGTCCGCCATGTCGTCGTAGTCGTAGTCGTCGCCATAGGTGTCGACGATTGCGCTCGGGTCGAACCCGGGCGGGCTGTCCTTGAGCGCAAGTCCCATGCCGGAGAGCTTGGCCTTGACCTCGTCGATCGACTTCGCCCCGAAGTTGCGGATGTCGAGCAGGTCGGCCTCGCTGCGGGACACGAGCTCACCCACGGTGTGGATGCCCTCGCGCTTCAGGCAGTTGTAGGACCGGACCGTGAGGTCGAGGTCCTCGATGGGCAGCGCCAGGTCGGCCGCGAGTGCGGCGTCGGTCGGCGAGGGACCCATGTCGATGCCCTCGGCCTCGATGTTGAGCTCGCGGACCAGCCCGAACAGCTCGACCAGCGTCTTGCCCGAGGATGCCATCGCGTCGCGCGGGGCCAGCGAGTTCTTCGTCTCGACGTCGAGGACGAGCCGGTCGAAGTCGGTCCGCTGCTCGACACGGGTGGCCTCGACGGCGTACTTCACCGCGAGCACCGGGCTGTAGATGGAGTCGACCGGGATGCGGCCGATCTCCGCGTCGCCGGCCTTGTTCTGCGCGGCCGAGACGTAGCCACGGCCGCGCTCGACGGTCAGCTCCATCTCGATGCGGCCCTTACCGTTGAGGGTCGCGACGTGCAGGTCGGGGTTGTGCACCTCGACACCGGCCGGCGGCGCGATGTCCGCGGCGGTGACCGTGCCGGGGCCCTGCTTGCGCAGGTACATCACCACGGGCTCGTCCTGCTCCGAGGAGACGACGAGGGACTTGAGGTTGAGGATGATCTCGGTGACATCCTCCTTGACTCCAGGCATGGTCTGGAACTCGTGGAGGACACCGTCGATCCGGATTGACGTGACCGCAGCACCGGGAATGCTCGAGAGCAGGGTGCGGCGGAGGGTGTTGCCGAGCGTGTAGCCGAAGCCGGGCTCGAGCGGCTCGATGACGAAGCGCGAGCGGTTGTCCGCCACGACCTCTTCGCTGAGCACGGGACGCTGTGCGATGAGCACTGTTCTTTCCTTCCCACGGGCGACCGCTATATGACGCCTCGTGAACGGGAGAGGCGAAGCCTCTCCCGGTCGAACCACCTCGGTATGCGGCCCGACCGTTATCGCCAACCCGCAAAGCCAACCCGGCGGGTCTTCGGGGGGAACTCGGGGGGCGGAGCCCCCCGAGGGTTTAGTTCTTGCTGTAGAGCTCGACGATCAGCTGCTCCGAAAGGATCGTGTCGATCTGTGCCCGGGACGGCAGCTGGTGGATGAGGATGGTCAGCGAGCCCTCGATGACCTGCATCCACGCCGGGATGGGCCGGTCACCGTAGGTCTGGCGGGCCAGCTCGAAGGGAAACGCCTCGCGCGACTTCTCGCGGATGGTGATGATGTCGTACTGCGAGACGCGGTAGGACGGCACGTCGACACGCTGCCCGTTGACCTCGAAGTGGCCGTGGGTGACCAGCTGCCGCGCGGCCCGCCGGGTGCGGGCCAGGCCCGCCCGGTAGATGACGTTGTCGAGACGCGACTCGAGGATGGTCAGCAGGTTGTCGCCGGTACGGCCGGGACGGTTGGCCGCCTCGGTGTAGTAGCGGAAGAACTGCTTCTCCATGACGCCGTAGGTGAAGCGGGCCTTCTGCTTCTCCTGCAGCTGGGTGAGGTACTCCTTCTCCTGGATCCGGCGCCGACCGTGCTGGCCGGGCGGGAACGGGCGAAGGTCGTAGTTCTTGTCGCCGCCGACGAGGTCGACCTTGAGCCGACGCGACTTCTTGGTGATGGGGCCGGTGTACCGGGCCATGACGAATCGCTCCTACTTTCGAAAATGGCTCAGACGCGGCGGCGCTTGGGCGGGCGGACGCCGTTGTGCGGCGAGGGCGTGACGTCGCTGATGGCGCCCACCTCGAGGCCGGTCGCCGTGAGCGAGCGGATCGCCGTCTCCCGGCCGGAACCCGGGCCCTTGACGAACACGTCGACGCGACGCATACCGTGCTCCATCGCCCGGCGGGCGGCGGCCTCGGCGGCCATCTGCGCGGCGAACGGGGTGGACTTGCGCGAGCCCTTGAAGCCGACCTGGCCGGCCGAGGCCCACGAGATCACCGCACCGGCCGGGTCGGTGATCGAGATGATCGTGTTGTTGAACGTGCTCTTGATGTGGGCGTGCCCGTGAGCGACGTTCTTCTTTTCCTTGCGGCGGACCTTCTTGGCGCCGGCCTGCGCACGCTTTTGCGGTGGCATTACTTACCAACCTTCTTCTTGCCGGCGACGGTGCGCTTCGGGCCCTTGCGGGTGCGCGCGTTGGTCTTGGTCCGCTGGCCCCGCACGGGCAGGCCTCGGCGGTGCCGCAGCCCCTCGTAGGAACCGATCTCGACCTTGCGGCGGATGTCGGCCGCGATCTCGCGGCGCAGGTCACCCTCGATCCGGACGTTCGACTCGAGATAGTCGCGCAGCGCCACGAGCTCGTGGTCGGTCAGGTCGC
>JBKPKI010000074.1:0-17468 GCA_046731055.1 Actinomycetota bacterium | reverse complement strand
CCTTCGGGCCCAGCGTCACCTTGACCGCGTCGGCGAGGGTGTTCATCCCCCGCTCGAGGCCGCGGCGAGCCTCTTCATCGAAAGCGATGATCTTGGCCATTCGGGTGGTTCCTCCCACGCGAATCGATGTGGAGACCACGGGGCGCCCGCGACGGACGGGCCGGGTCCCGCACGCTCACGTTCCGTGCGCTCTCCGGTCCTCGCCCAGTGGTCGAGTTGTCACTCTCAGGTCAAGAGTGCTAACGCCATTATTGGCACTCTCCGTCGGAGAGTGCAAACGAGGTCGCCGCCTATCCTGGCCCGGGTGATGACGACGGCCTCCGCGGTGAGCGGGAGCTTGCTGCCGCACCTGCGAAGGGCTCGCGACCACATCGACCGCCGGTATGCCGCTGAGCTGGATCTCGACGGCCTCGCCGCCGTCGCCGGGGTGTCGAAGTACCACTTCGTCCGATGCTTCGAGGCGGCCTATGGCGAGACGCCGATCCGGTACCTCACCCGCCGGCGGATCGAGCGCGCCCAGGATCTCCTCCGCGTGGCGAACCTCACGGTGACCGAGGTCTGCATGGCCGTCGGCTTCTCGAGCCTCGGGTCGTTCTCGACGCGGTTCACTGCCCTCGTCGGGGAGTCTCCCACCGCATACCGGGACCGCTGGGCGACCACCGGCGGGCCACGCATACCCGGCTGCTACCTCTTCATGATGGGCGTGGTGCCGAGCCGTTCCGCAATCTCGGAGAAGCGGCCCGATGAGCAGGCGACCTAGCGTGGCGCACATGATCACCAACGTCTCCCTGACGACTGTCTACTGCCTCGACCAAGAGGCGGCTCGCGACTTCTACGTCGACAAGCTGGGCTTCGAACCCCGCACCGACGCGGAGATGGCGCCTGGCGCGCGCTGGGTCACTGTCGGCCATCCCAACCAGCCCGAGCTGGAACTCACTCTCATGACGCCGGGGCCGCCCCTTTCCGACGAAGCCGCCGACTTCGTCCGCGACCAGCTCGGCAAGGGCGCGATGGGCGGGCTGGGTCTGAGGGTCGACGACTGCCGGCAGACCTATCAGGACCTCTCGGCCAAGGGCGTCGAGTTTCTCCAGGAACCCGCCGACCGGCCCTACGGCGTCGAGGCGATCATCCGCGACAACTCCGGCAACTGGCTGGTCCTCGTCGAGCGACCGAACGGCGGCTGACAGACTCGCGCGTATGCGCGGTGGTCACCCGTTCGTGGAGGTCGCCGACGGCGTGTTCCACGCCCGGTACCGCGAGTGGGACGTGGGGGTGGGTCTGGTCGTCGGGTCGACCGGTGCGCTCGTCGTCGACACTCGGGCCGCGACGGCGCAGGGCCGGCAGGTACTGGAGGGGGTCCGCCAGATGGGCCTCGGCGTCGACGTCACGACCGTTGTCAACACCCACGTCCACTTCGACCACACGTTCGGCAACCAGGCGTTCGAGCGGGCCACAGTGGTCTCTCACGAACGGGTCGCCGCGACGTTCGTGGCCGACGCCGAGCGCGTCAAGCGGCTCGTCCGGAACGACCTGGCCGACGCGCCGGAGCACGGCTACACGGTCCAAGACCTTTCGGACCTGCTCGACACCGAACCGCGCGGACCGGACGTCACGTTCACGACGACGGCCGAGGTCGATCTCGGCAACCGGGTGGTCGAGCTGGCCTTCGCCGGTCGCGGGCACACGGACGGTGACATCCGGATCGCCGTCCCCGCCGCCGGTGTCGTGTTCCTGGGCGACCTCGTGGAGGAGTCGGCGCCGCCGTCTCTCGGCGCGGACTCCTGGCCACTGGACTGGGCGGCGACCCTGGACCAGCATCTCGCGGCGGTCGGGCCGGGCGTCCTCGTCCTGCCCGGCCACGGACGCCCGGTCGACGCGACCTTCGTGCGGCGCCAGCGGGACGAGCTGGCCGCAGTGGCCGCCGTCATCCGCGACCGGCACGCGGGCGGCATACCTCTCCTCCAAGCTCAGCAGGAGCCGGACGGCCGGCTGCCCTACCCCCTCGACTGGCTCGCGAACGCGTTCACGCGCGGGTACGCGCAGGCAGGAGAGCGCTCGTGACGGAAAGCGCCGACCAGCTGGTACGACGTCCTTGACGGGCGACGGTCCCCCGAGTTCGCGCAGCTTCACGACGAGCAGCTCATGCGTGCCGTGGACCTCGCCGAACGGATGCTCCGCGAGGGGACCCCCTCGATCCCGGCCTCTCGGCCCAGTCCTCGACCAAGCCTGAGCGACGCGTCGCCGGCCCGTCAGTCCGAGGCGAGATCCGGAACACCGAGCGCGGCGGCGAGGCGCGACGCATATTCCGCCGCTTCGTCGTCCGAGGCGTACTTCGTGCGCGGCCAGAAGAACCCGCGCAACCCGTCGCCCTTGGTGCGCGGAACGACGTGCACGTGCAGATGAGGCACCGACTGGCTGACGACCGTGTTCGTCGCGACGAACGAGCCCTGGGCGCCGAGGCCGTCGACGACGGCCCGGGCCAGCCGCTGGGTCGCCTCGAGCAGGGGGTCGCGCAGCCGCGGCGGCAGCTCAGGAAGGGCGTCGACGTGCTGACGGGTCACGAGCAGTACATGACCCTTGAACACCGGCCGCGTGTCGAGGAACCCGAGAAAGTCGGGCTCGTCCAGGACGACGTGCGAGGCGATCTCGCCCGCGACGATCTGGCAGAACGTGCAGTTCTTCGGCGGCACGTCAGTCAGGCAGCTGGGTGCGCAGCGACCCGTCCGCTTCGGACGAGACGGGGTCGTCGAGGTCTCCGATGAACACGGCGACGATGCCGCGGTACGGATTGGACTCGACCTCGGCGAGGATTTCGCGCCAGGCCTCGAGGTTGCGGTGCCGGACACCTCGGTATGCCTCGGCCGGCGCCGCGCCGTGCAGCGCGTGGGTCAACTCGGCGACCGAGATGACGTGGGTGGAGGTGCCGTTGGCGTAGCCGATCGTCTTGGCCAGGACGACGGCGGCCAGGGAGGCCTCGCCCACATTGATGACCGGGAACTCGTACTCCGCGGACGAGGTCGCAGACGTGAGGCCGACGGCCCACACCGCCGGTTCGCGCCAGCCGTCGATTGACGCCGCGATCGTCCGGCCGGCAGCAGCGATCTCCTCGGCGGTGCTCCAGGCGGCTGTCATGGGATCAGCCTGGCACAGCGAGCGGGCCGTCCCGGGCTAGCGTCGGTGCATGGACAAGAACGCCCTCGCCGCCCTCCAAGCCCCGCTCAAGGCCGCCTACCGCGACGATCCGGCGAGGGCATTCGTCACGCTGCGGGCCAGCGGTCGGCTCGGCGACGGTGTCTCGTGCGACCTCGAGACTGGGCGGGCGATGGTGTCTGCCGGGCTGCATCCGGCGGCCGGCGGGGACGGGAGCCAACTGTGCTCGGGCGACCTGCTCCTGGAGGCGCTCGTCGCCTGCGCCGGGGTCACCCTGGCGGCGGTGGCGACGTCGATGGGACTGGCGGTGCACGGGGGTTCGGTCCACGCGGAGGGCGACATCGACATCCGCGGAACGCTGGCGGTGGACAAGGAGGTGCCCGTCGGGTTCCAGTCGATCCGGGTCTCCTTCGACCTCGACACCAACGCCACCGAGGACGAGCTGGCGGCGCTGGCGCGGCTGACCGAGCGGTACTGCGTCGTGTGGCAGTCGCTGCACCGGCCGCCCGAGGGGGCGATGTCGGTGTCCCGCGCCGCCTGAGTCAGGCGGGCCGTAGCCAGAGATAGATGGCCAGGACGAACCCCAGTGCCGCCGCTGTCCACCGCACCACCCGGCCCGGCAGGCGGCGCACGACCATCGGACCCAGCGCACCGCCGACGAGAAGACCCGCGGCCAGCGGGAGGACGACCGCCCACGGCACCGGACCGGTGACTATCAGGACCACGGCGGCCGAGGCACAGGTAACGGTGACGACGACGTTCTTGATCGCGTTGGCCTGGGGCACCCGCGCCTCGTAGAAGAGGACGATCGCCAGGAACATGACTCCCGAGCCGGCGCCGAAGTAGCCGCTGTAGACGGAGACGACCACGACCAACGCCGACAGCGTGCCGACGTGCACCGCTCCTTCATGCCACGTCACCAGTCTCGGCTGCAGCAGCAGCACCAACGCGCCAAGGGCGACGAGGAACGGAACGACTCGCGCGAACACGCCCGCTGGCGTGGACAGCAGTAGGACGGCGCCGGCGACGCTGCCGAGGATCCCCAGGACGAGCAGGCGGGTCACCAGGCGACGCGTTCCCACCAGCTCGGGACGCGAGCTCAGTGCCGCTCCGGGACCCATGGCGGTGGCGGCCACGATGTTGGCCACGTTGGCGGGCAGCGGTGGCACGCCGACGGCCAGGAGCGCCGGGTACGAAACCAGCGACGTGATGCCGCCGGCGCTGCCGAGCACGCCGGCAACGACGCCCGCCGGCACGAGGAGGGCGGCGGCCTGCGGGGACACGCTGCGAGCCTCGCACGCTCCGGCGGCGCGATCGGTCCCGGTCAGGCCCGGGCGAGGATCTCCCCGTGGACGACGACGAACCAGCCGTCCGGGTGCGCGGCCCACTCGCGCCACGCCTGCGCCAGATCGACGAGACGGTCCGGCGTCGCCAGGCCGCGCTCGACCGCCTGCTGAGCGAGCGACGACTGGGTGATCCGCTCGGCCCAGAGTCCGCCCCACCAGGCACGGTCCTCCGGAGTCGCGAAGCACCAGGTGCTCGCGGACGACACCACGTCCTCGAACCCCGCGGTATGCGTCCACGCCAGCAGGTGCCGGGCGGCCGACGGCTCCCCGTCGTTGCTCCGCGTGACGTCCTGGTACACGGTCAGCCAGTCGTCGAGACGAGAGTCGGCGGGATACCAGACCATGGCCGCGTAGTCGGCGTCACGCGCGGCGACGAGCCCGCCTGGCCGGCATACCCGACGCATCTCCCGCAGTGCGGCCACTGGGTCGCTGAGGTGCTGCAGCACCTGGTGGGCGTGGACCACGTCGACCGAGTCGTCGGGCAGGTCGAGGTGGTAGACGTCGCCGAGAGCGAACTCCGTTGCCGTGGCGCCGCGAGCCTCCGCGTTGGCGCGCGCCGCGTCGAGCGGTTCGGCGACGACGTCGATGCCGAGAACGCGGCCGGGTGCCACTTCATCGGCCAGGTCGAGGGTGATCGTCCCCGGTCCGCAGCCGACGTCGAGCAGGCTCAGGCCGGGCGCGAGGTGGGGAAGGAGGTATGCGGCCGAGTTGGCCGCGGTGCGCCACTGGTGTGAGCGGAGGACGGACTCGTGGTGCCCGTGCGTATAGGTGTCCCGGCGGCTCACCTCGCCATCGTGCGTCGGAGTGTCCGCCTAGCACGGATCGGGACCACATCCTGACCGCCTCCGTTAGATTTCAGGCGTGCTGCGCGTTGCCGCGCTCTTGGCCGTCCCGTTGGTCGGCCTGCTGCTGCTGCTCACGTGGTCCGATGCGGACGGGCGCTGGGAACACCACCCGTCGCACTTCTGGCTGGTCCTCGCGACCGGCCTGGTAAACCTCGCGCTCGGAGTCGTGGCGGCCGATGCGGCGCGGCGGCGGAGGGACGCCCGGCTCGTCCTCGTCAGCCTGTCGTTCATGTCCGCAGCGGGGTTCCTCGGGCTGCATGCCTTGGCCACACCGGGGGTGCTGCTGCCGCAGGCCAACGCCGGCTTCGTCGTGGCGACGCCGGTCGGCCTGCTGCTCGCGTCGGTCCTGGCTTTCTGGTCCAGTCTCGACCTGTACCGGGCCGGACCCCGCATCGTCGAGCTACAGCGGCCCCTGACCTACGGGCTGGTCGGGGTGATGGCGGCGTGGGCGGCCTGTTCGCTCGCCGGGGTGCCACCGCTGAACAGCCTCCTGAGCGAGGATGGCGCCAGCGCCGTGCTCCGGATCCTCGCGATCCCCGGTCTGGTGTTCTACGTTCTCGCCTCGTGGCGGTACCTCGACCTCTACCGCCGTCGTAAGGCGTCCCTCGCACTGGCCCTCTTCGCCGCATACGTCCTGCTCGCCGAGGCGCTGCTGGCCGTGACGTTCGGCCGCAACTGGCACGCGTCCTGGTGGGAGTGGCACGTCCTCATGCTGCTGGCTTTCGTGCTCGTGGCGCGGACGGCCCGGGTCGAGTACCGCCGGTCGGGGTCGTCGGTCGCCGCGTTCAGTGGGCTCTATCTGGACCAGACCCTCAAGCGTGTCGACCAGCGCACCGCCGCCGGCCTCGAACGCCTCGTCACCGCGATCGAGCGCGGCGAGTCCACGGCGCCAGTCGTCGACAACCTCGTGACGCGGGACGGCATCTCGCGCGACGAGGCCAAGGCGCTGGCGAGGGCGGCCCGGGAGATCCACGAGCTCGACGCCCTCTTCAGTCCATACGTCTCACCGCAGGTGGCCGAACGGCTCCGCGCCGACCCGACTCTGGCCGAGCTGGGCGGCGTGGAGCGGCAGGTCTCCGTCCTCTTCGCCGACCTCCAAGGCTTCACGGCGTTCTCCGAGTCCCGGTCGCCGGCCCAGGTCATCGCGATGCTGAACCGGTATTGGTCGGCCGCGGTCCCGGTGGTGATGGAGGAGGACGGGTTCATCGAGCGGTTCGCGGGCGACGCGATCATGGTCGTCTTCAATGGCACCGGGGACCAGCCGGACCATGCTCGGCGCGCGGTGCGAGCCGGGCTGGGTCTGCAGGAGGCCGTCGCTGGGATCGCCGAGGCCGACGACTGGCCGCGGTTCCGGGTCGGGATCAACTCCGGCCGGGCCGTGGTCGGCAACGTCGGGACGCACGAGCAGCGCAGCTTCACCGCGATCGGCGACACGACCAACCTCGCCTCACGCCTGCAGGGCCTGGCCAGCCCCGGCCAGGTCGTCATCGGCGAGACGACGCGCAGTCTGCTGGACGACGACGACGTGCTGACGTCCCTCGGGTCGGTCGAGGTCAAGGGCAAGCGGTACCCGGTCACCGCCTACCTGGTCCGCGACTCGGGTCACCCGGTGCGCGAGGACGGGAGCTCCGAGTCGACCCACTGACCGCTCGGCTTCCGGCCCGCCGGTGACTCTTCGGCCGAGAGGCCCAGGTACCGGGCGGGCGGGTCAGTGGACCGCCGACGGAAACGCGTCGCGCCACGACCGCAGCGCCACCCCGCCCTGCTCGGTGCAGTCCACCGACTCGGCGGCGAGCAGGCCGTGGGCGACCGCCCGAGTCACGCAGTCGCCCGCGGCGTGCATGAGGTCGAACAGCTCGACCAGATCGGGCTCGGGGCGGGCGCCGGTGGCCATCGCAAAGAGGGTGTCGCCGTCCAAGATGGTGTGGACCGGGTTTATCGCCCGGGCCAGCCCGTCGTGACCCATCCCGGCCACCTTCTGGCACTGCGCCTTGGTCAGGGTCGCGTCGGTCGCCATGACGCCGATCGTCGTCGCCAGTCCGGGGCCGCGCCCACCGCGCGCCTCGGCGGCTGCCGCCGCCCGGGCCAGGCACTCCTCGAGGTCGGCTGGGTCGGGCACCCCGACCCCGTCGAACTCGGCACCCAAGCCGAACCGGGTCGCATACAGCTCACCGGTCCGCGGGTCGACCGGTGAGCCCGCGGAGTTGACGGCGACGAGGGCGGCCACGGTAGTGCCGTTCGGGAGCACGGCGCTGGCCGTCCCGATGGCGCCCTTGAGGCCGCCCGAGCTCGCTCCGGTTCCGGCGCCCACCAGGCCCTGCTCGACCGGGCCGTCATGCGCTGCGGCGTACGCCGTGGCGCCCTCCTCCGGACCGGGGAACCGTTCGAGGTGACCGCCGCGGTCCAGATCGAACAGCACGGCCGCGGGCACGATCGGGGCCACCTGCCCCGATTCCCCGAATGGCCAGCCCAGACCGTCGGCGAACAGGGCCCTGACGATGCCGTCCGCAGCGGCCAGCCCGAACACGCTGCCGCCGCCGAGCATGACCGCGTTGACGCGGTCGACGAGGTTGCGGGGGTCGAGCAGGTCGGTCTCGCGGGTTCCGGGGCCACCACCGCGCACATCGACGCCGCACACGGCCCCCGCCGAAGGGGCGACGACCACGGTCGTGCCAGTCAGCCAGCCGGGCTCACGGCGGGTGGCGTGACCGACCCGAAGACCGGCGACGTCGGTGAGCGAGTTCGTAGGACCCGGGCGCAGCACGCCCCGAGGATGCCAGACCGGCCTGGTATGCGGCTCAGACGTTGATGCCGAGGCGCCTCGCGCTGCGAGCCCGCTGCCGGGAGGCGCGCAGCCGGCGCAGCCGCTTCACGAGCATCGGGTCGGCCTCGAGGGCCTCCGGTGTGTCGATGAGCGCGTTGAGCACCTGGTAGTAGCGGGTCGCGCTCATGTCGAACAGCTCCCGGACGGCCTGCTCCTTGGCTCCGGCGTACTTCCACCATTGCCGCTCGAACGCGAGGATCTCGCGGTCGCGGGCGGACAGGACACCGTCACCCGAGCGCTCCGCGTCGTCATCCCGCGAGTATGGCTGCGCGTCCATGGTGGCCACACTATAGGCGCAAATGACACCCGTGTCATTCGCCTCAGAGGGCGTGGCGGGCTGATCGAGGTAACTCATGTCATCGTGTCGAGAATGGCCAGGATGTCGTCCTCGGTCGTCGTCGGATTGACGATGGCGAACCGGGTCACAGTCTCTCCCTCGTGGGTGGTCGGCACGACGAAGGCGAACTCCTCCGCGAGCAGCCGGTCGGACCAGGCGTCGTAGTCCTCGCGCGCCCAGCCGATCCGCCGGAACACCATCACGGACAAATCGCGCTCGCGCAACAGCTCGAGCTTCTCCCGCCGCCCGATCTCCGCCTCCGCGTACCTCGCCACCTCCAAGGTCCGCTCGACGGCGCGGGAGTACGCGTCGGTGCCGTGCACCGCCAGCGAAAACCACAGCGGCAGCCCTCGTGCCCGCCGGGTGAGCCCGACGGAGTAGTCGGTGGGGTTCCAGTCGGGTCCATCGGTAAGCACCTCGAGGTACCCGGCGTGCTGCGTATGCGCCGACCGGGCGAGTGCGGGCTCGCGGTAGATCAGGGCACAGCAGTCGAACGGCGCGAACAGCCACTTGTGCGGGTCGACGATGAACGAGTCGGCCCGTTCGACGCCGCGGAACTGGTCCCGGACAGACGGTGCGGCGAGCGCCGCCCCGCCGTACGCCCCGTCGACGTGGAACCAGATCCCCAGCTCGGCGCATACCTCGGCCACGGAATCGAGATCGTCGATGATGCCGAAATTCGTGGTACCCGCGGTGGCAACCACGGCGAAGAACGTCCGCGGATCGTTGTCCAGCAACGTCTTGCGCAGGTTGTCTCCCGTCAGCCGCCACCGCTCGTCGGCCGGGACGGTGACCAGCTCGGCGTCCATGACGTCGCACGCGGATTGAATCGACGAGTGCGCGCCGTAGGTCGTCGCCACCCGCCAGGGTTGCAGGTCGGATCCGGCCTCGTCGGCGCGGCGCCGAGCGGTGTACCGCGCCGCGACGAGCGCCGAGAGGTTCCCGATCGTGCCGCCTGGGACGAACGCGCCACCGGACTGGGGCGGAAGGCCGGCCAGGCCGGCGATCCAGCGCAGGGTCTCGTTCTCCGCGTGGACCGCGCCAGCGCCTTCCAACCAGGACCCGCCGTAGATCGACGACGCGCCGACCACGACGTCGAATGCGGCCGCCTCCTGCGTCGGGGCACAGGGAATGAACGACAGGTACCGCGGATGGTCCGTGGAGAGGCACGACGGAGCGAGCACGTCGGCGAAGACGTCGAGCGCCCGGGCCGTCCCGAGGCCTCCGGGGGTGATGGTGACCCCCGCCTCCTCGATCAGCTCGGCGTCGTCGAGCGGACCGTCCAGGGGCACGGGGTCGAGGCTGAGACGGTCCGCCGCATACGCAAGGACGGCGTCGATATCCGGCCTCGAGAGCGGTTGGTCGAAGCGGTGCACGCGCGGAGTCTAGGCAGGCCGCGGCGCAGGGCTCACAAAGGCCGCCGACATCTCTAAGGTGACGAACATGTCCCGCCCCATCGGCTTCTGGCTGAAGCTCGTCGACCGGCTCATCGACGAGCGGTTCGACCGGACCCTGTCCTTCCACCGCGTCACGCGTCGGCAGTGGCAGCTGCTCAACCTCCTCGACTGCGGGCCCTCCACCCTGCGCCGCCTCGACGCCGCCGTCGCGCCGTTCCTGGCGCTCGGCAAGGGGGAGTCGTCGGCCGACCACCTCTCCGACCTGATCGAGCGCGGGTGGGTGGGACGGCAGGGCGCCATGTATGCGCTCACCCCGCTCGGCCATGACGAGCTCGGGGCGCTCAGCAGTGTCGTCGCGGCTACCCGCCGGCGAACCGCCGACGGCATCAGCGAGGAGGAGTATGCGGCGACGCTGGCGGTCCTCGAGCGCATGGCCCGCAACCTCGGCTGGGACGAGGTCATGGTGGACCAGTGACGCCTCACTGATCAGGCCGGCTTCCCGCTTCCAGACTCACGTTGTTACCGATCCGCAGCCCGCCGAGCGCCCGAAAGTGGCAACAACGTGAGCCTGGAAGGAGGACGTCGCGCTCGCGGCTAACGTGGCCCCGTGACCGCGCGGCCGCTGCACGAGCTCGTCGACGTCTCCTGGCTCCCGGCGCTTACGCCCGTCGCTCCGGTCATCACCGAGCTCGGCGTCTTTCTGCGGGCCGAGGTCGCGGCCGGGCGCGGATACCTGCCGAGCGGCTCCCACGTGCTCCGGGCCTTTCGCCAGCCGCTCGACGACGTCCGTGTGCTCATCGTCGGCCAGGACCCGTACCCGACGCCCGGACACCCCGTCGGCCTGTGCTTCTCGGTCGCGCCCGACGTCCGGCCGCTCCCCAAGAGCCTGGTCAACATCTACACCGAGCTGCGCAACGACCTCGGCGAACCGACGCCAGCTAACGGGGACCTGACGCCGTGGTCCCACCAGGGCGTGCTGCTCCTCAACCGCGTTCTCACGGTGAGTCCCGGCAAACCGGGTAGTCACCAGGGCCTCGGTTGGGAGGCGGTCACCGCCGCGGCGATCGAGGCACTGGTCGCCCGCGGGGGCCCTCTCGTCGCCATCCTCTGGGGGCGCCACGCGCGGTCGCTCGTGCCGATGCTTGACGGCGTGCCACGCGTCGAATCGGCGCACCCCTCGCCCTTGTCCGCCTACTCCGGGTTCTTCGGCTCCCGCCCGTTCAGCCGGGCCAACGACCTGCTGGTCAGGGCCGGGGGCCAGCCGGTCGACTGGAGGCTCGGATGAACGCCGCCCAGCCCCCGCCGCGAATCTGGACCCGCTACGTCGCTCTCGGTGACTCGTTCACCGAGGGGATGTCCGACCCGGACCCGCAGGTGCCGGGCCAGTACGTCGGCTGGGCCGACCGCCTCGCCGTCGAGCTCGCCCGGTATGCGTCGGACGCCGGCCAGTCGTTCGGCTATGCGAACCTGGCCGTCCGCGGCCGGCTGCTCGCCGACATCGTCGGCCCGCAGCTGGACGCCGCGCTGGCCCTCGAACCCGACCTGGTCAGCATCGTCGGCGGCGGCAACGACATCCTCCGGCCCAGTGTCGACGTCGAGAAGCTGGCGGGCCGGCTCGAGGAGGCGGTCGTCCGCATCCGGGAGACCGGCGCGGACGTGCTCATGGCCACACCGTTCGACCCGGTCGGTGCACCGGTGGTCCGCGCGGCGCGCGGTCGGTCCGCGAACTTCGCCGCCCTCGTCTGGGGCATCGCCCAGCGGCACGGCGCTCGGGTCCTCGACCAATGGAGCCTGACCGCCCTGCGCGACTGGCGGATGTGGGCGGAGGACCGCATCCACATGACCGCGGAGGGACACCGTCGGGTCGCGCTCGCCGCCCTCTGGACCCTCGGGTACAGCTCCGATGAGACCGACTGGCGTACCCCGCTGCCCCCGTCCGCTCCGGTTCCCCGCCGGGAGGTGCTGGCCGGCAACGCGAAGTGGGCGCGCGACTACCTCGCCCCATGGGTGCAGCGTCGGCTCCGCGGCGAGTCGTCCGGCGACCTGTTGACCGCAAAGCGCCCAGCCGTGACCCCGCTCGACCAGCAGGAGGCGTGATGCACCCGTTCGAGCTGTACGCGGTCGACGGCCTCCTCAGCGACGAGGAGCGGACGATCCGCGACACCGTCCGTGAGTTCGGCTCGCGCGAGCTGCGCCCGCACGTGGCGAGGTGGTTCGACGAAGGGCGGGTCCCAGCCCGTGACCTGGCCAAGCAGCTGGGGTCGCTCGGCGTCCTCGGAATGCACCTGGAGGGGTACGGCTGCGCCGGGACCGGCGCCGTCGCCTACGGGCTGGCCTGCCAGGAGATGGAGGCGGTCGACTCAGGGCTGCGGTCCTTGGTCTCGGTGCAGGGGTCCCTGGCGATGTACGCGATCCACGCGTACGGCAGCGAGGATCAGAAGCAGGAGTGGCTGCCCGGGATGGCGGCCGGCGAGAAGCTCGGCTGCTTCGGCCTCACCGAGCCGGATGCCGGCTCAAACCCGGCGGGTATGCGCACGGTCGCCAAGCGGGACGCCGGCGGTGACTGGGTCCTCAACGGCACGAAGCTCTGGATCACCAACGGCTCGGTCGCCGACGTCGCCGTCGTGTGGGCACGGACCGACGACCGGATCCGTGGGTTCGTGGTCCCGACCGACTCGAAGGGGTTCTCCGCCAACGAGATCCACCAAAAGCTGTCGCTGCGGGCGAGTGTCACCAGCGAGCTTGTTTTCGACGATCTCAGGCTGCCCGCGGATGTCGTGCTGCCCGGCGCGGCCGGGCTCGGCGGGCCGCTCGGTTGCCTGACCGAGGCCCGGTTCGGGATCGTCTTCGGCTCGCTCGGCGCCGCCCGGGACAGTCTCGAGACGGCTCTGGACTACGCGCGCACCCGCGAGGTTTTCGACAAGCCCCTCGCCGCATACCAGCTCACCCAGCGAAAGCTGGCCGACATGGCCGTCGAGCTCGGCAACGGCATGCTGTTGGCGCTTCATCTGGGCCGGCTCAAGGAGGCGGGGACGCTGACGGCCGAGCAGGTGAGCGTCGGAAAGCTCAACAACGTCCGCAAGGCGCTCGACATCGCCCGCGAGTGCCGGACCATCCTCGGGGCGAACGGGATCTCGTTGGAGTACAGCCCGATCCGGCACGCGGCGAACCTCGAGAGCGTGCTCACCTACGAGGGGACGACCGAGGTCCATACCCTCGTCGTCGGGCGGGCGCTGACCGGCGAGAATGCCTTCGGCTGACGGCTTCAATAGTCCCGGCTGCCCCGCAGCGGGCCGGGTCTCCCGTCGGGATCATGCACGATCTCGAGCGGCAGCCTGGCCCATCGGTGGGCGAACCGGCTGAGCGTGGGCAGCGGCAGCCGCCGCAGCCGTCCGGGCGGCCGGTCACCGACGCGGCCCCCGGCGTGCCAAGCGTCCAGTCGGTCCGCGCTCTCGGCGTAGGCGTCGAAGATACCGGCGGGCTCGACACAGTCGGCCATGACGTGCTCCAGGCCCTCGGCCGCAACCTTCGTCAGGCGGTCGAGGTGCTCGGCGGCCAGGATGAGCCGCAGCGACCTGGCGTAGTCGCCGTCGAGGACCACGCACGAGAGCTCGGAGTCGTGCGTCCACGAGCGCCGGTTGAAGTTGTCGGACCCGACACTGGCCCATACGTCATCGATGACGCATACCTTGGCGTGCACGTAGACCGGCGTGCCGGCGTGGTTCTCGATGCCGTACGCCGCCACCCGTCCGGGTGCGGCGTCGAGGACGGCCCGGAACGCCCGGTCGCGGCCGAGCAGCTCCGGTACGCGGGCCAACCCGTCGACGTCCGGGACGAGCGGGATCACCACGACCAGGCGGAGCTCGGGGCGCTCGCGCAGCGCGGCGACGAACGGGTCGGCGACGTCGTGACCCCAGAAGTACTGGTCCTCGACGTAGACCAGCTCGGCCGCTCGCCCGATGGCCTTGCTGTACCCCCGGGCCACGCTGCGCTCGCCGCCTCGGGCGAAGGGGAAGTCGCGACCGTGCCGGAGGTTCGGGTAGGTCCGCAGCAGCTGCACGAGATGCGGGCCCGCCTCCGGGGGTGGCGGCTGCTGCGGCGGCAGCGGGTCGGGGTTGACGTCGAGGCGGCGCACCATGTCCGAGAGCTTCCGCAGCGGGCTGCGGCTCAGCGGGGTCGGGTCTTCCCACCGTTCGCGGAAGACGGTCTCGACGTCGTGGACGGCCGGACCCTGGATTTTCACCTGCACGTCGTGCCAGGGCGGGTTCGGTCCGTACTCGCTGGTCAGCGGCTGCGGCTGCGGGTCGCCGCGGTGGTCGGCGTCGTCGCGACGGTTGTGCGCCAGGTCGATCCCGCCGACGAAGGCGACGTCCCGGGACGGGTCCTCCCGGTGCCGGATGACGACGAACTTCTGGTGATGGGAGCCGCCGGCCCGCACTCGCATATCGAGGAGCACCTCCGCACCCCGGTGCTGGAGCTGCTCGCCGAGGTGACGGTTCTCCTTGGCGAAGAAGCCGGTCTGGTCAAGATGAGAACGCCAGACCAGCCCGCGCACGTCGACCCCGCGCTCATCGGCGGTGCCGAGCACCTCGAGGACCTCCGAACCGCGCTCCCCGGTGAGCCGCTCGTCCGCGTCACCCTGCCAGTCGGTGAAGAGCACCAGGTCGCCGTCCTGTGTGGCGCTCAGCGCCGCGTGGAGCTCCGAGAAGTACGAAGCGCCGTGGACGAGCGGCGTGACCAGGTTCCCCTCCGACCACGCCCGGTCGCCTTCGTGCCGGTCGTCGATCCGCGTGTCCGCGTTGTCGCGTTCAGTGCGGGTGAGCAGCCATTTCCCAGGCTCGCTGTGGGCCCGAAGGCGATCGGTCACGCCACCGAGGATGCCCTATCGGGAGACTTAGGCTGGTCCCATGTCGCTGCAGATGACGTCCGTGCTCGCCACCGCGATGCGGGAGACACGCCATCACCCCGTGGTCCTCCGGGTCCGGGCCGAACGCGACGGAACGACCATCGTCGACTCGAAGGCGGCCCGGCTCGTCTGGGAGCCACGACGGATCGTCTCCGCGTATGCGGTACCGGTCGCCGACATTGCCGGCACCCTAGGAAACCCGCAGCCGGTGACGCCGGACGTCCGCTCCCTCCCACCGGTGCTGAGCCCGCGCCAAGGGTTCGCCGTGCACTCGGCGACCGGCATCGCATACGACATCGAGACGGCGGCCGGCGTGCTGCCCGGCGCGGCCTTCGTCCCTGACGACCCCGACCTGTCGGACTACGCCGTGCTGGACTGGGCGGCGTTCACGCGCTGGTTCGAGGAGGGCGAGGAGGTCCGCGGTCACCCCCGCGAGCCGTTCCACTCGATCCGGTGCATGCCGTCCGACCGGCACGTCGTCGTGGAGGTCGACGGCGAGGTCTTGGCCGACACCCATCGGGCCGTGATGCTGCTCGAGACGATGCTGCCGCCGCGGTGGTACATCCCGCGGGAGGACGTGCGGATGGATCTGCTGACGCCGTCGGACTCCCACACTGTCTGCGCGTACAAGGGCCAGGCGTCGTACTGGTCCTACGGCGACACGACGGACGTCGTATGGACCTACGAGGACCCGCGCCACGAGGCCGAGCCGGTGCGCGGACTGCTCAGCTTCTACGCCGAGTTCACCGACTACGTCGTCGACGGCGAGCGGATTCCGCGGCCCGTGACGGAGTGGAGCCGGTCACGGACCTGAGAATCACGACGGTCCCTGTTCGCCCGCGGTCAGCCGGAGGTCTGGCCCAGCATCCAGCGATGTCCGAACGGATCCCGGAACACCGCGGTCCTACCGTGGTCGCTGTCCTCTGGGCCACGGTCCAGGGTGGCGCCGCGCTCGACCGCCCGGGTGGTCAGCCCGTCGACGTCGTCGGTCGTGAGGTAGAGGGTGACCGCGGCGCCGCGGGCCGCGGCCGGCGCCTCGACGTGGAGTTCGGGGTATGCGTCGGACATCATCACCGTCGCGCCGCCGAACGACAGCTCGACGTGGCCGATCCGGCCGTCGTCCATGACGATCGGGTCGTAGGTCACGGTCGCGCTCATCGCCTCGACGTACCAGTCGATGGCCGCGCGGGCATCATTGGTGCAGATGTACGGGCGGATCTCGCTCATCGTGCGCTCCCTGCAGTGGTGCCTGAGTGGCCAGATCCTGCCCACCCGTCGCTGACGTCATACTCGCGGTAGCCGTAGCAAGTGTCCTGCGGCTCACCGCCGACGTACCGCAGCCTGGCAGGTTCAATCCTGGGAACCTCGGGAGGGCGCAGAACCGTTGGGCCGGGCGACAACTGGTGTCATACAGGGAGGCAGCAGCCATGAGCTTCTTCGACGAGGTGTCCCGCAAGGTGAAGCAGAAGGCCGACGAGTGGGACGTCCAGGGCAAGACCGAGAAGGTGGCCGCCGAGCTCGACAAGGTCGCCCACGAGGCTAAGGACAAGGCCGCCGAGTACGCCGACGAGAACCGTGGACGGTTCCGCGAGGGCCTCGACAAGGTCGGGGCCAAGATCGACGAACGGACCGACGGCAAGTACCACGACAAGGTGGCCAAGGCCACGCAGAAGCTGGACGAGGGCGTAGGAAAGCTTGCCGAGCAGCGCCCCGGCGGCTCCGCCGGACAGTCCGCGTCCACCAGCGCGGGGTACGCGTCGAGTGCCGGCGCCAGCGGAACCACCTCCGCGACGGAGGGCACACCCGCCTACTCGCCGGAGCCCTACCGGCCAGAGCCGTACACGCCCGACCCGATCGAGCCGGCGCAACCGCTCGACGACCCGCAGTTCCCGTCGCGCACGGGGTGGCCCCAGGACCAGCCGCCGCGCTGACGGGAGCCGGCGGCGTCCAGCATGTGGGACGGCCTCGGTAGCATTCCGGTATGCCCGCCGCCCGACTCCTGCCGACCGAGGACGCGCGGGACCTCCTCGATCTCACCCGCGAGATCTGCGCGAAGGACCTCGCGCCGCACGTCGACGAGATGGAGCGGGCTGCCGAGTTCCCGCGCGACACGTTCCGGCTCCTCGGCAAGACCGGGCTGCTGTCGCTGCCCTATCCCGAGGAGTACGGCGGCGGTGGCCAGCCCTACGAGGTCTATCTCCAGGTGGTCGAGGAGATCGCGTCGGTCTGGATGAGCGTGGCCGTAGGGATCAGCGTGCATTCCCTGACCTGCTACCCCGTCGTCGCGTGGGGGACTGACGGCCAGCGCGACGCGCTGCTGCCGGGGATGCTCGGCGGCGACCAGCTGGGTGCCTACTGCCTCAGTGAGCCGATGTCCGGCTCCGACGTCGCGTCGATGACGACCCGAGCGACTCGGGACGGGGACGCGTACCGCCTCAAGGGCACAAAGGCCTGGATCTCGCACGCCGGCCACGCGGACTTCTACACCACGTTCGCGCGCACGTCCGACGACGGCGGGCGCGGCCTGTCCTGCTTCGTCGTGCCGGCGGACGCGGCCGGGATCGAGTTCGCACCACCGGAGCGGAAGATGGGCCTGGCCTGCGACACGGTGCGCCAGGTGGACTTCGACGGGACGCCGGTCGACGCGGAGCGAAGGATCGGCG
>JBKPKI010000073.1:0-5695 GCA_046731055.1 Actinomycetota bacterium | reverse complement strand
CCAGTGACGCGGCGACGTCCGCGCGGGACCGGCCGGGCCAGTGGCACTGCATCGCCATCTCGGCGAGCAACTCCTTCCGGCTCACCAGGCGGCGATGCAGGGCGGCGTCGGCGATCGGGACACTCACCCGCGGCCCGAAGTGGCGCAGGCAGTCGGCTACGGTCCGAGCGGGAGAGCTGAGCACCAGACCATCGAGCTCGCGGGTCTCGTTGTCGTACGAGTTCGCGTGATGCACCAGGCCGGCGCGACGCGTGGTTCGCGCCCGTGGTGACAGCGCAGACAGGTGAACAGTGTCGACGCGGGCCAGCGGCAGCGGCAGAGCGTAGGCAGCGACCGCGGAGAGGTGGCTCAACATGTGTGGCCCACGCCGACTGTCCAGTGCGGCTCGGACGAGGTCGACGTGTCGCCCCGCTCGGGCCTCGGGCGCCACCTCCAAATCACGGGCGAAGACGCCGCGTCGCACTCGGATGAGCTCACCGTTCTTCACCAGGGTCGCGAGCCGGACGTCGCTGACCCCGGCCGCAATCGCCTGTCGGCGCGTGAACGACAGAGGCAGCTCGGACAGTCCCACGGTGACCACTCTGCTGACCGGTCGCCTACAAGGCGGTGCCAAGTTCCGGGCCTGTGGACGACGCGACGACCTGCTCAGACCATGTGGACAAGCCCGAGGCCTTCACCTTCCGGACGCCTGTTGTTGCCGATCCGGCCGGCTTTGAAACGTTCCAGGTCGCAACAACGTCATCCCGGAAGCGAGAAGCGGGTCAGGGGTCGTGGTTTCGGGCGCGGTCCGCCCGGGTCTTCCAGCCCCTCTTGGCGGCCCGGCTCCGGCGCCGCCGCGCCGCTTCCCGCTCCCGTGCCGCCCGCTCCTGCGCGCGATGCCGGCGACGCTCGGCGTTCTCGGCCTGCCGTCGTTCCCGTTCGACGACCGCCGGCGACCGCTCCGGCCACACGTAGGGGAGATCACCCGGCACTCCCGGGAAGAGCGAGCCGTAGTGCCGAGGGTCCTTTCGCACCAACGCGGACCGATGGCTCCGTTGCAGCTCAGCGTCGGGCAACCACGGCGGCAACGCCCCCGCGTGCTCCAGCTCCTCGTACGTGCGGATCGAGGTGATCCCTGCCGTCGCCAGGTCCGACACGATCGTCGTGGCGCACGTGTCCCCGAAGCCGAGCTCGCCCCACACCTCGCACATGGTGAGGCCGTAGCGCCCCAGGGCCTCCTCGTACCCCTTCCACATGAGCACGGCCGGGTGCTGCGACCACGCATACCCGGGCACGGTGAGCGCCCGCACGATCTGGATGACCTCGACCCGCTGCTTTCCGAGCCGCTTCGCGTCCAGCGCCCGGGCACTCGCTTCGAAGCTGGCATACGGCAGGAACGTCTGCATGCGACAGCCCTCAGCGGGAGACCGCGAGCCCGACCGCCAGCAGCACCGACCACAGCAGCTGGAACTGGCCGGTTCGCGCGAGCACCGGGACCAGGTCGCGACCGACGGCTCCTCCGCGCAGCGCGGTCAGCGCCGGCCACAACCAGGCGTATGCGATGAGCGCGAGGAGCGCGAACCAGGATCCGACCAGCGCGCAGGCCAGGACGACCACGACCGAAACTGCAACCAGGGCGGCATACAGGATCCGCGTCCGGCGGTCGCCGAGCCGGACCGCCAGCGTCCGTTTCCCGAGAACGGCGTCCGAGGGGATGTCGCGCAGGTTGTTGGCGACGAGCACCGCGGAGGCCAGCGCCCCGACACCGACCGCCCCCAGCAGTCCCACGAGCGTCAGTGTCCGAGCCTGCGTGTACAACGTCCCCAAGGTCGCCACCAGCCCGAAGAAGACGAAGACGAAGACCTCGCCCAAGCCCCGGTAGCCGTAGGGATGACGGCCGCCCGTGTAGTACCACGCCGCCACGACGCACAGCGCACCGATGGGCAGCATGATCCAGGCCTCGCTCAGCGCCACGAGGGCGAACCCCCAGAGCCCGGCGAGGAAGAACGCCAGGAACGCCGCCAGCCGCACGTCGGTCGGGTTGGCCAGGTCCTGGCCGACCAGCCGGACCGGACCGACCCGGCCCCCGCTCGGGGAGTCGGTTCCGCGGATGCCGTCGGAATAGTCGTTGGCGTAGTTGACGCCGACCTGCAGAGACAGCGCGACGATCAGAGCGAGGAGCGCGTACCCCCAGGTCGTCCGACCCAGTGCGTATGCGGCGCCGGTCCCGACAGCGACGGGGGAGACAGCCACCGGCAGGGTGCGGGGGCGGGCACCCTGGACCCACTCGGAGAAGGTGGCCATGCGGGACTTCTGGAACTCGATTCGCTGGTACGTGCTGGACCCGAGTCAGAGGTTACGCAGGAAGTCGGGGTCGTCCTCGGGGCCACGCGGACCCGTGACGGGCCTTTTCGGGTTCCAGCGGCCGGGAGGGAACGACCGTTGGCGTCCGACGACGAGCCAGGCGATCGGCCCGACCCACGGAACGAGGACGATCAGGACCACCCAGGCGATCTTTGGCAAGTAGTTGACCCGCCCGTCGTCGGTCTGGATGCAGTCGACGACGGCGTAGATGGTCAGCGCAAGACCGGCGAGCAGCAGCAGTACCCGCATCCGTCCGACCTCCCCTCGTTCACCGTCCGGACTCGGACAGTCTCTCACCGAACGCGGCGATCAGCGCGCGACGGTCGGGCTTTCCCGGACCGCGCTGCGGCATCGTCTCGAGAACCAGGAGACGTTCGGGCAGCGCATGATCGGGTACGACCCCACGCAGCGCCGCTCGAGTGTCCCGCAGGCTCGGAGTGGGAGCCCCACGACGGAGCGTGACGGCGACCGAGACGGCCTCGCCCCACGTGGGGTGGGGGGTGCCGACGACGACCGCGTCGATGACACCCGGGATGAACCGGGTGATCGCGTCCTCAACGGGCCCGGGCGCGACCTTGAGGCCGCCGGTGTTGATGAGGTTGTCGGCACGGCCACGGATCTCCAGCCGCCCGTCGTCGTCGAAGGCACCCAGATCGTCGGTCCGGAACCACCGCACCCCGTCCGCGTCCACGGCGAAGGCGTCGGCCGTGAGCCCTGGCTGGCCCAGGTAGCCGATTGCCACGGTTGCGCCGCCCAGAACGACGTGGTGGTCGTTGTCGATGTGGACCTGCGTCACGGGGAGTGGCCGTCCGTCGTAGACGCAGCCACCGGCGGTCTCGCTCATTCCGTAGGTCGTCACGACCCGGACCTCTGCCAGTGCGGCCCGCTCCCGGTCGGCCGCCGAGAGCGCCGCGCCCCCGACCAGGACTGCGTCGAAGCGCCGAAGGGCCCGCCGTCCCTCCGGGTCGTCGAGCAGCCGGGCCAGCTGAGTCGGCACGAGCCCGGTGTAAAGGCGGTCGGAGGATGGCGCCAGCCGCTTCGTCGCCTCGGCGAATCGCTCCGGGACGAAGCCGCCGTCCAGGTCCAGGACTTCCGGCGTGGTCCCCGCGACGACGGAACGGACGAGCACCTGCATACCGGCGACGTGCCGAGCGGGTACGGCCAGCAGCCAACGCCCGGCCCCGCCGAGCGCCTCGTGTGTCGCCGTGGCCGAGGCGACGAGGTTGTCGGGCGTAACCATGGTCCGCTTGGGGAGGCCGGATGATCCGGAGGTCTCGATGACCACGGCGACCCCCTCGGGGACCTCCTCGAGGGTGTCCTCCTCTGCGATGCGGTCGAACGCTCCCGACTCGGCGACCGGCATGATGGCATCGCCGCCCGCGAGCGCCTTCTCGAGATGAGCGAGCAGCCCGAGCACCGCCGGTCCGCGCGGAACGACCAGGCGCCGAAGTCTGGTCATCCGCCGATGCTACGTGACGGCCCGAACGCCCCCATATCCATCTTCCGGGCGCCTGTTGTTGTCCATCCGGGGCTGCTTGAAACGGTGGAAACGCCAATAACGTGAGCCTGAAAGCGGAGAAGGCAGCCCCGTCATGGGGTCAGCAGGAACCGGCTCGCCTCGGCGGCCCCCGATCCGCCTCCGCGCGACTGCACCGAGTGGCCCACGCCGGGCACGACCACCAGCCGGCTGCCCGGCATCGCCGCAGCCGTGGCGTTCGCCCACACGAGCGGGGTGGACAGGTCGCGCTCACCGGCCAGGATCAGGGTGCGCGGCCCGAGCGGGGGCAGCGCGGTCACCGTGGCTCGGGCGTCCGCGGCCGACCACGAGTCGGGGGTTCGCGGCCAGACTCGGCAGGTCAGGACCTCTCCGTTGCCGGTCGCCGCGGTCCGGTCGAACGGGAACAGCCGCTCCGGTGGAAGGCCGGCGACCTTCGCGTCCACCGTCGCGCTGCGGCCGGCGGGATCGGAGTCGGCGCTGCCCCAAGGAAACTCGAGGTCGAGGCAGAGCGTGCTCGCGTGCAGCCCCTGGCTCAGGCTGCTCGCCTCCGTGTTGTCCCCGCTCTGCCACTTCGTGGCGAAGGCCCGGATCGGCTGGTCGTTCCCCGCGGCGGCCTCGAGTAGCACAGGGACGAGCCCGGAGAACCTCGGGTCGGAGACCGACATCCCCGTGATGACGTCAAGGAGCACGGGCGAGAGATCCGGCCACCGCCTCACGGACGCGCTGAGCGCCTCTGCCGGATCACCCGGACACCCGGACTGAAGGCAGACCGCCCGCAACACCCGCGCGACCTCGGGGTACACGTCGGTGAGCAGCGGGTCGAACCCCGCGACCGGCACGACCGAGTCGAGCACCAGCCGGTCGACCCGGTCGGGGTCCGCCGCCGCATACCGCTGGGCGACGTAGCTGCCGTACGACACCCCGTCCAGCGACCACCTCTCGGCCCCGAGCGCCGCGCGGAGGTCCTCGAGATCGGCGACCGTGTCGCTCGTGGCGTAGTGCGCACGCGCCTCGCCGATCGTCGACGCGCAGGCCGTCACCGCGCCCTCGGACGGCACGGTCAGGTCGGAGGAGCCCATCTGCTGCTGCAGCTCGGGACAGCGCAGCGCCCCGGCGCCGGTCCCGCGCTGGTCGAGCAGGACGATGCGTTGGGCCGCGCCGACCTCCGCGAACCGGGCGATCACCCGCTCCGCGGCGGCGACGCCGCCCTGACCCGGGCCGCCGGTGAGGAACAGCATCGTGCGGTCCGCGTCGACACGTCCGCCCACGGCGACGTCGAGGTCAAGCATCCCTGCTCCCGGATCCGCACGGTCGAGTGGCACGCGCAGGACACCGCACCGGTATGCCCGTTGCTCGCCGGGGCAGGCGCTCAGCCCGCTCCAGGTCGCCCCCGCCGTCGCCGCGCTCGTCGTCCCGTTCGACGTCGCCGATCCGGAACCGGTCCGGCCGCTGACGTCGGGAGCGGCGGAGCACGCGGCGAGGACGACGACGGTCGCCGTGACCGCCGCCGCCGCCCGAACCACCCGCAGACCTATTGGGGTGGCTGGGTCATGGCCTTAACGTCGAGCGCGTCGTCCAGCTGCTCCTCGGTGAGGTGCCCGGAGTCGAGGTAGCCCTCGTCAATGACCACGTCGCGGATGGTCCGCCCTTCCTTGAGCGCCTTCTTGGCCACGGCCGCGGCGTTCTCGTACCCGATGTACTTGTTGAGCGGCGTCACGATACTGGGCGACGACTCCGCCAAATGCCGCATGTGGCTCTCTCGGGCCTGGATGCCGTCGACGCAGCGGTCGGCAAGGAGCCGGGAGACGCTGGTGAGCAACCGGATCGACTCGATGACGTTGCGGGCCATCACCG
>JBKPKI010000072.1:0-21030 GCA_046731055.1 Actinomycetota bacterium | reverse complement strand
GGTGACGTGCAGGCCGCTGGCCAGCGCTCGCCAACCGGGAACCGCCTGGTTCGCCTCGTGCAGGGTCAGTGTCTCCGCCATGACCGCGACGCTACCGGTGCGGGGGCTCAGGATGACCGGCGCCCCTTGGCCGGTGAACCGTTCTACGCGCAGCGATACCCCCTGTACCTGATCGCTGTGGTCGGGATGGGACGGGCCCGACGCCTCCCCGGCCGTCAGTGCTGCCTCTCCCGTTGTGGCAGTCAGCCCAGTGCGGTGATCGCCCCGCGGAGCGGCGCCACCGGAGAGCGTCCATGGTCACTCTCGACCGGGGCGACTGAGGCGTTCGTTGCTCCGAAACCCGAACCGCGTCAACTGGGGTCAGCAGTCATGCGAACGGCGTCATGTATGCAGGGCGACGGCGTCGACTCTCAGTGGACGGCGCGAACGCGCCAGGGAGGGAGTCTTCGATGGTCAACGCCTGGAAGCCCAGCGGCTCGAGAGTCACGTCCCGGAGCCGCCTGTTAGACACGTCTGTGGTCCGGGTATACATATGATGTCGGGGAGCGTGAGCATCGGCCTGGCTGTTCGGGGGAGCGTCAGCAACGTCGTTGCTGCCGGGGGAGCGCGAGCAGCGGCCCTTCGCGTGTCCGACCGGGACTGTCGGTCGGGCGCCTCACGTATCGAGGTGTCTGACTTATGTCGATACGTCGTCCGTTGACCCGATCCGGGACGAACGGACATGTCGCCGCGCCCGCGCCGAAGCTCTCCAGCGACCCCAGGCACGGCACGATCGAGTCCGCTTCGGAGCAGATCGGGGATCATCGGGCCCGGCCGGATTCACCTGATGTCGGAGCGCCGATCGGCGCTCCGACCTCCCACCACTCCAACGTGCGGACCGCGATGTTCGTCATCGCCGACGGCGCCGCTGCCGCGCTTGCGGTCGGCGTCGCGGGTGGGACAGTGGACGCCATCGTCGCATTCGCGGCCGGTGCCATTGCCGTCGACCTGATGGACCGGCGCCGCTCCTACCAGCTGGGCATGTCGGTCCTGGATGACCTGCCGGCGCTTGCGATCAGGGCTGTCATTCTCGCCAGTGCGGTGGCCCTCTTCGGCTTTCCCCTCTACGGGACCCGAACGCCCAGCATGCACCAGGTCCTTCAGCTGGTCTGGACTCCCATCCTGTTCGTGGGAATCGCCGCCGTCCTGCGGGCGTGCGGGTATGCAGTCCTGCGGCGACTGCAGGCCAATGGCCGGCTGGTGAGCCGCACCCTGATCGTCGGCGCCGGATCGGTCGGCGCCCAGATCGGCCGGCGGCTCTCGGAGCACCCAGAATTCGGCCTACTTCCGCTGGGGTATGTCGACACCTCGGCAAAGGCTGGGTCAGATCTGCCGCAGCCGCTGCTAGGCGCCGTAGAAGACCTGCCCCGCCTGATCTCGGAGTACGGCATCCATCACGTTTTCGTCGCCTTCAGTAGCATCCGCGACGAAGGGCTCGTCAACCTGTTGCGCGAATGTGACCGTTTGAACTGCGAGATCTTCGTCGTACCCCGCCTGTTCGAGCTCGGCGTCGGCACCTCGTCGTCGGGTGAACACGTCTGGGGTGTGCCGCTGGTCCGGTTGCACCGGGTGGCGTTCCGCTCGCGCATGTGGGCCTTCAAGCGGCCCTTGGACGTCGTCGTCTCTGCTCTCGGCCTCATCATGAGTGCCCCGTTGATGCTGGCGATCGCGGTGGCCGTTCGCATCGAGTGTGGACCTGGAGTGCTGTTTCGTCAGAAGAGGGTCGGTTTGAACGGCCGTCCCTTTGAGCTCATCAAGTTCCGCAGCATGAGACCGGCCGCCACAGACGAGTCGATCGGCTGGAGCGAGGTCAACGCCGATCGGGTGGGCCCGGTGGGTCGGTTCCTGCGCCGCAGCTCACTCGACGAGCTGCCCCAGCTATGGAACATTCTGCGCGGAAACATGAGCCTGGTGGGCCCTCGGCCCGAGCAGCCCAGGTTCGTGCGCGAGTTCGTGCAGCTTTATCCCAGATACCGACATCGACTGCGCGTTCCGGCGGGTCTCACTGGGTTGTCACAAGTCCACGATCTTCGCGGCGCCACGCCCATCGAGGACCGCGTCTCGATTGACAACTTCTACATCGAGCACTGGTCTCTGTGGGAGGACGTGAAGATTCTTCTTCGCACCATCGGCTCCGTCATTCGAATGCGGGGTCATTGACCATGGGCGCGATCCCGAGCTCGGCGCACATCCGAGATCCCGCCGACCCCGTACCAGCGCCCGATGACCGCCCTGGGTCCATCCGTCAGCCGCTCACCGGTGCTGTCGAGGACATGCTGTTCGGGCCGCTCGAGGGACTGGTCGTCCTGGTGCGTACGGTGTTGGCTCGGCCCGCGTGGCTCGCGGCGCTGTCCGTGCTCCTCATTTGTGTCCCCATCAGTCGAGACCTGTCTGCATCCGCGAACATCTCACCCGGGGACCTTGGGTTCGCTGCTCTGGGGGCGGCGGTCGTGCCAGCCGTACTGAACGGCGCTCGGCTGCCCCCCAGCGGACTCTGGCTGGCGATGGCTGCGGCCGTTGTCGGATTCGGGGCCGCCACGCTCACCTCAATGGACCTGGGGACGAGCGTTTGGGGCTTTGTCCGGTACGTAGAAATCTTCGTCGTCGTGCCGGTCGCTCTGGTTCTTGCGGTGCGTGACCGCCGCGATCTCAGGCTGGTGTGTGGGGCGCTGCTGACCGCCGCGGTGATTCAGGGCACGATCGGAACCTGGCAGTACCTCACCAGAACCGGTGCATCGTTCGCCGGAGCGAATGTACGGGCCGTCGGCACGTTCGGGGCCGTGGACGTGATGGGCCTTGCCACGGTCGTCGGCATCGGCATCGTCGTGGCACTCGGCCTCGCCCTGGTCCTTCGCGGAGGGGCCCAAGTGGCGCTGGTCGCCCTTGCCGCCCTGCTGGTCGTGCCGCTGCTGCTCTCGCTCAGCCGCGGCGCATTGGTGGCGACGATCGGCGCGACGGTGGCGATGTTGCTGACCGTTGCTCCGCGCGTCACGTTGCGGGTAGCACCCTTCGCCGCCGCAGCGGTGTTCGTGCTCGCCGGCACGCTGGCAGCGGATGCCACCACCGGCGTGGGCCCCCGCGTCGCCACGATCGCATCCTCACTCACCGACCCGGACCGATCGGTGAGTGATCGGTACGACCTCTGGGCGACAGCGACCGGCATGTGGGGGGACCAGCCGCTTACTGGGGTTGGCCTGAAGATGTTTCCGTCGTATCGCGACTCATACGCGCCGCTGCATCTGTCCTCGGGCAGCGATGTGGAGGACCCGACTTCCGGCTACCACCGCCAGGCCCTGCTGTCGCCACACAACTTGTACTTGCTCGTGCTCAGCGAACAGGGGCTGATCGGAGCGCTTGGTCTGGGCGGATTCCTCTTTGGGCTCGCCATGCTGACCTGGCGCCGCACTCGTCGGGAGGCAGGGGCGCTCGGGTTGCCGGACGGGCGCCATCCAGATGGGCGCCTGATCAGCGCGGTGGCCGTCGGCGCGCTGAGCTGGACCCTGATCAACTCCCTCTTCGGCGACATCGGCGGGCAGGGCACCGTCTTGATGTCAGTCTCGATCGGCCTGGCTTTGTGGTGGGCGCTTCATCCCATCCAGCATGGAGCCGACGAAAGCGGCGACGACCCCGATCGCATCGCCGTGTCGAGCGACTCCCTGATGAAGAAAGGCTGATGCCATGGCGGCCCCATTACGGAACACGGCGACCCGACGATGGGGGGTCCTTGTGCTCCTCACGGTCATGGGCGCCGTCGCGGGCCTGGCGTACGCCTTGATCCGCCCGCCCGAATACACGGCGACGGCGTACCTCGCTGTGGTTGCGGAGAACCCGGGTGATAGCAGCGCCGTCAGCTACGCCCAGGCGTACTCGCGGATCGCCGGCCAAGGGGACGCCCTTCAGGCGGCGGCTGACGCTAGCGGCGGTAGCGCTTCCCTCCAAGAGCTTCGCCGCAGCGTGCTCGCTGCTGCTTCGCCCGACGCTCCGGTCATTGAGCTGACGGGGGTCGCCGGTTCAGCGGAACGCGCTGCGAATCTGGTCAATCTGGTGGCCAACGGTTTGACCAAGACGGCCAACACCCACACGGGGGATACTCGGGTGCGCGTTGCTCTGCTCAGCGCCGCGGTTCCGCCGGCGGATCCGACGTCTCCGCAGTTGCCGCTCGCCGTCGCCGTTGGGGCTGCGGCTGGCCTTCTCCTCGGTGGACTCGCGTTCCTCGGCCTCGGTGACCGGAAATCACCAGATCGCCCAGCTACTCCCCAAACGGCTGAGGAGACCTTGTCGGACCCGACCGGAACGGTTTCGTCACCCGACGGCAATGTGATCCAGCGGCTGACGAGCTGGAGGGCCAGGACCCCCGTGAAGGTGGTCACCTCCGTCGTGCCCATGACCGAGGCACCGCTGGCTCAGGGCGGGGAGTTGGAAGTTCAGGTCGCACAGGTAGAGGAGCCGGCAAGTGTTGCCGACGTCGCGCCTGCTGTCCTCCAGGAGCACGCCAGGAATACCAGTGACGGCGACGTAGAGCGCGACGACGAACGGATGAGCGATGTCAAGCCCGGAAAGCCAAAAGGCTCCTCGCCTCGACCGCGTCAACCCCGGCGAGTGGCAAGCACAGGTAGTTCGCGACGAGACGGCGCTGACTAGCCTCGCGCGCGAGTGGGACGACCTGTACAACCACTGCTCCACCGCCACCGCCTTCCTTTCGTCCGCCTGGTTGTTCTCGTGGTGGCTCAGCTACGGCCGGCGCGGCCGGCTGGTTATTGTGCTGGTGCGGAAGGCCGGCCAGCTCGTTGCCGCCGCGCCACTGATGCGAGTCCGTCGATTCGGAATTCCCGTGCTCACCCCGCTGGGCGTCGGAGTCTCCGACTTCACGGATGTCCTCATCGACGACTCGTATGCGCGCGAGGCGGCCGGCCACCTGGCTCGCGAACTCACCAAGGTCGGCGGGTGGCACGTGATCGACCTTCCGGAGGTGCCTGACTCGGCGGCAATGGCTCATCTTGTGGACGCGTGGCCCGGGCCAAGGTGGACGGTTGGGGGGTCGGTCTGTCTGGAACTTCCGGGGCGGCCGATAGAGGAGCTCATTGCGACCCTGCCGACCAAAACCGCGCATACGCGACGAAAGAAGCAGCGCAAGATCGCCGCGATAGGGATCACGACCAGCGAAGTCGGCCCTGAGGCTGCTGGCCAAGCCGTTTCGACCTTGTTGCACCTCCATCGGCAGCAGTGGCGTCGTCGAGGCATGAATCCGGAGCACGCACGCTCCCGGTTCGCGGAGCATTTGGCCGAGGCGGTGCCCCGCATGGTCGACCGCGGTCAGGCGCATCTGCTCGAGTACCGGCTCGACGGTGACGTCGTGGCGGTTCATCTGGTGCTCGATGGGCACAATCTGCTGGGTGCCTACCTGTACGGGCTTCAGCCGGACCTCCGCCGACGCATTGACGTGGCCCAGCTGCTCCTCGGCACCAACCTGGATCTGGCGCAACGGTTAGGCCGGCCAACGCTGAGCCTGCTGCGAGGCGACGAGCCGTACAAACGGCGTTGGCGTCCGGGGGAGAAGCGCAACCATCGAGTCCTCTTGGCGACTGAGGGGGGCCTGGTAGCCGAGGTGTACGCGACCACCGTTCGTGTGCGTGGCCGGGTGATGGAGATCGCCAAATCCCGACTACCAGCGCTTTCAGGCATACGAAGGCGACTCAGAACATGCCGGCCGTCCTCCACGTAACTCAGCCGACGGAGGCCGGCGTCGCTGCCTATGTGGCGGCGTTGTGCTCCGATCAGCAGGCCAGGGGCTGGGACGTGACCGTAGCGTGTCCCACCGCCGGGCGCCTCGCTGACGACTTGGCTTTCCGCGGAGTACGCCGGGTTTCTTGGCCGGCGACCCGGTCTCCGGGCATCGTGACAGCACTGGAGGCCGCCCGGCTCCGTCGCTCGGTCGATGACGTCGCTCCCGACGTCGTCCATCTGCACTCGTCGAAGGCTGGCTTGGCGGGCCGCATCGCGGTCCATGGGCAATTGCCGACGCTCTTCCAGCCACACGGTTGGTCGTGGCTGGCCGCGTCACCCCGGATGGTTCCGGCCACTCTTGCGTGGGAACGGATGGCCGCGCGCTGGACTTCGCTCTTCGTCTGCGTCGGCGAAGGTGAAGCCGCGCGGGGACGTGCGCATGGCCTGCGGGGACGGTTCTGTGTCGTACCGAATGGCGTTGACCTGACGCGGTATCGGCCGGTTGAAGAGGGCGACCGGCTTCGGGCTCGCAAATCGCTGGATGTCGCCTGCGATGCTCCGCTGGCTCTATGTGTGGGGAGAGTTACCCGACAGAAGGGCCAGGATCTACTCCTCACCGCTTGGGAGGCGGTGCGCGCCAACTATCCCACTGCCCGGCTGGCCCTCGTGGGCAACGGGGATCTGCTGGAGACGCTTCGCCGACAGGCGCCGTCGGGCGTCATCTTCGTGGGCCCGGTGGACGACGCATACCTCTGGTATGCAGCGGCCGACGTGGTGGTGTTGCCGTCCAGATGGGAGGGGTTGCCCCTGACCCTCTTGGAAGCGTTAGCCGTCGGCCGCTCGGTCGTGGCGAGCGATATTCCGGGCATCGCTGAGGTGTTGCCGGAGAAGGCGGGCGCCCTAGTCCCTGTCGGCGACGTGGCCGCGCTCGCCGAGGCGATCGGCCGCCGCTTCAACGACCAGAACGGAGCGCGAGCGGAAGGGCGGATGGGTGCGGAATACGCCGCCGCGGAGGCGGACGTGCAGCGCACGTTCAATGCGCTGGCCGAGATCACTGTCCGCTTGGCCGACTCTCGACCGTAACGCCGAACATTCGTCGGAAAGCCTGACTGGATCTCGGGTTGTCCGGGCACGCCCAGACGCCGTGCGGGCAGTAGTCGCTGATCGTGTGGTAGAGCACGTCGTGGGCGCTGATCCAGGACTGCATCTCGCTGACGTACGCCGGGTTGTCTCCGTTGTCGAACAGCCCCCACTCCGGATACGACATCGGCTTGCCATGTTTCTGCGCAAAGTCGGCCTGGTCGAGCAAGCCGTAGGGCTGGTGGACGAAGTCGTTGAAGGTGCGCCCGGGATGTTGGTCATAGCTGTCCATGCCGACGAGGTCCACGACGTCGTCGCCGGGATAGCACAGCGGCCAGGGGATCGCCTGGGCACCGCGAACCGGAGCGAAGTCGAAGCGGAATGCCTGGCCGGGCACACTTCTCATCACCGAAACGATGCGCCGCCAGAACACCTTCCATGCCGTGGGGTCAGGAGCGCACCGTCCGCTGTACGTGGTGCCGTTCATTTCCCATCCCAGGACGATGATCGTCTGAGCGGCCTTCCGTTCGACGAGCCGGTCGGCGAGAACCTCGAAATGGTGGTCGAACTCACCTTCCGCGCCGCGGCGTAGGAGCTCAGCCGCTTCGTCGTCGCCAACCGCCGGATCGCTGGGCGCCAGCATCGGGACGTTGAGAACAAGGGTTCGACCCGGTTTGGCGGACTGCCACGCGGTCCACGGGTCGAGGATCGAGTCCGGCCCCTCCAGGTCCTCCCACGACTCTCCTGGCAGATATGTGTGGCCCACGGTCACCTCTTTGCCGAGCCAGGCGGAGAAGTCGTCGATTCGGTGAACACCGCTGGCGTCGGAACCGAGGAACGCCCCTATCGCAGCGGTTGGGGACGACTGCGTCCTCTGAGCAGGGCGGGCGGAGTCGCCAGGCGGCGCAACGGAACTGCCGCCCAGCAGCAGCACGGGCACTAGCGAGACGGTGACCAAGGCGGTGCGCGTGACTGCCGCGGCATTACTGGCTCTGGGGCGCGGGTGGCCGGCCATCCTAGGTCGCACTACTGGTCCTCGGCGCGGCTCGGCGGCTGCGACCGGGACGGTATCGCGACGCCCGGCCGGCGACGAGCTGCGCGGCGACGAGCATGGGCCCTCCTCGCAGAGATTTTACAGGGGCCGCTCGAACCACTCCACGTCGACGAAGCGCCCGAACTTCGTGCCCACCTCCCGGAACACGCCG
Organism: Actinomycetota bacterium; assembly: GCA_046731055.1. Taxonomy (GTDB): domain Bacteria; phylum Actinomycetota; class Actinomycetes; order Actinomycetales; family Dermatophilaceae; genus Lapillicoccus. The sequence continues at coordinate 12,982 of JBKPKI010000072.1, read as the reverse complement.
ATCGGAGTGAAGCCGAGTCGCAGGTGAAGCGCGCGCGAGGGCGCGTTAGGAACGGCCAGACCGGCGTATGCGCGGTGCAGGTCCTCCTCGACCAGCTCGGCGAACAGCCTTGTGTACAAACCGTTTCCAACGCCGCGACCACCGGCATCCGCGGCGACGTACACCGTCGTCTCGACCGAGGTGCGGTAGCCGGGCTTCGGCCGGAACGGACCGCTGGTCGCATACCCGAGGATCTCGTCGCCCTCCTCGGCGACGAGGAGCCGGTGTGGGCCGGTCGGCGCGTAGTGGGAGAACCAGGCCCGCCGCTCGTGGACGGAGAACGGCACGTCGTCGAAGGTGACGTGGCTGGTCGTGACGTAGTAGTTGTAGATCGTGGTCAGCGCGACGAGGTCGCGTTCCTCGCCCGGCCGGACCTCGGTCATGCGGTCGCCGAAGCGGTGCGCCGGCGTCGCAGCGACCGGCGCATGACGAGGCGGGTCGCGCCGCGCCGCTCGACCTCGCGGAACCCCGCCTTCTCATAGAGGGACCGGGATCCCCACCACATCGACGCGTTGTCGCTGCGGCCGGGCTTGTCGACGGGGTAGGCCTCGAGAGTCCGGACGCCCTCTTCACGGGCGAAGTCGATCGCGGCCGAGAGCAGGCGTCGCTGAACGCCCCGGCCACGGAAGTCCCGGCCGACGAACGAGCAGACGATCGACCAGACGGGCTTGTTGTCCACCGCGCGCATAATTCGCGAGGCGTCGAGTCGCGGGTACTCCGGGCGCGGGCCGAGGCTGATCCAGCCGGCTGGCTCGCCGTCGACAAAGCCGACGAGGCCAGGCGACTCGCCGCTCTCGACGATCCGGCACAGAGCCTCCTGGTGCTCCGGTCCCGCCGCCAGGCTCAGTCCGAAGTCCCCGGTCTGCCGGTAGAACATGCACCAGCAGCTGCGGAGCACGGTCGAGCCGGGACGGTCGGCAAGCGTCTCGAGGGCGTCCCACGTCTCGCGCGTCAGGGGCGCGGCGGTGAACCGGTAGGCCACGCGGTCACCCTAGCCACGTAGCCTTCTGGGATGCCCACCGACGGCCTGGACCGGCGGGCCGACCTCCGCGCCGACTGCGGCCGCTGCGTCGGATTATGTTGCGTGGCACTGCCGTTCACACGCTCGACCGACTTCGGGTTCGACAAGCCAACCGGTATGCCATGCCCGCACCTGACCAGCGACGACCGGTGCGAGATCCACGCGCGGCTTCGGGGTGAGGGCTTTCCGGGCTGTGAAGTGTTCGACTGCTTCGGCGCCGGTCAACGGGTCGTGCAGGTGACCTTCCGTGGCCGGTCCTGGCGCGACGGTCCGGACCTCTCGCGCCAGATGTTCGATGCCTTCGCGACGCTGCGGGCGGTGCACGAAATGCGGTGGTACCTCGTGGACGCCGCCAGCCGCGACGTTCCCGGCGAGCTGGCGCGGGAGGTGGCCGAGGCGGCCGAGCGGCTCGCTCACGTGTCGAATGTCGGTGCCGACGACCTGGCGCGGTTCGACGCCGACGAGGTGCGGGCCGAGGTCGGGGGTCTCTTGGGCCGGGTCAGTTCCGCGGTCCGAGCCGGACTTGGCGGTCCCGAGCTGCGTGGTCGCGACCTTGCGGGGCGGGTCTTCTCCGGCTCGTCGCTGAACGGGGCTGACCTGCGTGGAGCCCTCCTTATCGGCGCGGACCTCAGCGGCGTTGATCTACGGACGGCGGACCTGCTCGGCGCCGACCTTCGTGGCGCCGACCTCCGCGGCGCTGACCTGACGGACACTCTTTTCCTCACGGCCCCGCAGCTGGCGGCGGCTCACGGCGACGCGACGACTCGCATACCGGAGCCTCTCGACCCGCCGCGGCACTGGGACTCTAGCGGCTGACCTAGACGTTCTAGCGAGCGGCATCGACATCGCGCGCGACACGCATGGAGCGGTCGACGAGACGGCGCAGCACGTCCAGGTCGACGCCGTCCAGGGACTTGAGGTAGAGGCAGCCCTTGCCGGTGCGGTGCGGCCCGAGGGCGGCGACATCCTTGGCGTACCGGTCCTCGAACCCGGAGACGAGGTAGACGACGTGCTCCCTGGCCCGCGGCGCGAACGCCGCGACCGGTGAATCGCCCTCACGACCACTGGCATACCGGTAATGGTAGGTCCCGAACCCGACGATGCTCGGGCCCCACATGACGGGGCGCTCGCCGGTGACGTCGGCCATGAGCCCCGCCAGGGTCCGCGCCTCGGCCCGTCGACGCTCGTCGGCAAGGGCATCGAGGTAGGCATCGACGTCAGCGTCAGTGGGCTCCATGTCGGGACGGTACTCCTGTCGCTACGGCAGCACGCCGTAGCGCGTGTGGCCGACGCCGTCCTTCACCTCGTCGACGGCCGCCGCGTCCGTGGCGGTCCACTCGGCGGCCATCGCCTCGCCGGCTTCCGGAAAGGGATGGCACCGCCAGGTTCGGTATCCGGGTCGACGTTCGTTTCTAGGGAAGGAACTAGACCGGGCTAGCGAGTCGTATCGGACTCCAGGCCGAGGAGGTATTCCTTGGCGGCGACGCCACCCGCATACCCGGTGAGCGACCCATGCGCGCCGACGACCCGGTGGCAGGGGACGACGATGCACAGGGGATTCGCCCCGAGCGCGGCGCCGACCGCGCGCGAGGCTGTGGGCCGGTCGATTGCCCGGGCCAGGCCGCCGTAGGTCTCCCGCTCGCCGTACCCGACCGTCCGGGCCAGCGTCGCCAGCACGTGGCGCTGGAACGGAGTGGCGAGGACGAGGTCGGCCTCGAGGTCGAAGTCATGGCGGCGTCCGGCGAGAAACTCGTCGAACTGGCGGCGCGCGCTGTCCAGGGCGCTCGGAAGCCGGAGAACCCGAGGTGAGACCGCATGAGCCAGACGGTCGAGGACTGCGTCGACGGCCTGGTCGTCGGCGACGTAGCGGGACGCGACCAAGGCGCCGTCCTCGTTGCGGGCGAACAGGATTCGGCCCACGGCAGTGTCGTCGACGACGTAGGCCACGTCGGCGGATGGAAAGGTCGGAGGTCGTAGCGGCAGCGACGCCGGGTGCGTCGTCTGCAGTCGCTGCTCGACGATGGTGTCGTTCATCAGGCGCTCTCTCTCAGGTTCTTGAGCCCGTCGCTGACGAGGCGACGGCTCATCGTGGGCGTGGTACCGAGCAGCTCGGCGATGGCGGGATGGTCGAGGTCCCCGACGTACTTGAGGACCACCGCCTCCCGTTGCCGCTCGGGCAGCCGGGCGACCCGCCCCCACAGGTCCTCGTCCACGAGGTGCGACTCTGGACCGTCGACCGTCGCGACGCCCGCGAGGACGGCCTCGTCGTCGGTCGGCACCGCCCGCCGGCCGCGCGACCGGTGCAGGTCCATGGCGCAGCGGTGGGTGATGGTCAGCAGCCAGCCGCGCAGGTTCCGGGCCGAGGTCAGGCCCGGGTATGCGGCGTAGGCCTGGGTCCAGGCCTGCTGCGCCACGTCGTCACCGTCGACCGGTCCAGCCAGCGCGCTTGCGAGCCGGGCGACGTCGCGCCAGTGGGCGTCCACGAGTCGCTGGAACGGGGGCAGGTTCACACCGGTTGAACGCCGCCACGGTCTCGGATGTGAGTCGAGCGCATGCGCACCGTGCCACGATATGCCGGTGTCAGAGCCGGACGGGGGGGACGCCGCCGACATCGGCGCCGTCGCGGCCAAGCCGCTCGTCATCGCCCATCGAGGGTCCTCCTCCGCCGTCGCGGAGCACACCGTCGGCGCATACCGGCTGGCGATCGCGGAGGGGGCCGATGCCCTCGAGTGCGACGTGCGGCTCTCGGCGGACGGCGAGCTGGTCTGCCTCCACGACCGGACCCTCGAACGCACCGGCGGGTCGAACGGCATCGTCTCGGCCATGACTCTGGCCGAGCTGCGGGCCGTGGACTGGGGCGCCTGGAAGCACGCGAGCGACTCGGATCGGGATCCGGAGAGTGCGGCCCTGGTCACGCTCCGCGAGCTGGTGGAGCTGGCTCTGGACGCCGGGCGGGAGATCGGTCTTGCCGTCGAGACGAAGCATCCGTCCCGGGCCGGCGGGCGCGTCGAGCACGTCGTTGCCGAGCTGTTGCAGGAGTACGGACTGGCCGGGCGCCGTCGGCCTGGTGACGTGTGGGCGCGGATGATGTCGTTCTCGGGGATGGCCGTCCGCCGGATGGCGAGCCTGTGCCCCGACCTGCCGCTGGTGATGCTGGTGTCCGCGCAGCAGCCGCTGCCCGCGCGGCGGCCCCGGCTCGCGGCCGGCGCCGGCACCGCGGGACTGGACCTCGCGCTGGTTCGAGAGCGGCCCTCGATCGTCGCGGAACGCCACGAGGCGGGCAATGAGGTGTGGGTGTGGACGGTCGACGACGAGGACGATTTGGATCTTTGCCTGCGGTTGGGTGTGGATGCCATCATTACCAATCGTCCGACGGCCGCGCTCGACCTGATCGCCCGCAACCGATAATCTCTGCGTGGCTCGGTCTCGTCGGGGGGCGTCGACCGGGAGGGCAGGGCTCGACAAGGCGGTGAACGGTCATTGGTACAGCGCGCCGAAACGGTGCGGGCAGGGGTTTCGGCGCATTCAGGGTGGCCAGACCGGATGACAACCGCCTCTGCCACTGACACCGGGGAACGTCCGCGAACGATCCGCGTGCCGTGGTCGCCCTCGGCCGTCGCCAAGACGCGCCGCGTTCTCGTCGCAGATCTCGACGCGCGCGGCGTCGGCACGGAGACCGTGGGTGAGGCGGAGATCGTCCTCTCCGAGCTCATCGCCAATGCGCTGCGGCACGCCCGGCCCCTCGCTGACGGGATGATCCGGGTGCACTGGAAGGTCAAGGGCGGCGTCGTCGAGGTCGAGGTGAGCGACGGCGGCGGCGTGTCGACGCCACGGCCGGCTCCGCAGTCGTTGTGGTCGTCGTCCGGCCGTGGGCTGCGCATCGTCCGGAGCCTGGCCCACGAGTGGGGTGTCACCGAGGAGCGCAACGGCCGCACCGTGTGGGCCGCCCTCGGCGGACCGTCCCGCCGCCGCTCACACTGAGCTGGCCGAGCCGGACGGAACCGGTCACAGCGCATACGCCGGTTAGGGTCGACGCATGGGCAAGGCCAGCCGCCGACGTGCCAACCGTCCGACGCATGCAGATTCCCGGCCGGCGCCGGCCCCGTTCGTCGCGCGACCGTTCAACGGCCTGCCGTCCGAGACCGAGTGGGTCGCCCTGCGCGAGATCCTGCCGGCCGCGACCGGCCCAGTCACCTTGACGACGAACGGCACGACCACGCCGGCCACCGTCTGCACGGTGCTCCCCCTGGCCTGGCCGGCTCTGCACCGCAACGGCGGCCAGCTGTTCGTGGCCACCCAGTCGGGCACGACCAGTGGCGACCCGAGCCGCGACATCGCCGCCGCCCTGCTCCTCGCCGCCGATGTCGACGAAGGCACTCCGATCACGACGGTCCCGAACCCGACGGCCGACTCCCCGAGACTCCAGGACATCCTCGACACCAGCGCCCCGTTCGACGTCACCCTGCACGAGGGCTTCGACTTCTGGGTCGGCGACAACGAGCTCGACGACGAGGGACAGCAGTCCCTCGAGCGCGCCAACGAGTCCGTCATCCCGACCGAGCGCGTCTCCGGCGACGGCTCGGTCTACTGGTGCGTCATCAACGGCCGCAGCTATGTGCGCTGGGTCCTCCCGTATGACGAGGACACCGCCACCGCGGCGCTCGCCCGACTCCACGCCGGGGAGGCCGACCGGCTAACCCCAGAGTCGCGGCTGCTCGGCGCCTTCCGAGCGTGCGGCCTTCTGGTCCCGGTCTGGGAGGTCCCGAAAGGCGCGACGGCCGGCGACTTCCCCGACGCCGTCACTGCCATGAGCGACGCCCTCAAGGGCGCTGCCGACGACGCTTCGCCGCTGACCGCCGACGAGCGCCGGGCCCGCGCCGGACTGCTCAACCGCCAGGTCACCCTCCGCTGACGGCCGCCGCCGGGTCGTGAAACGCCCGGGTGGCAGCCGGTATGCGAGTACTACCCTGCCCGGGTGTCCCCGACCTCGGCTGAGCTCACCGGGACGACCACCCACCGCTACGGCTACCTCGGCCCTCTCGGCACCTTCTGTCAGATGGCCCTCGACGCCTGGGAACCGGCGCAGGGCGCCGAGCAGGTGCCCTGCGACTCGGTCGTCGCGGCGCTGGAGTCACTGCGCCGGGGTGACATCGACGCGGCCATGGTGCCGATCGAGAACTCCGTCGAGGGCGGGGTCAGCGCCACGCTCGACGCGCTCTCCGTCGGGGCGGACCTCGTCATCACCGGTGAGGTTCTCGTGCCGGTCACCTTCGTCCTCGCCGCTCGACCGGGGACCCGACTCGAGGACGTACACGCCGTCGGAACCCATCCGCACGGCTGGGCCCAGGTCCGGACCTGGATGAACACCAACCTGCCGTCCGCCGCATATCTCACCACGCTCTCCACAGCTGCGGCGGCGGCCGACCTCGATCCGGCTGCCGGTCACATCGCCGCATACGAGGCCGCGGTCTGCGCCCCGGTCGCCGCGAAGATCCACGGTCTGGACGTCCTCGCCGAGGACATCGGCGACAACGGACGCGCCGTGACCCGCTTCGCTCTCGTCGCCCCCCCAGGGCGCACCCCCCCACCCACCGGCGCCGACAAGACGACACTCGTCCTCTACCAGCGCGACGACCACCCCGGCGGCCTGCTCGAGCTGCTCGAGCAGTTCGCCGCCCGCGGCGTGAACATGACCCGGCTCGAGTCGCGACCGACCGGCGAGGCGATGGGCTCGTACTGCTTCTCGATCGACATCGAGGGTCACATCGCGGATGCTCGGGTGGCCGAGACGTTGATGGGTCTGAAGCGGGTATGCGCCCAGGTCCGGTACCTCGGCTCGTATGCCCGGGCCGACGGCCGGGTCGCGCGGACTCCGGTGGGGACGAGCGACGCCGACTTCGACGCGGCCCGGCGGTGGCTCGAGGAGCTGCGCGGCTGACCGTCCGGGATGCGACGTGCCGACTTGTTAGGTGAGGCTTACCTGTGCTGTGATGGCCCGGTTCGTTTAGGACAGGAACCTGTCACGTAATTCGTTCCGTGTCATCTCACCTGCCGATCGCCGCCCCGGAGGATCCCCGTGCTCGTAAGCAACGCCCTGATCGGGCTGCGCGAAGGCCTCGAGGCGGCCCTGGTCGTCGTCATCCTCGCGGCGTTCCTCGTCAAGACGAACCGCCGCTACGCCCTTCGCTACGTCTGGGCCGGCGTCGCGGCCGCAGTCGTCGTCTCGGTCGCCCTCGGTGCGGTCCTGACCTACGGCACCAGCCGGCTGTCCTTCGAGCAGCAGGAGCTCATCGGCGGCGTGGCGTCGATCGTCGCCGTCGGCTTCGTCACGGCCATGGTGTTCTGGATGCGCACCGCCGCCCGGACCATCTCCGGCGAGCTGAAGGGACGGCTGGACAAGGCCCTGGACGTGGGGCCGTGGGCGATAGCGCTTGTCGGGTTCCTCGGGGTCGGCCGGGAGGGCCTCGAGACGGCGATCTTCTTCTACGCCACGACCGAAGCCGCAGGCCAGGGCGAGATCCAGCCCATGCTCGGCTGGATCATCGGACTCGGTGGAGCGGTGCTCCTCGGCATCGGCATCTATAGGGGCGCCGTCAAGATCAACCTCGGAAAGTTCTTCCGCTACACCGGAATCCTGCTCATCGTCGTGGCCGCGGGCATCCTCGCGTACGGCATCCACGACCTGCAGGAGGCTGGCGTCCTGCCCGGCCTCAACAACCTCGCCTTCGACGTCAGCGCGGCCATCCCGCCGGACTCGTGGTACGGCACGCTGCTCAAGGGCATCTTCAACTTCAGCCCGAACACGACGTGGCTGCAGGCGGTCGCCTGGGTGCTCTACGTCGGAATCGTCCTGACCCTCTTCCTCCGGCCGGTCCGGGTGCCGAGTGCATCGCCGTCGACCGCCGCACCCGCCACGCGAACCGGCGCCTGAGGCCGACCGGCCGTTCGTCCCCCGATACCTGGAGTCCCTGCATGTCATTCGTCGGTACCACCAGTGCCTTCGCCGGAGCCACCGGCCTGCTCGCGCTCGCCGCGTGCACGACGGCCGGCGGCACGTCCGGGGCGGCCAGCTCCTCCGCGGCGGCGGGCGGCCCGATCGCCGTGCAGGCCACCGACACCCAGTGCGTGGTCGCCACCACGACTGCTCCGGCAGGAACGATCACCTTCCAGATCCAGAACACCGGTTCCAAGGTGACCGAGTTCTACGTCTATGGCGCCGGCGACCGGATCGTCGCCGAGGTGGAGAACATCGCGCCGGGCCTCAGCCGCGAGCTCAAGGTCGAGATCACGGAGCCGGGCACCTTCACGACCGCGTGCAAGCCGGGCATGGTCGGGGACGGCATCCGGGCGCCGTTCACCGTCACCGGGAGCGCCCAGCCGGGCAGCGCCGACCAGAAGGTGGCCAAGGCGATCACCGACTACCAGGCTTACGTCGCCGAGCAGTCCACCGAGCTGCTCACCGGGACCGAGGCGTTCGTCACCGCGGTCAAGGCCGGGGACGTGTCGAAGGCCAAGGCGCTCTACACCCCCGCGCGGGTGCCCTGGGAGCGGATCGAGCCGGTGGCCGAGTCGTTCGGCGACCTCGACCCGAAGATCGACGGCCGCGAGGACGTCGTCGAGGAGGGCCTGCCCTTCACCGGCTACCACCGGCTCGAGAAGGACCTCTGGGTCGACGGTCTCAAGCCGGACAGCGCGGAGATCGCCGACCAGCTCCTCGCGGACGTCACCACGATCGTCGAGAAGGCCAAAGGCGTCGAGTTCACGGCCCTTTCCATCGCCAACGGCGCCAAGGAGCTGCTCGACGAGGTCGCCACGACGAAGATCACCGGCGAGGAGGAGCGGTACTCGCATACCGACCTCGCCGATATGAAGGCGAACCTGCAGGGATCCCAGTCCGCCCTGGAGGTCCTCCGCCCGGTGATCACCGAGCGGCAGGCCGACCTCGCAGGCGCACTCGACCGGGCGTTCACCACGATCAACCAGGCCCTGGACCAGTACCAGAAGGGCACCGACTACGCGCCCCTGACCGAGCTGACCCCGGACCAGATCAAGGACCTCACGGTCAAGCTCGACGCGCTGTCGGAGCAGGTGGCCAAGGTCTCGGCGGTCGTCGAGGCGGGTGCCGGGGGGACACCGACGTCGTGACCGAGCCGCGGTCTTCCAAGTCCCAGCCCGCCACCGGCGTGAGCCGGCGCGGGGTGCTCGGCGCCTCGGCCGGCGCGGCACTGGCCGGGGCGGCGGTCGGGTTCGGCGGAGGGTATGCGACTCGCGCGGCCGCCGCCCCCGTCCCCGACGCCGCTCCGGCCAGTCTCGACGCATCCATCCCCTTCCGGGGGGAGCACCAGGCCGGCATCGTCACGCCGGCGCAGGACCGGATGCACTTCGTCGCGCTCGACGTCGTGACCAAGGACCGCGCCCTGCTCGTCGACCTGCTCAAGAAGTGGACCCGGGCGGCCGAGCGGATGACCGTGGGCGCCGAGGCGGCGCCTGGCGGGGTTGTCGGTGGTGGCCCCTACGGGGTCCCGCAGGACACCGGCGAGGCGTACGGTCTCCCGGCGTCAGGGCTGACGCTGACCATCGGGTTCGGGCCTTCGCTCTTCGACGACCGGTTCGGGCTGGCCGACCGTCGACCCGCGGCGCTGCAGGAGCTTCCGGCCTTTCGGGGCGACGATCTCGACCCGGCCCGGTCCGGCGGCGACCTCTGCATCCAGGCCTGTGCGAACGACCCGCAGGTCGCGGTCCACGCGGTCCGCAACCTGGTCAGGCTGGGGTTCGGCGTGGTGTCGGTGCGCTGGTCCCAGCTGGGGTTCGGCCGCACCTCCTCGACGAGCACGAGCCAGGCCACGCCGCGAAACCTGTTCGGGTTCAAGGACGGCACGCGCAACATCAAGGCCGAGGAGACGCAGGCGGTCGACGACTTCGTGTGGGTGGCGCCGTCCGACGTGCCAGGCGCAGCGTCGTGGATGGCCGGCGGCTCCTACCTGGTGGCCCGGCGCATCCGCATGCACATCGAGGTCTGGGACCGGACCAACCTGCAGGACCAGGAGGCGACGATCGGCCGCACCAAGGCCGTCGGTGCCCCGCTCGGCAAGGAGCAGGAGTTCGACCAGCCCGACTTCGCCCTCCAGGGGGCGGACAGCGAACCCGCGATCCCCGTCGACGCGCACGTCCGACTGGCGCACGCCGACAACCTCAACGGAGTCAGAATCCTGCGGCGCGGGTACAACTTCACCGACGGCAGCGATGGCGTCGGGCATCTCGACGCCGGCCTGTTCTTTCTCGCGTTCGTCCGCGACCCGGGAAAGCAGTTCGTCCCGATGCAGCGAGCGCTCGCGGAGAAGGACGTCCTCAACGAGTACATCGAGCACAACGGCTCGGCGCTGTTCGCCTGCCCGCCGGGCGTCCGTGAGGGCGGCTACTGGGGGGACGCGCTCTTCGCCTGACCGTTCTTCAACTGGCCGTTCTTCAACTGGCCGTTCCTCGACTGGCCGTTCTTCGACTGGCCGTTCACACCGACTCGCACGACGAGGGCCAGATGATCGACGGTCGCCGTCATCGACCGCGCGGTGCCGATGGGGTCCCCGTCGAGCTGGACCTCCTGCGGCTGGTCCGCCTCGATGTGGATCTCCTGGCCGGAATGCCGGTCGATGAGCGGGTGACCGCGCCGCTGCCGGGTCACCACGTGACCGGCCACTGCGGACCAGCCGACGACCCCCCGCGGTGACAGGACGACCGAGTCGAGAACGCCGTCGTCGAGCCGAGCGTCCGGCAGGAGGATCAGCCCACCGAAGAGCCTGCCGCAGTTGCCCACGACGACCGTGCGCGTGCGCCGGGAGAACTCGCCCTCACCGTCGACCTTCATCCGAACCTTGAACTGGGGGCCCAGCCAGTTCTGAAAACCCGACACGATGTACGCGACCGACCCCACCCGCGCCTTGAGCCGCTCCGGCGCGCCGGCCATCATCGCCCCGTCGAAGCCGATCCCCGCCATGACGAGGAAGATGTGCTCGTCCGGGACGGCGTGCTGGCCGGACGGGTCGACCGCCATCCGCCCGACGTCGATGCGGACGTTCCGACCGGTCAGCGCGACGAGGAGCGCCTTGTCGATCGAGTCCACCGGCAGATCGAGGTTGCGGGCCAACAGGTTCGCGGTGCCGCCGGGCAGCAGCCCGAGCGGCGTCTCCGTGCCGACGAGCGCCGCCGCGACGGCCCGCACCGTCCCGTCCCCGCCGAGCGGGCACACGACCGCCGCGCCCTCGGCGACCGCCCGCCGCGCCTGGCCGGTGCCGGGATCGGCGATCGTCGTCTCGTACCAGATCGGCTCGCCCCAGCCCTGCGCGAGGCAGGCGGCCGTGATCCGGGTGCGGACCGACTCGACGTCGACGAACTTGGTCGGGTTGATGACGATTCCGGCCCGCTTGGGCGGTGGAGCATTCTCGTCGCCACTGTCGGGCCGGAACTCGTCCCGGTGCGGCCGGCGCCGCCGGCGGGCGATCCCGGTGACTTCCATGACGGTGTCGCGGCGGGCCACGACCACGACGGCGACGACGACGAGAACGACGACCGCGACGACGATCCAGAACGCCGGGCTGTCGAACACAGCCAGACGCTAGCGGGTGCGTCGGCCCGCCGTCCGCGCAGTAGGTTCGGGCGATGGCCGATCCCCAGGCGCCGGAGCCGGACGACAAGGACTGGACGTGGACGCTGCAGCGTCCCTGCCCCGAATGCGGATTCGACACCGCAAGGATCGAGGCCGTCGCCATTCCCGCGCTGGTGCGTGATGCCGCCTCGCGGTGGCCGGACGTGCTCGCCAGGCCTGACGCGACGATCCGCCCCGACCCGAGGACGTGGTCGCCGCTGGAGTATGCGTGTCACGTGCGCGACGTCCACCTCGTGTTCCGCGGGCGGCTCGAACTCATGCTCTCCGAGGACGACCCCGCGTTCGCCAACTGGGACCAGGACGCGACGGCGCTGGCCGAGCGCTACTGGGAGCAGGACCCGGCGGTCGTCGCCACCGAGGTGACCGAGACGGGCGAGGCGCTGGCCGACGCATACAGCCGGGTCGGCGACCACCAATGGAGCCGGAGCGGCGTCCGCAGCAACGGCTCGACGTTCACCGTCGAGTCCCTGGGCCGGTATCTGCTCCACGACCTCTTCCACCACGTGTGGGACGTGCGCGGCTGACCCCAGCAGCCCCAGGGGCACGCCGCCCGCGCGCGCCGCCCGGTGCGCCGCGACCGACAACTCCACACGTGAGGACCTATTTCCCGACAAATCGGAAGTCGGCGCCCCAAAGGTCATCACGTGCGGAGAAGTTGGGGATGAACTGCAGCGGCGTCGCTCGGTATCTTGACATGTGACCAAATGGTCACCTATTGTCGCTGCATGCCCGAGGACGACGACGCGGTGTTCAAGGCCTTGGCCGACCCGTCGCGGCGCCGCCTCCTCGACCTGCTCTTCGAACGCGACGGGCGCTCGCTCGGCGAGCTCGAGGAGGAGTTCGCGATGAGCCGGTTCGGGGTGATGAAGCACGTCCGCGTCCTCGTGGAGGCCGGCCTCGTCGTCACCCGGAAGGACGGGCGCGCGACCCGGCACTTCCTGAATCCCGTTCCCATACAGCTCGTTGCCGACCGCTGGGTCGACAAGTACCGCGCCGAGCGCGTCACCGCGCTCGTCGACCTCAAGACCGCCCTCGAGATCAAACAGGAGCTACCTGATGAGCACTGACATGAGCACCTACCAGCCGGCCGTCGTCCCGGAGGAAGGGACGGCCACCCAGGTGTACCGCATCGTCATCAAGGCGACGCCGCAGCAGATCTGGGACGCGATCACGCTTCCCGAGTTCACCCGCCGCTACTTCCACGGTGCCGCGATCACGATCCACCCGGATCGCTACTCGTCGTTCGGACCGGACGGCTCCAG
>JBKPKI010000071.1:0-3099 GCA_046731055.1 Actinomycetota bacterium | reverse complement strand
GTCAGCGCGGACGGCGTGCGCCCGGACGTCGGCACGGTGGTCTGGTGCACCGGATCCGCTCCCGACCACTCCTTCCTCGACCTGCCGCTCCGGCCCGGCGAGGACGGGCTGCCGCGACACGACCGCGGGGTCGCCGAGGAGCCGGGGCTGTACTTCCTCGGCCTGTTCTTCCAGTACGCGGTGGCCTCCGAGACCATCCAGGGTCTCGCCCGGGATGCCCGCTGGCTCGTCCGGCAGATGCGCCGGACGGCCTCGAGGCCACGCGCTGCTCGATCCGAGCTCCGCCAAGCGGCGTGACGTATCACCGTCGCGGCCGTGCCCTCCTCGTGACCGACACCCGCCGGTCACCCGGCCTACTTCGTGAGGTTCCCATGACCCCAACTGCGACCCTGACCGCCGCGGACCGCGCGGCGGCCATCGACCGGGAGACGAGCCAGTTCTCGTCCGCGCCCTCGGCCACGTCCGCCGCCGGGAGATGGGCGATGTCCGCGCGCGCCGCATACCAGCTCCTGCTGTACGGGCGGGCCGTGTTGGTCGACATCCGCCCGGCGTCCGAGCGCCGGGTCGACGGCGAGATCGACCCGGCGCTCGGCCCCGTGGTCGTCGACGCCGCCCTCCTCGAGCGGCGGTTCGACCCGCGGAGCACGGTGCGGTTCCCGTGGGTCACCGACGAGACGCGCGTGCTGGTGCTCGACCAGGAGGGGTATGCGTCGTCGCTCGCCGCCGCGACCCTGGTCCGGCTCGGGCTGACCAGGGCGACGGAGGTGGTGGGCGGGCTGCGCGCCTGGCGCGAGGCGGGGCTCCCCCTGGCCGCCTGACTCGCGTCCCAAGACCGGGTGCTGGGTCCCGGGTCTGTCGCGTCGCCGACGTAGGCTGGACGGCGCGATGACCTCCGAGCCGAGCACTCTCTTCGACGACCTCGACCTGCCCCGTCCCGTACCCGGCGGCGATGTCGACGAGCGAGGGATCCCCCTGTGGGCCACGGCCGACGGCGGTTCGGATGTCGCCGGCGGGCCGGGCCGCCCCACCGACGCCGACGGGCGGCTGCACGACCCCGACGAGCTGCTCGCCGGCCTCAACCCGCAGCAGCGCGAGGCGGTCGTCCACCAGGGACCGCCGCTGCTCATCGTCGCGGGAGCGGGCTCGGGCAAGACCCGCGTCCTCACCCACCGGATTGCCTACCTGCTCGCCGCCCGGCACGTCCAGCCGGGTCAGATCCTCGCGATCACGTTCACCAACAAGGCCGCCGGCGAGATGAAGGAGCGGGTCGCCGACCTCGTCGGCCCGCGGGCCAAGGCGATGTGGGTCATGACCTTCCACTCGGCCTGCGTGCGGATCCTGCGCCGCGAGGCTTCCCGACTGGGGCTGAGGTCCACGTTCTCGATCTACGACGCGGCCGACAGCCAACGCCTCATGACCCTCGTGCTGCGCGACCTCGACCTGGATCCCAAGCGGTACCAACCACGCTCGTTCTCCCACGCGGTGAGCAACCTCAAGAACGAGCTCGTCGACGACGAGACGTATGCGTCGCGCGTCGGCTCGGAAGACAAACCGGGTACCCATCACGAACGGATGGTGGCGCAGGCGTATACGACCTACCAGCGCCGTCTCCGACAGGCGAATGCACTGGACTTCGACGACCTCATCATGTCGACCGTCCACCTGCTGCAGGCGTTCCCCGACGCGGCCGAGCACTACCGGCGCCGGTTCCGGCACATCCTCGTCGACGAGTACCAGGACACCAACCTCGCCCAGTACCAGCTGGTCAAGGAGCTGGTTGGTCCGTCCCTGCCGGATGACGCACCGCCCCATGCCGTACCGCCGGGCGAGCTGTGCGTCGTCGGCGACGCCGACCAGTCCATCTACGCCTTCCGCGGGGCGACGATCCGCAACATCGTCGAGTTTGAGCAGGACTATCCCCAGGCCCGGACCATTCTCTTGGAGCAGAACTACCGCTCGACACAGACCATCCTTCGCGCGGCCAACGCGGTCATCGCGCGCAACGAGAAGCGCCGCGTCAAGAACCTCTGGACCGACTCCGGCGACGGCGTCAAGATCGTCGGGTACGTCGCCGACAGCGAGCACGACGAGGCAGCGTTCGTCGCCAAGCAGATCGACCACCTCCAGGACACGCAGGGCGTCCGCCCCAAGGACGTCGCGATCTTCTACCGCACCAACGCCCAGTCCCGGGCGTTCGAGGAGGTGCTGGTGCGGGTCGGTCTGCCCTACAAGGTCGTCGGGGGCACGCGGTTCTACGAGCGCAAGGAGATCAAGGACGCCCTCGCCTACCTGCGCGTCGTCTCCAACCCGGCCGACACGGTCAACCTGCGACGGATACTCAACGTGCCGAAGCGGGGGATCGGAGAGCGGGCCGAGGCGTGCGTCGCGCAGCTGGCCGAGCGCGAACGCATACCCTTCGTCGCCGCCCTCGGCCGGCCGGCCGACGCCCCCGGCATCGCGACGCGGTCGGTCGCGGCCATCGAGGTCTTCACCGGCCTGCTGGAGTCTCTGCGTCGGGTTTGGGAGAGCGGGTCGGGGGTCGCGGGGCTGCTCGAGGCGGTCGTCGAGCAGAGCGGCTACCTGCGCGAGCTGCGGGCCAGCTCCGATCCGCAGGACGAGACCCGGATCGAGAACCTCGCCGAGCTCGTCGAGGTGGCCCGGGAGTTCGACGAGGAGCGGATCGAGACCGGCGAGGTCATCTCGTTGGAGGACTTCCTCGAGCGGGTGTCCCTCGTCGCCGACGCCGACGACCTCCCTGATTCCCAGGACGGCACGGGCCATGACACGACTGGCGTCGTCACCCTGATGACGCTGCACACGGCCAAGGGCTTGGAGTTTCCCGTCGTCTTCCTGTCGGGAATGGAGGACGGCACCTTTCCCCACATGCGGGCCTTGTCCGAGCCGCTGGAGCTGGAGGAGGAGCGCCGGCTCGCCTACGTCGGTATCACCCGGGCCCGCGAACGGCTGTACCTGTCCCGGGCGGCAGTCCGGTCGGCGTGGGGTGCGCCGCAGTACCACCCGGCGTCCCGGTTCCTCGACGAGATCCCGCCCGAGCTGGTCGAGTGGGAGCGGCTGGAGTCGGCGGTCGACGCCGCGCGT
>JBKPKI010000070.1:0-15393 GCA_046731055.1 Actinomycetota bacterium | reverse complement strand
AGACGGCAGCGTCTGTCGGGCCTGACGGCCCGACGCAGGCCGGTGCGCCGACGACGGTCGAGGACGCGCCAGACCAGGGGGCGGTCGAGCCCGGCATCGAGGGCTCCCCGGCTCCGAAGGTCGACCCGACGGTGGCGCGCCCGACCGAGGCCGAGTCGATCGAGGAAGGGAAGATCGGCGGCACGACGTCCACCGGTCGTACCGCCGTCCTCGTGGGCTACGGCGTCAAACAAACGGAGGCCAAGCGGCGCCCACGCAAGGCCACGGCACCGGACGAGGCGCAGCCGGCGAGTATGCGTACCAGGTCGGCTCATCACCGCGAGGACCACCACCCACACCACAATCCCGACGAGTTCGTCCCCGCTGCCACCGCGGCGGTCGGCGACCGCACCGAGCGCGCACCACGCTCGGCCGAGGCGGTGACCGGCCGCGAGCCAGGCGCCGGTCGCGTGCTCGCCAAGCCACCGGTGCGCAAGCTGGCCAAGGACCTCGGCGTCGACCTGGACGAGGTCGCCGCGTCGGGCGTAGGCGGCATCATCACCCGGTCCGACGTCGAGGCGTACGCCTCCGGTGCGCCGACCAACGGCGCCGCGGTCGCTCCGGCCGAACGCCCGGCAGCCGGCGCGCTCGAGGAGCGGATCCCCGTCAAGGGGGTCCGCAAGATGACGGCTCAGGCGATGGTTCAGTCCGCGTTCACCGCGCCGCACGTGACCGAGTGGGTCACCGTCGACGTCACCAAGACCATGGAGCTCGTCGAGAACCTCAAGCGGGACAAAGAGTTTCGCGACATCAAGGTGACGCCGCTCCTTGTCTTGGCCAAGGCGCTCTGCGTGGCCGTCGTGCGCAACCCGGGCATCAACGCCGCCTGGGACGAAGCCGCTCAGGAGATCGTCGTCAAGCGTTACGTCAACCTCGGCATCGCCGCGGCCACACCGCGAGGACTGATCGTCCCCAACGTCAAGGACGCTCACGCCATGACGATGCGGCAGCTGGCCGAGGCCATCGGCACGCTGGCCGCAACCGCCCGTGAAGGGCGTACCCAGCCCGCGGACATGAGCGGCGGCACGATCACCATCACCAACGTCGGCGTCTTCGGCGTCGACAGCGGGACGCCGATCATCAACCCGGGCGAGAGCGCCATTGTGTGCTTCGGTGCGATCCGCAAGCAGCCGTGGGTCGTCACCGACGCAGCCGGCCAGGACCAGCTGTCCATCCGGCACGTGACCCAGCTCGCGGTCTCCTTCGACCACCGGCTCATCGACGGCGAGCTGGGCAGCCGGTTCCTCGCCGACATCGCGGCGATCCTCGAGGATCCGGCCCGGGGGTTGGTCTGGGGGTGACGCCGTCCGCCCCTACGGTGTGCGCGCTGACCACCACATGTGCGCAGACCGTGCGCACCGGCTGGACGAGGTCAGGGGCGGACCAGCCGTCGTAGCGCCACCCGGGCGAGCGGCGCATACAGGAGGACGGCCAACGCTGGACCCTCGATCTCCAGGTTCGTCTGGCTCCCCTCGGGAACCGATAGCACGGCGTGATGCAAGGTCAAGGCGACCGGACCGGATCGCGCCCGCCAGGACCACATCCGCCTGAGCTCGTCGACGCTCAGCATCTGGAAGTCCGCCGTCACGCCGAACCACCCGTGGACCCGGCCGGTCAGGCCGGTTGCGAGCCGGTCCCCGGCGCAGTCCACGTGCCGGATCTGCGGTGACCGGGACGGCCACTCCGAGGGCACCGCATACCGCTCACAGGCCGCGTGCGGGTGGAGGGCACCCGTCGCTGTGATGCCACGCCGCATCCCGATGTCGCCGGGCGGCGAAGACGTCAGTACAGCTTTTCGCCGGGAGTCGCGCGGTGACGCCCCCTCTTCTCACTCTTGGGCAGCGTGAAGTCCTCCGCGATCGGCAGGCCGCCCGGGCCGGACCCGTTGTGTCTCTCCGGGTCATAGGCCGCACCGTCGCGGGAGTCGGCCCCCGCGCTCACTGCGGCGGCAACGCCGACCGGAGCCAGCTGGGCGTCCTCCGGAGCGGCCGCCACGGCGCCGTTCCGCTCGCTGTAGGCGGAGCCGCTGCGCAGCTCCACGTGGGGGAGGAACCACGACACGACAAAGGCGGCGAACAGGATGAACGTCCCCACGAGGAACACGGCGTCGACCGCCTGCGAGAAGCCTTCGAGGTAGGGCATGGCCAGCCGCGGGTCGATGTGCTGCAGGAACGACGAGTCGCTGAGTGCGTTGTTGAACGCTGCTCCGTTGCCGCTGGCGGCGGCCTGCAGGCCCTGGATGAACTGCTGGTTGGATGCGGCGTCACCGAGGGGGTTCTGCAGCGCGGCAAGGAAGTCCGGGGACTGGCGCGCCGACGCATACGCCGCGGGGATCGTGTCCGCCGCCCGCGAGAAGAGGATCGACAGGAACACGGCCGTGCCGAGGGTGCCGCCGATCTGGCGGGTGAACGTCGCGGAGGAGGTGGCCACCCCCATGTCGCGGGGATTGACCGCGTTCTGCACGGCGAGGGTGAGCGGCTGGAAGTTGAAGCCCAAGCCCAGGCCGAAGAAGAACATGACGATCATGGCCTGCCACAGCGGGGTGTCCCACCGGATGTAGTGGAAGACGAACATGGCCACGGTGAGGATGCCGGCGCCGATGATGGGGTACTGCCGGTAGCGCCCTGTGCGTGAGATCAGCTGACCCGACAAGATCGAGCCGAACATGATGCCCAACGTGAACGGCAGCAGCTGGAGACCGGCCTGGGTCGGCGTGGCGCCCTTGACGATCTGCAGGTAGAGCGGCAGGCCGGCGATCGCGCCGAACATCCCCATGCCGATGAACACGGAGGCGATAGACGAAACCGCGACGGTGCGGATCTTGAACAGCCGCAAGGGAACCAGCGCCTCTTCGCCCATGGCGCGTTCGATGACGAAGAACGCTGCGATGCCGACGAGGCCGATGCCGTAGCAGAGGAGGGCGTTGGTCGAGGTCCAGCCCCATTCGCGGCCCTGCTCCGCGATGATCAGCAGCGGGACCAGGCCGACGGTCAGGGCAACGGCGCCCCAGTAGTCGATCCGGTGGTCCAACCGGGTGTGGCGCAGGTGCAGCGTCCGGGAGACGACGATGAGCGCCGCGATGGCGATCGGGACGTTGACGAGGAAGACCCAGCGCCAGCCGGTGATGCCGAGGATGGTCTCCTGTCCGGCGAAGAAGCCGCCGATGACTGGCCCGAGCACGCTCGACGTGCCGAAGACGGCGAGGAAGTAGCCCTGGTACTTGGCGCGCTCACGGGGCGGGACGATGTCGCCGATGATCGCGAGGGCCAGCGCGAAGAGGCCGCCGGCCCCGAGGCCCTGGATGGCCCGGTAGGCGGCCAGGGTGCCGATTGAGGTCGCCAGCGTGCACAGGGCCGACCCGACCGTGAAGATCGAGATGGCGAAGAGGAAGAACGGCTTCCGGCCGTAGATGTCGGACAGCTTGCCGTAGAGCGGCGTGACGATCGTCGAGGTGATGAGGTAGGCCGTCGTCACCCACGCCTGCGCCGAGAGCCCATGCAGGTCGTCGGCGATGGTCCGCATCGCCGAGGCGACGATCGTCTGGTCGAGTGCGGCGAGGAACATGCCCATCATCAGGCCCGTGAGGATCGTCAGGATCTGCCGGTGGGTGAGCGGGCCTTCGAGATCGGGAGTCAGGCCGGAGGGCCGGGTTTCGGCGGGCTCGGCAGTGGTGTCAGCGCTCATGCGCGGGCTCCTCGGGGATGGTCTCGGACGGGGTCGAAGTCTGGTGGGCGGCGTTGCCCGTCGGGATAGAGGTGGAAACGCGGGCTTTGAACGCCTCCAGGTCGTCACCGAACCGGGTCAGGTATGCGTCGAACGCCCGGACATCCTCGTCGGTCCAGGACGCGAGCAGCTGCCCGAACCACTGGCCGCGCCCGCGGACCAGCTTGTCGATGACCTCGCGGCCGGAGGGGCTCAACGACAGCAGCTGCGCCCGACCGTCGTCGGGGTCGCCGATCTTGTCGAGGAGGCCGTGGTGCACGAGGTGCGTCACCTGACGGCTCACCGTCGAGACGTCGGAGTGGATGCTCTCAGCAACCGCCGACACCCGCTGCGGGTCGCCGGACAGGCAAAAGAGCACTGGGTAGTGCGACGGGTCGACGGCGGGGTGCTGCCGAGGCGCCTGGTGCTTCATCGCACTCATGATCTTCATGACCCGCACAAGCGTGTTGGACAGAGCCTGGGCGGTCTCCGGCTGGACGGACGCCTCCGGCTGGACGGACGCCCCCGGCGGAGCTGCCCCCTCCGGCGGGCGCTTCGCCTCCGGCTGCGCCGCCGCCTGCGTCCCCATGGTGTCCGTCGGCATCGAGGTCACCTCTCCCGTTACTTGCATGACTCACGCAACTATGCCACGGACGGTTGCATGGTGCAAACAAATGACGGGGATTTGGAACCGTCGAGCTCGCAGGCGGCCTGAGAGAGCCTCAGTGCGTGACGACCAGGTGCTCGAGCACCTCGCCGGCCACCCCGGCGTCACCGGCAACGGTGAAGACGAGGTCGGCGACCGACCGCCGGCCGGCGGCGCGACGGGTTAACGCGTCGGTCGACAGGATGATGGACGTGGTCTCCGTGGGAGCGCTCGCCGTGTCGGCGTCGTGGGACTCACCGGTGAACAGCTCTTCACCCCAGGGACGGCGGTCTTCGTCCAGCACCACGCGCGCGCCGGCCCGGGCGACTACGGGCCCAGTGACGTCGACGATGACCGCGTGCCCGACCGGCACCTTGGCGTCGCGGGCGACGACGCGGGGAAAGGCGCGGATGACTGCCGCGACGAAGATGGCCGCCGCAGGAGTGTCGAGGTCACCCGGCCGTCCAATGGCGGTGCGAATGTCCTGCTCGTGCACCCAGATGTCGCTGGCGCGCAGCGTCAGCGCTCTGGCCGCGGTCGTCCGGCCGAACGGCCCGCGGACCACGGTCTCCTCGGTCATCGTCGCGT
The DNA here is from genome assembly GCA_046731055.1 of Actinomycetota bacterium. Taxonomy (GTDB): domain Bacteria; phylum Actinomycetota; class Actinomycetes; order Actinomycetales; family Dermatophilaceae; genus Lapillicoccus. The sequence goes on along the minus strand of JBKPKI010000070.1, from coordinate 10,418 downwards.
CGCGCAGCTGCGACAGCCGGCTCTCGAGGATGTCCTCCAGCTCGCCGACGACGTCGGCGCCCTCCCGGGACCGCCGCTCCTCCACGAAGAGCTCGACGAACTCACCCTGCTCGTTCTTCACGTAGGGCAGCTCGGGCAGGTCGATCCGCGGTGGCGTGGCGCCGTCCAGCCAGCCCTCGATGCCGGCGATGTGGCTGAACTGGTCCTTGACCGTCCACCCCGGGCATTCGGTGTCCTTGCCGAAGTCGCGCGCCGAGAGGGTTTGGCCGAGGTCGATCACGGCCCGAGCGGTCTGCTCGTAGGCGCCGACGAGACCGCTGAGATCCGTCGGCGGGGCAGGGTGCTGAGGCACCGGCTCACCCTATCCAGGGTCGCTCTCTACCCTGGTCCGGTGACCGCGTCGCGCGCTCCGGAGACGGCCCCTGGTCCGTCCGTCCGCGGCCGCCGTGGTCCGGCGCTCATGGCCCTGACGGTCAGTCTCGTCGCCTGCGTGGTAGCCGTAGCGGTCGGTGGGTCCGCGACGCCGGTCATCGAGGGCCTCTTGGACGTAGGCCCGGTGGTGCGGTGGGGACTGCCGCTGGTCCGCGTGGTCCAGGATGGCGCCGGTGCGTTGACCATCGGGCTGCTCGTCGTGGGCGCCTTGTTCGCCCCCGGCCACCGGACCCCTCCGGTCACCCTGCAGGCGGCCCGGTATGCGGTGACCTCCGGTGTCGTCTGGGTAGTGGCCACCCTCGTCGGCGTCGTCCTCGGCTTTGCGGAGGCGGCCGGGACGCCCGTCGGAGTCCCCGAGTTCTGGGGCCAGTTCAGCCAGTACGTGTGGACCTTGGAGACGTTCCGGGTGGCAATCATCAGCGCTCTCGTCGCCGCCGGAGCCACGACTGTGGCGGCGATGTCCTTGCAGCGCAAAGGGATTGCCGCTGCGGCATTCTTGGCGGTGGCCGCCTTGCTGCCGCTTGCCCTCGCTGGTCACGCGTCCGGCACCGCAGACCACGAGACCGCTGTCAACACGCTCGCCACTCACCTCGTCGCGGCGTCGCTGTGGATCGGTGGACTCCTCGCCGTCGTCGTGCTGCGTTCCGCGCTCGGTCCGCACCTGGCCACGGTCGTCGGCCGCTTCTCCACGATGGCGCTCTGGTGCTTTGTCGCCGTCGCCGGCTCCGGTGTCGTCAGCGCGGTGATCCGGCTGGGCGGCGTGGGCGAGCTCGGGAACCTTGCGACGGCATACGGCGCGCTCGTCTTGGTCAAAGTCACGTGCCTCGCCGTCCTGGGACTCCTGGGCTGGCAGCAGCGCCGTCGGGTCGTCGGGCGGATGGCCGCAGAGGGCCCGGGTGGTCGGCTCTTCCTCCGGTTCGCGCTGACCGAGCTCGTCGTGATGGGTGTGGCGGTCGGCTTCGCGACGGCGCTGTCGCGCACTCCGACGCCCGCCCTGCCCGGACCTCTCGACACCTCCGCGTCAGCGCAGCTGACGGGTTTCCCGGAGCCGGTCGCCCCCACGGGCACCACGTGGCTGACGCTCTGGCGGTTCGACTGGCTGTGGGGCGTCGTGGCCTTGCTCGCCGTCGGGGTCTATCTCATGTGGGTCCTCCGCCTCCGCCGTCGAGGCGACCACTGGAGCACCCTCTGCGCGATCTCTTGGATCGCCGGCTGGGTCGTCCTCGCCTGGGCGACCTGCGGCGCGCCCGCGGTCCTCGGGCGAGTCTCCTTCTCGTGGCACATGGTCGACCACATGACGATCGCCATGTATGCGCCACTTCTCCTCGTGCTCGCGGCCCCGGTGACTCTCGCCCTCCGGGTGCTGCCGGCCCGCGGCGACGGCAGCCTTGGTCCGCGCGAGCTGCTGCTGGGGCTGGTGCACTCGCGACTGCTGCGAGTGCTCGGCCACCCGATCGTCGCCGCGGTGCTCTTCTTCACGAGTCTTGTCGTCTTCTACTACTCGGCCCTGTTCGAGCTGGCCCTGACGACGCATACCGGACACGTCCTCATGACCGCGCACTTCCTGGTGACCGGATACTTGTTCGCCTGGGTCATGATCGGAGTCGACCCAGGGCCGCCGAAGTGGCCGCCGTCTCTGCGGCTGCTCATCCTCCTCATCACCGTGTCCTTCCACGCCTTCTTCGGAGTCGCGCTGATGAGCGGCACCACGCTGCTCGCCCCGGACTTCTTCGGCGCCCTCCGCCTTCCGTGGATCGCCAACCCGCTCGGCGACCAGCAGACGGGCGGCGGCATCGCCTGGGCGGTGGGCGAGATCCCGGTGCTCGTCCTCAGCCTTCTCGTCGTCCGCGACTGGATCCGGTCCGACGCCAGGGAGAGCAGGCGGCACGACCGCCAGGCCGACCGGGACGGGGACGCCGAGCTCGTCGCCTACAACGAACGACTGCAGGAGCTGGCCCGGCGCCGGGAGCGGCAGCGGTCGCCGGACGCCTAGGCTGAAGCGCGTGAAGGTGGCGCTGCTCCAGATCGGCTACGGCGACGACGAGACTGTCGCCGACCGCGTCGACCGGGTTGCCGCGCTGGTTCGAGAACAGCGCGGCCACGACCTCGTTGTCCTCCCGGAGCTCTGGGCTCCGGGTGGGTTCGCCTACGAGACGTGGGAGACGAGAGCCGACACTCCGCATGGCGCCATCGCCACGGCCATGAGTGCCGCGGCCAAGGACGCCGACGTGACGCTGCATGCCGGCTCGATCGTCGAGACCTCCTCTGACGGCAGCACCGGGCCGGAGGGCAAGGACCTCTGGAACACCTCGCTGGTCTTCGCGCCGGACGGCACGCTGCAGGCGACGTACCGCAAGATTCACCGGTTTGGCTTCGGCGCCGGGGAGCCGAAGCTGATGGAGGCGGGCGAGCGGATCGTCACCACCGAGCTTCCCGACGGCGCTGGCGGCACGATCACGGCTGGGCTCTCGACGTGCTACGACTTGCGGTTTCCCGAGCTCTACCGCGCGCAGCTGGATGCCGGGGCGAAGGTGTTCGTCATCCCGGCGGCGTGGCCGCGTCGGCGGGTCACCCACTGGACGCTGCTCGCGCACGCCCGAGCAATCGAGAACCAGTGCGTCGTTCTCGCCTGCAACACCGCGGGCACGCACTCGCGGACCGAGATGGGCGGCCACTCCCAGGTGGTTCTCCCGACCGGGGAGGCGCTCGCCGTCGCCGGTCTCGACGAGCAGGTGCTCAGCGTCGAGGTCGACCTGTCCTTGGTGGACTCGTGGCGCGCCGACTTTCCGGTCCTTGCCGACCGGCGCCTGCCTTCTCGTGCGCACTGACGTCCGGGTTCGGGCGCCCGAGCTGGTCGGCCGGCGCTGGCTCAACACCGGCGGCCACGCCCTGTCGCTCGCCGAGCTCCGCGGACGCGTCGTCCTGCTCGACTTCTGGACGTTCTGCTGCGTTAACTGTCTTCACGTGCTCGACGAGCTGCGGCCGGTCGAGGAGCGGTTCCCCGAGGAGCTCGTCGTTCTCGGGGTGCACTCGCCGAAGTTCGAGCACGAGGGCGACCCGGCGGCGGTCGAGGCCGCGGTCGAGCGCTATGCCGTGGGGCACGCCGTCCTCGACGACCCCGAGCTGGTGACGTGGCAGGCGTACACCGCCCGAGCCTGGCCGACCCTTGTCGTGGTCGACCCGGAGGGGTACGTCGTCGCCTCCATGTCCGGTGAGGGCCACGCGCCCGGCATCGCCAGACTCGTCGACGAGCTCGTCGCCGAGCACGCGGCCAAGGGGACGTTGCGCCGGGGGAATGCCCCGTATGCGCCGCCGCCCCCTCCGCAGTCCGCGCTGCGATTCCCGGGCAAGCTCGCGCTCCTGCCAGACGGCTCGTTCGTCGTTTCCGACACCGCGCACCACCAGCTCGTGCAGCTCGAGGCGGACCTCCAGACCGAGCGCCGGCGGTGGGGAGGTCCGGACGTGTTCGACGAACCGCAAGGCGTGCTGCTGCTGCCGTCCGAGGTGGCGACGGCGGTCGGCTACGACGTGCTGGTCGCTGATTCGGTCAATCACCAGGTCAAAGGGATCTCATTGTCGGACAACGAGATCCGCACGCTGGCCGGTTCTGGCCGGCCGTTGCGGCGTCGGGAGGGCGGGGGCCCGGCCCTGGAACAGGACCTCTCCACACCCTGGGACCTGGCCTGGTGGCAGGGGCACGTGGTGATCGCGATGGCGGGCATCCACCAGCTCTGGGCCTTGAGGCTGGACGCCGACCCCGCACTGGGGCGCCTCGACGGGTTGGCCGGGACCGCGCAGGAGGGACTTCGCGACGGTCCGGGCGACGTCGCATGGTTCGCCCAGCCCTCGGGTGTGGCGACTTCCGCGGATGGCCACCGGGTCTGGGTGGCCGACGCGGAGACGTCGGCGCTGCGCACCTGGTCGGCCTCCGGGGTGGCCACCCAGGTGGGGGCGGGGTTGTTCGACTTCGGGCACCGCGACGGCCCGGCTGGGGAGGCGCGGTTCCAGCACCCGCTCGGCGTGGTCGAGCTGCCCGACGGGTCGGCTGCGGTCTGCGACACCTACAACGGGGCGATCCGCCGGTACGACCCGGTCGGCAACCGGGTCACGACCTTGGCCACCGGCCTGGCCGAGCCGAGCGACGCCGTCGTGGAGCGAGGGACGGACGGTTCGGCACGGCTCGTCGTGGTGGAGTCCGCAGCACACCGTCTCGTGCGGGTGGCCATTCCGGCCGACGCCCAGGAAATCGACGGCCCGTCCCGGCGTACCCAACGGCCAGCCACACCGCTCGCTCCCGGAGTGGTCGAGCTGGTCGTCGCGTTCGAACCACCGAGCGGCCAGAAGCTCGACGACCGGTGGGGTGATCCGACCCGCATGGTGGTCTCGGCTAGTCCGCCGGACCTGCTCTTCGACGGCGCCGGGGACGGCCCGAGCCTGACCCGGCCGCTGACCGTGGCGCCAGGCATACCGGCCGGAACGCTGCACGTCTCCGTACAGGCCGCTGCCTGCGACGCCGAAGGTGAAAATCCCGCCTGTCACCTCTTCCAGCAGGACTGGGGCGTACCGCTGGTCCTCGACGACACCGGGCCCGACCACCTCGTGCTACACCTGCGAGGAACCTGAACGCGGGACTATGGTGAAGCGTCATCAGGAGCTCGGGACGGAAGCGGAGGCACGCCAATGGGAATCGGGCTCGGAGTCTTTCTGATCGTCATCGGCGGCATCCTCAGCTTCACGTCGCTGGACAGCTCGCTGTTGAAGACCAACCTCGACGTCGTCGGCTACATCCTCATGGCGGGCGGCCTGCTCGCCCTGATCTTCGGCACCATCCAGAACCGGCAACGGGCCAACACGTCGCACACATCGGTGGTGGAGCGGCGCAACGTCGAAGACATTCACGACGACCGTCGCGACGTCTGACGGTCAGGAAGCGTCCCGATCGACAGGCACGAAGTCGGTTTTCGACAGTGCTTGGGCAGTTTCGGCCGTTCCTGCCTGTCGATCGCGTACGCCAGGTCCGGTCAGAAGGCCGACTCGGGTACGTCCATGATCGACGGGTCGGTGCCCTCGGCGATCGCCCGCTCGGCCGCCAGGCGCGGCAGGACGGTCCGGGCGAAGAACCGGGCCGCCGCCACCTTGCCGGTGTAGAAGTCGCGGTCCTTGGCACTCAGCGCGTCGCCCCGGGACGTCAGTGCCTCGTGGGCCACCTCAGCCTCTCGGAGCAGCAGCCAGCCGACGACGAGATCACCCGCGGCGAGGAGCAGCCGGGACGTGTTGAGCCCGACCTTGTAGACGTTGCGGACGTCGCCTCCCATGCGCGGGTCGGACTTGAACGCCTCACTCCCGACGTACTCGAGGATGCCCTGGACGTCGGCCTGGGCCTGGCCGAGCAGCTCGCGCTCTTTGTCGAACGCGCCGCCGGTGGCGCCGAGGTCCTTGGCGAACTCCTGAACCTGCATGGCCACGTAGGAGATTGCGACGCCCTGGTCCTTGACGATCTTGCGGAAGAAGAAGTCGAGACCCTGGATCGCCGTCGTCCCCTCGTAGAGGGTGTCGACCTTGGCGTCCCGGACGTACTGCTCGATCGGGTAGTCCTGCAGGAACCCGGACCCGCCGAGCGTCTGCAGCGACTCGGTTCCGAGCAACACCCACGCACGCTCCGAGCCGAGCGCCTTGACGACCGGCAGCAGCAGGTCGTTGACCCGGCGGGCCAGCTGGGCCGGCGAGTCCTCGGGCAGCTGTTCTGAGCCGGCGGCCAGCTGGGCCACCTCGACGGCGTCCTGCTGTGTAGCGGTGTAGAGGATGAGCGCCCGCAGCCCCTCCGCATACGCCTTCTGGAGCATCAGCGAGCGCCGCACGTCGGGGTGGTGGGTGATGGTGACGCGCGGCGCCGTCTTGTCGGCCTGCTGGGTGAGGTCGGCGCCCTGTACGCGCTGCTTGGCGAACTCCAGCGCCTGCATGTAGCCGGCCGACAGCGTCGCGATCGACTTGGTACCGACCATCATTCGCGCGTGCTCGATGACCCGGAACATCTGGGCGATGCCGTCGTGGACGTCGCCGAGCAGGGTGCCCACCGCTGGGGCGCCGTCGCCGAACGTGACTTCGCAGGTCGTCGAAACCTTGAGGCCCATCTTGTGCTCGACATTGGTGACGACGACGCCATTGCGCTCGCCGAGCTCGCCCGTGTCGAGGTCGACGACCTGGAACTTCGGGACGATGAAGAGGGAGAGCCCCTTGGTGCCCGGGCCGGCGCCCTCGGGGCGCGCCAGGACGAAGTGCACGATGTTCTCGGTGAGGTCGTGCTCGGCCGATGAGATGAACCGCTTGACACCAGTGATGTTCCACGTGCCGTCGGCGTTCTGGACGGCCTTGGTGCGACCGGCGCCGACGTCCGAGCCCGCGTCCGGCTCCGTGAGGACCATGGTGGCGGCCCACTTGCGGTCGACCATGAGCTTGGCCAGCTTCTTCTGGTCGTCCGTGCCGAACAGGTAGAGCAGCTTGGCGAAGGAGAAACACGACGCATACATGCCGACGGCCGGGTTGGCGCCGAGGATCAGCTCGTTGACCGCCCACCGCAGCGACGGCGGGACGACAGTGCCGTCGAGCCCGGCTGGGACGTCGATGGCCCAGAACCCCGAGTCGAGGTATGCGGCGTAGGACTTCCGGAACGACTCCGGCATCGTCACCGTGTGCCACTCGGCGTCGTAGACCGGAGGGTGACGGTCGGAGTCGAGCAGGCTAGCGGCGAGCTCGTGCTCAGCCAGCCGGGCCACCTCGTGCAGCATCTCGCGCGCGGTGTCGGCGTCGACGGCCTCGTAGGGACCGTGGCCCAGCAGGTCGCCCCTCCCGAACACCTCGAACAGCGCGAACTCGAGGTCGCGCACGTTGCTGCGGTAGTGGCTCATGGGGTGGTCTCCTCCGAATGGGTTACTCGTCGGTAACACCCATAATGCTACCGGTCGGTAACCGCAGACAAGCGCTGTTACGCAATGCACACCGGACCGACATCGGACGGTGGCTCCTGCCTGCTTGGACGGCGGGTCAGCGGACCCAGATCTGGCTGAACAGCGGCCCATAGATCTCCGCCTGCTGGTAGTTGCCGATCCGCTCCGAGGTGTACCAGACGTCTCTGTTGGTGACTCCGAACACCGCCGGCGCTCCGTCGACGACTCGCTGCTGCACCGCCGCCCAGGCACGGTTGGCCCGACCAGGTCAGTCGCCTGCAGTGCCAAGGCGGCGTCCGCGGCTCGGTCGGTCTCGGGGTCGCAGTAGCCGAATACGTACTACTGGTAGATGGCGGGACACCGGAACAGCTGGTCGTAGTACGTGGAAGCGCGGGGGTAGTCGGGAAGCCACCCGCCGGAGGCGACTTGAACTCCGCCGAGGGGATCGTTGAAGCGCGGTGACCGCGCCCGCGAGCGCAGCCGCCTGGACCGTCCTCCTTCGACCCCACCAGAGTCCGATCAACGCGTAATAGGGGGCGAGCAGGTTCGCGGCGTCGGCTACAGCGTGCCCGACTACAACCCGGTACTCCGGCTCAGGTCGGTAGCCGTAGCTCCAGCACGGCAACGGTCTGGCGCGAAGCCGTCGAGGACTTGTGAGCGTTGGGCACTTGACAGCAACTGTCCTGCGAGTCACTATCAAATGCATGTCACAAGCAAAAACTACTGAATCTCATAGTAGTCTCCGGGCGCGACGCTGGTGGGCGCTGGCCGCGACCGCGACGACCGTCCTCGTCATCGGCCTCGACACGACCATCCTCAACGTCGCCCTCCCCGACATCGGCGTGAGCCTCCACGCCTCGAACGCGCAGCTGCAATGGTTCGCGGACAGCTATCTTCTGGCTCTCGGCGCGCTGCTGCTTCCGGCCGGCCTCTTGGGCGACCGGTACGGGCGCAAGCGCTCGACAGTGGTCGGGCTCGTGGTCTTCTTTCTCGGCTCGCTGTGGTGCGCCGTCGCGAGCAGTGCCGACAGTCTCATCACCGCGCGCACGCTGTTGGGAGTCGGTGCCGCTGTCCTCATCCCGCTGGCCATGTCGTCGGTCGTCGTGCTGTTCGACGCCGCCGAACGGACCCGGGCCATCGCGGTGCTGGGCATCTCGACGATGGTCGGACTGCCGCTGGGACCGATCGTCGCCGGCTTACTCCTCCAGCACTTCTCGTGGGGCTCGGTGTTCGTCGTCAACCTGCCGGTCATCGCGCTCGCCCTCGTGGCGGTGCTCCTGTTCCTGCCCGAGACGACCGGCGCCCGCGGCCGGCCGTTGGATGTCGTCGGCATCCTCCTCACCTCCCTCGGCATGTTGGCCGTTACGTACGGGGTCATCGAGGGCCCCGAGCGCGGGTGGACCGATCCGCTGGTTGCCGGCGCGCTGGCGGGAGGCGTCGTGCTGGTCGCGGCGTTCGTCTGGTGGCAGCGCCGCGACCGGGGACTCGAGCCGGTCGTCGATCCGGTGCTCTGGCGGGAGCCGGCGTTCCGGTGGGGCGCGGTGACTGCTGCAGTGGCCAGCCTTGCCTTCTTCGGGGCGATGTTCGTCGTCCCGCAGTACCTCCGCGGGGTTCTCGGTGAGGATGCGCTGGGGACCGGCCTGCGGTTGGTGCCGATGGTCGTGGGCCTGTTCGTCGGGCTTCGGGCCACCATGATGCTGCTGTCGAGGTTCGGGGCTCGAGTGCTCGGGGTTTGCGGGTTCCACGTGGGAGCCCTCGGGTTCCTCTTGGGCACCCGGATCGAGGTCGACAGCGGTTATGCGCTGACCGCCGTCTGGACGATCTTCGTCGGAGCCGGCGTCGGCGGAGCGCTGTTCTGCGGCCAGAACGGCGCGTTGGCGGCGCTGCCGCGCGAGCGGGCGGCGGCCGGTTCCGCCCTGATCCAGGTGTTGCGACAGGTCGGCAGCGTCGCCGGCATTGCCGTCCTCGGAGCGCTGCTCAACGCCGCGTACCGGTCCGCGCTGCCCGATGGCCTACCCGCCGAGCTGTCCGACGCGCTTGCGCGCAACGTCGCCACCGGGATGGCCGTTGCTGACGAGTCGGGCTCCACGTCGCTGGAGTATGCGGTGCGGTCCGCCTTCGTCAGTGGTCTCACCGCGACGATGTGGGTCAGTGCGGCGATCTGTGTCGTCGGCGCCGGCATGGTCTGGAGGTTGCTGCCGGACGGACGGGCCGTGGCCGCACACGACGGCGGTCCGGTTTCGGCAGAATCGGCCTATGCCGACGAGCCCGGGACCCGCTGAGCCGGTGCTGGGCCTGCGCGAGCGGAAGAAGGCGAAGACCAAGGCGGCCATCCAGGAACACGCGCTACGGCTCTTCCGGGAGCAGGGGTACGCCGAGACGACCGTCGAGCAGATCGCCGCGGCCGCCGAGGTCTCGCCGAGCACGTTCTTCCGGTATTTCCCAGCCAAGGAGGACACCGTTCTCACCGATCTCATCGATCGGCAGACCTTCGAGGTGATGATCAACGCACCGGCCGAGATGACTCCGCTCGAGGCGCTGCGGTATGCGGTGAACGACGTCTTTCGGGACATGTCCGACGAGCACATCCAGCTGGAGATGGTCCGCAACGACCTCATCCGGTCCGTCCCCGAGCTGCGCCGTGGCATGCTGATGGAGATCACCAGACCGCGCGACCTGCTCGCCGAAGCCGTGGCTGCCCGGCTGCACCGGCCGCTCGACGATCCCGATCTGCGCCTGTATGCGGCCGCGGTGATGGGCGTGATGATGACCCTGGCCCTTGACGACAGCGCGTTCGACCCGGAGGTCTCGATTTCGCGACTGGGGGAGCTCATCGACAGGGTCGAGCGCGTCGTCCACCTGCCCGAGGCGTGAGCCGTGCAGGTCGGCCCGTACACGCTCGTGTCGCTCCTCGACGCGTCCGGTGTGCTGGCGACCACCGCCCAGCAGGCGTTTCCCTCGGCGACCGACGAGGACTGGATGGCGGCTCGCCGCCTTGACCCGCAGGCCTTCGGGCCGGACGGGCGTTGGGCGCTGGACTTC
>JBKPKI010000069.1:0-4357 GCA_046731055.1 Actinomycetota bacterium | reverse complement strand
GCGGTCGTCGAGGCCGGCGGGCGGACGGTCTCCCTCGGCGACATCCTCGGACCGGAGTTCGAGGAACGGCCCCACGAGCTGTTCAGCCACGACCGGTTCCACCCGTCGGCGGCGGGGTACGCCCGGGCAGCGGCGGTTCTGCTCCCCACCCTGTGCTCGGCGCTAGGGCTCTTCAACGAGGACCTCATGGCGGGTGCCGACCATAGTCGCGGTGAGCGGGTTGCCCCGGTCTCCCGCGCCGCCACGACCGCCGTGCGCGACCCCGGCACCGAGGTGCGCCCCAGCCAGATCGCCGGCCAGACGCGCGGCCCTCTCGGCCGCTGGGCTGTGGTCCTGCACCGGGTCCGTCGGCCCTTCCCCGGCGGTGGTGACGACGCGCATACCTCGACGGCCGGCATCGACGGTCAGCCAGTGCAGGCCGAGCAGTCCGCCGGCAGCTGAGCCGTCGCCGGGGTGAGGCGCCTGGGCGCCGCACGGAGTGGTTCACGAGACCGGGACCACAGTCGGGCCTGGGGACAGCGGCGAGGCGCGCGGCATACCATCGTCGTTTGAGGTAAGCGAGCGCTCACCTGCCTTTCGAGGAGGATCCCCATGGCCGAGGCCGTCATCGTCGCCACCGCCCGCAGCCCGATTGGGCGGGCATTCAAGGGGTCGCTCAAGGAGATCCGGCCGGACGACCTGTCGGTGCAGATCGTGCGAGCCGTCCTCGACAAGGTGCCGGCGGTCGACCCGAAGGACATCGACGACCTCTACTGGGGCTGCGCAGAACCCTCTGGACGCCAGGGTGCGAACCTCGCACGGGTCGTCACGGTGCTGGCCGGCATGGACCACCTGCCGGGCGCCACGATCAACCGGTTCTGCGCGTCGAGCGTTCAGACCACGCGGATGGCGTACCACGCGATCAGGGCCGGTGAGGGCGACGTGTTCATCTCGGGCGGGGTGGAGTGCGTCTCGCAGTACCTCAACTGGGCCGGCGCCGGCGGGGCAGACGAAGGCGCGCGCAACCCGCTCTTCGACGAGCCCATGGCCCGCACCGCCGAAACCGCGAAGACCAACGCCACGTGGACCGACCCCCGTGGCGACGGCCGGCTCCCCGACGTCTATATCGCCATGGGCCAGACCGCGGAGAACCTCGCGACGTCCCTCGGCATCTCACGCGAGCGCCAGGACGAGTGGGGCGTCACCAGCCAGAACCGCGCCGAGAAGGCCATCGCCAACGGGTTCTTCGAGCGCGAGATCACACCGGTGACCATGCCGGACGGCCGGGTCGTCACGACCGACGACGGACCGCGGCCGGGCGTCACCCTCGAGGGCGTCCGGGCGCTCAACCCGGTCTTCCGCGAGAACGGCACCATCACCGCCGGCAACTGCTGCCCGCTCAACGACGGCGCCGCCGCGGTCGTCGTCATGAGCGACACCCGGGCCGCCGAGCTGGGGCTCACGCCGATCGCCCGTGTCGTCGCGACCGGCGTCTCCGCGCTGTCCCCCGAGATCATGGGCCTCGGACCGATCGAGGCGTCGAAGCAGGCTATGGCCCGCGCCGGCATGACCATCGGCGACATGGACCTCTACGAGATCAACGAGGCCTTCGCCGCCCAGGTGCTCCCGAGCGCCGACGCGCTCGGCATGGACTTCGACAAGTTGAACGTCCACGGCGGCGCCATCGCGCTCGGCCACCCCTTCGGCTCCACCGGTGCGCGGATCACGACCACTCTGCTCAACGGAATGCAGGAGCGCGACGCCCAGCTGGGCCTTGAGACGATGTGCGTCGGCGGCGGTCAGGGCATGGCGATCATCTACGAGCGGCTCAGCTGAGCAGGCGTACCGACGCACGACGAACCGGGGTGCCCTCCAGAGGAGAGCACCCCGGCTGTTTGTCGGTGACCGCTACTAGCTCGGGTCGCCGACCGTGATTCCCCAGATGTCGGTGTTCCCGAACGACACTGTCCCGCCCTGCGGGCAGTCATTGTTCGGACCCGGCCGCAGTGCGGTGGAGTGGGTGCTCGGCAGCTCCGCCGCCTGCTCTAGATCCTCCTTCTCGTCTCCCACGATCGGCGCGATCGTGCCGGCGAGCACGTCCTCGACGAACGCCTGCCGGTATGCGTCGATCGCCGGGCAGTCCGCCGCGTTGCGGACGTCGTTCCACACGCCGGTCGCGGAGGTCCGAGTCGCCACCGTGTAGTTGTAGTCGCCGAGGAACTCAGAAGTGAGCCCGTTGGCACTCGACCCGCGGGCATCACCCACGACCCCGCGGTGCAGGGTCGACGGCGGTCCCGTCGGCGGAACATAGTTGACGACGCCGAGCATCGGCCGCGGGTTCGCCGTAGTCGGCTGCCACGGAGCGAGGTAGGCGTTGTAGGTGATGTACACGTCCCCACCGTCCGGGGCGATGGCGACGGCAGGTTGGTTTGCGCGGTCCCCTCCGGTGGAGACGATCCGAGCGCCGCTGTACGAGTCGCCGCCGTTGGTCGAGCGGGAGAGGTAGGCCTTCTCCTGGTTGGTCCCGGCGCGGTCGTCGGACCACGTCACGACGATCTCGTCGGTCGCGTCCAGGCCGGTCGGCGCACCGTTGGCGATGTCGATGCTTGGGAACACGTCGGTGCGTGCCCCCGCAACGCCGTCGATGGTGAACCGGCCCTGCGCCGGGTCGAGCTGGCCGATCCCCGCGGTGTCGATGATCGCGCGCGGCCGCTCGAAGTTCTGGCCGCCGTTGGTCGACCGGGCCTGGTAGAAGACGCCGGTCTGCCGCTGCTTGTCGAACCCGGACCACACGACATAGACGGTGCCGTCGCTGTCTGTCCGGACCGCGCAACCCTGGCGACCGCCGGTCTGGGCGTTGTTCGTGGCTGCGGAGAGCTGGCGTTTCGTCCAGGTGTCGCCGCCGTCGGTGCTGCGCGCGAAGAGAACCGGCTCGGGAGCCCCGTTGCCGGGGTCGCCACGGAAGCCGACGTTGCAGACGTAGACGTTCCCGAAGTATGGGCTGGAGGAGGCGTTGTCCGCCCAGATCTGCTCCTTGTCGCTGAAGAGCGCGGTGTTCTGCTTCGTGACGATGACCGGTGGCTTCCACGCTGCCTTGCCAGCAGCGCCCCCGGCCGCCGCCGCGGCCACGTTGTCGGTACGGGAGACGGCGATCGCGCCGGGACCGGAGAAGCCTGGGCTGCCGGGGAACGGTGTCGCGATGTTCGCATAGTAGAGGCGCTGCCCGTTCGCCCAGGAGAACTGCCCGTTGGCGCCAGGCACGGGGCCGAACGCGAGCTCAGGGTCGCCGTTGGAGACCATTCCGTTCTCGAAGTACCACGGCAGCGTCCCGATGGGACCGCCCACGGTAGGAACGCAGCCCGGCGTCGTCGCCGGTGGGACGGGCCTGCAGCTGGCGTTGCGGGCCGAGTACCCCGTGTAGGTCGGCTGCGTCCACGACGCTCCGCCGTTCAAGGAGAACTGCACCCCGCTGACGCCGACGCCCGGCGTGAAGGGACAGGTCTTCGGATCGCCGGCGTTGCATCGCTCCAAGTCGATGTTGTCGTTGGCACCCGCCACGAGAACCTGGGGATTGACGGGGTTTACCGCCAGCCCGGGCTCATTCTGCTTGTTGTGCGAGAAGTAGCGGTCGTCGCTTCCCACGGTCACCTCGTGGTCGGTCTGGGCTACAGCTGACGCAGCTGGAACCACCACGAGGCCGACAGTCAGTGCGCCGGCCAGCAGAGCTGATCTGAACATGCACTTGCGCCTTCCGACGATGGACCCCCGAGGCGCCCGTCCAGGCGTTCCGCGGACCAAACTAGACCCGGCACGCCGATGCGGCCAGACCCCACAGCGAGGTCACTGGCCGCGAGCCTGCCCCACCGTCCTAATCGGGTTCACGAGTCGAGTTCTCCTGCGGCGGTACCGATCCACAGGAACGAACCGCAACTTCGGCGCGAAAACGGCTGTTTCGGGCGGTCGTGCCTGTCGATCGGTCCGGCGTCACCTCAGCCGAGCGCGCGGCGCAGGTCCCGTAGCTCGGGCACCGGGTCAAGCCCTGCCTCAGCCGCGTCGAATACCATCACGGTGAGCTGGTCCATGACCACGCGCGGGCCGAGGTCGGGCACCGGCACGGGCGGTCGTCCGTCGGAATCGGCCACCGCGTCGGCCAGCCGCTGCACGACCGGCCGGACCACGGGCATACGAGAAAGCGCGTGGTCGAGCGGCAGCGAACGCCACCGCTCGACCACGCGCTGCAGCTCTCGCTCGGCCGAGGTCACTCTCCGTCAGTCGCCACGGAGGATGGCCAGGAGCCGCAGGATCTCGATGTACAACCAGACCAGCGAGACGATGAGGCCGAGAGCAAGCTTCCACGCGACCTTCTCGGGCATGCCGG
>JBKPKI010000068.1:0-23086 GCA_046731055.1 Actinomycetota bacterium | reverse complement strand
CCGCCCCGTTGCCGTTCGCCGCGTTGCGTGTCGCCGCCTTGCCGGCCGTCGCGTTGACTGCCGCCCCGGCTGTCCCTTCAGCGACTGCCAGCGCCTTGGCTGCCGCCGCCAACCGTCGTGCGTGGTGGTCGGAGGCCGCGTCGGCGTCGTGTGCCTGTGCGGAGGTCACCGGTCAGAAGTCGACGGGGACGTCGGCCACGGCCGGCTGGTCGACCTTGGGTCCGACGCCGAGCTTCTCCTTGATCTTCTTCTCGATCTCGTCGGCGAGGTCGGGGTTGTCGCGCAGGAAGGTGCGGGCGTTCTCCTTGCCCTGGCCCAGCTGGTCGCCGTCGTACGTGTACCAGGCACCTGCTTTTCGGACAAACCCCTGCTCGACCCCCATGTCGATGAGCCCGCCCTCGCGGGAGATGCCGTGGCCGTAGATGATGTCGAACTCGGCCTGCTTGAACGGCGGCGAGACCTTGTTCTTGACCACCTTCACGCGGGTCCGGTTGCCGACGGCGTCGGACCCGTCCTTGAGCGTCTCGATCCGGCGCACGTCGAGCCGGACGGACGCGTAGAACTTCAGCGCCTTGCCACCGGTCGTTGTCTCGGGGCTGTTGTGGACCATGACCCCGTCGACGAAGTAATTGTGCGTCCCGTCCTGGCCACCGACCTCGATGTCGAACCGGTGCATCGTTCGTGTCCGCGGCTTGACGTGGACGTCGAGGACCCGAGCGGGCACCAGCACCTCTCGAGGTTCAGCGAACTCGGGAGCGACCGCGAACTGCCCCCGAAGTCGCGGCAGCAGTTTGTAGTCCATCGACGGATGCACATACGGCGCGATGATCTCTTGGAATCGATCCGTGCCTGCTCGCGACATCACGAGCACCGCCTTGCGACCTGCGCCGCTCAGACGGACTCGGCAGCCAACCCCGTGGACGTCGCGGAGATAGTCAGCCAAGCGAACGCGGCTGCCCGGACTCATCGCCTCGATGCAGACCTCGATTCGACCGCTACCCCCGACAGTTCGGGCTTGAATCCCTTTGGACCGGATCGTAAAAGCCCCGTCGTCCATGTACCAGACTGCCAACGCCAGCGGCGTCAGCGCCTTGAGGAAGTCCTCAGTGATGTGCTTCTTGCCGTCGCCCCAGTAGATGACCTGACGTAGCTCACCGAGCTCCGCCAGCGGAGTTAGGTCAACGTGCACGGCGCCATTCGGCCTAATGGAACGACTCTGACCGATGTTGCCGAGGACCGCGCACTTCCAATCCAGATAACCGATCTGCTTGGCGCTATGGCCCATTCGGTACCTGACGCCTGACCGCCCTCGTCGGTTTGGCGCGAGGTGACCGTCGCCCATGAGACCACCCAGAACGACCTGCCACTGCTGGTCGCTGAGCCGCGCCGTCTCACTGACCATAACCCGGTCATCGGGGGCGATCTCACTAGCCTCGCGCCACCCGCCCGGTGTCCGGATGAGGTGATTCTCCGTAGCAGCGAACTGGGACCTCCCGTTTCCCCCCGCTTTCGCGACCGTGAACTGCAGGAAGCGTTCGGCTGGACCATTGTCGAACCAGTTGGTCACTGGCCGGTTGACGATAGCGTTCGTCTCAGGGTCGTAGGTGCGAACCTCGACGGGCATCCGCTGGTTGACGATCTTGCCGATCTTCTCCTGACTGCCGTCGGCGAGAGTGACTCGTGTCGTGTAGGACATGCAGCCAAACAGCACCCCGATCTTTTCGCGCAGCTGGTTGATGAAGATCGCTGTCGTTCCGGTGCTATTCAAGGCACCGGTAATTTTGCGCAATGCCTGAGACATCAGCCGGGCCTGGAGGCCGACGTGGCTGTCGCCCATCTCGCCCTCGATCTCCGCCCGGGGCACGAGCGCGGCCACCGAGTCGATGACGATGATGTCGATCGCCCCGGATCGGATGAGCATGTCCGCGATCTCAAGCGCCTGCTCCCCCGTGTCGGGCTGGGACACGAGCAGCGCGTCGGTATCCACCCCGAGCGCATGAGCGTATTCGGGGTCGAGCGCATGCTCCGCGTCGATGAAAGCAGCGATGCCGCCGGCCTTTTGAGCGTTGGCCACCGCATGCAACGCCACGGTCGTGTTGTGTGACAGGACGCCGTTGGCGATGAAGCTGTGTGTGTCCGGAACCATGAGGTCGAAGGTCGGCTGCAGTCCGCCGTCCTCGACCGACGTGACGGTTTCGTAGGTGTACGCCGCCGCGGCGAGTCCCCGGAGGTGCTCCACGATGGCCACGGCGCCCGGCGACAGCAGCGCTGCCCGTCGATCCGCCCACTCCACGAGTCGCGCGAGGCGCTGTCGGGAGCACGCCATGTCCATGTCTGATCGGAACAGCTCTCCGGCGATGCGGTCGAAGGCACGATCACCGCCGACGGCATCCCGCAGGTCGGTCACCATCCCGCGCAGGTGAGGGATGTTCTCGAACTGGGGGTCCCGCGGTGAACGCCTGAAGTTCGCAGCAACCTGAGCTGCTCGCCGCGCTGAACGGAACCCGATGACGTCGAGGAACCGGTGGGCCACCGAGGGGTTGATGATGACGGAGTAGTAGTCCCCTTCGTAGACCTTGTCGAACGTCGTCTGCACGGTGTTCGGGATGCCCAAGCCGTAGAGCATCAGCTGGACCTGCTCGCCCAAGACACGTGACGCAGTGCCCAACCCGATGGTGGAGGTCGGGTCGATCCATCCGTCGCCCTCGAAGAGCGCAGACAGGAACGCGGCCTGCGCCTTGACGCCAGCCGTGCGCACACGGTGCGGCACGGTCTTCCCCGGAGCGTTGGTGTATTCCAGCCCGTACTCGTCGGCAAGCCGGCGCCGGAGAACGGTGTTGACGATGCGGTGCTCCTTGCCGTCGGAGTGACGCACGGTCGAGCCGAAGAGCGTCTCCGCGAGCGTCGTGAACTCGGCGGCCACCTCCGGGTCCCAGTTCGTGAACTGGACCGCGTTCCGCCCGCCCAAGCTGCCCTCGGCGGCGAGATAGCCCAGGAAGACCGCCTCGTCTTCGCTGAGCTCCGACCCGCACGCCGCCTGGTCGGCTCCGAAGAGGGCAGAAACCACAGTGTCGCCTGCCCGGATGTCACCGGCATTGCGCCAGACGATGTATCCGCGCTCGCTCACGACCCGCAGCGGATGGTTGTGCGTCGCCGTCACCCGACGTCCCGACTGCAAGGTCAGGTTGACCGTGGGCTTCCGGTCGTTGTGGGTGAGCGCAGCCACTGCCTCGAGCTCACCGCGCTCGTTGACCACCCGCATACTCAGCTCGCGGACGTCAGTGACCCGCGCGGTACAGCTCGCCGTCATCCCTGCCCGGGAGAACACCTCGGCCACCGTCTCGAGCCCGTAGTCGGTCCAGACGTAGGCGTCGGCCGTCAGGCACTTCCCACTCGATTCGGGTCCGTATATCTCCACCACACGCCCGCGCGGCAGGCCGCCGATGCCCAGCGCCACGTCGAGGGCGATCGACCCCGTGGGGATCACCTCGATCGGCGGGCGGATGTCGTCGCCGAGGCGCATCACCGCGCCCTTGCCGTGCTGCTTCTCGATCTGGCTGAGGACCGTTGCGATCGCGGTCTCGCGATCCGGAACACCAGGAGCCATGCCACCCACCAACGCTTTCGTCTCGAAGTCTGCCGTCCACCTACGACCCGCTCCCCGCCCCGCCGTGCTGCCGGTCGGACGTCTCGTCGAGTCAGACGTTAGGAGCGGTCACCGACATCCCGGACTCGGTCAGCAGGTCCTGTGGATCGTGGGACGAGGTGGTCACTCCGTGTGGAAAACCTACCGAACACGTGTTCGAGATCCGGCCCGCGACACGCCCATCCGGCCACGCAGGAGCCGACGGTCAGGACAGCAGCAGCCGCTCCAGCCGCCGCGCCGACCCCAGCAGCCCGATCGCACCAAGGACGATGAAGTACAGGACGTGCCACAGCAGTCCGGCGTCGACCTCGCCGAGCATGAGTCCCCGCTCCAGGGCCACGCCGTTGTAGAGCGGCGTGATCTGCACCAACCAGCGAACCGCCTCCGGGTAGGTCGACAGCGGGAAAAACGTCGCGGACAGCAGGAACATGGGCAGGATCGCGAGGTTGACGTAGTCGAAGTCCACCCACGACCGCATGAAGGTCGTCAGGAACATCCCCACCGCCGAGAAGGCGAAGGCGATCATCGTCGCCGCCGGCAGCGCGAGCAGGGACCACCACGACGTCACGGCGCCGGCGACCCAGGCTACGAGCAGGAACGCCGCGGAGTAGAACGTCCCCCGGAGGAGCGACCAGCTCAGCTCTCCCAGGGCGATGTCGCGCGGCCCCATCCGCGTCGCCAGCACCGCGTCATAGAGCTTGCTGTATTTGAGTTTGAAGAAGACGTTGAACGTCGAGTCGAAGATCGCGCCGTTCATGGCGGACGAGGCGAGCAGCGCAGGCGCGACGAAGACCGCATACGAGACCGTCGTCCCGCCGTCGGTGGTGACGTCGTGGATCAGCGCGCCCAGCCCGATGCCCAGCGAGAACAGGTAGAAGACTGGCTCGACGAACCCGGTGATCAACGTGATCCACCCGTGGCGGAAGCTGGTGAGGTTGCGCTCGACGATCATCCGAGCGAGCCCGGCACCGGCCGGGATCGGCACCGCGCGCGACAGACGCGTCGCAACGGTGGCGCTCACGGCAGCAGCCTCGAGCGAAGACCCAGCAGGGCCAGCACCCATCCCACCGCGGCGAACGCCGCGAGGGCGCCCAGATGCCCCAGCACTCCGGCCGCACTCCCGGTGCCGAGGGCCAGGGCGCGCTCGGCCTCGACTCCGTGCCACAGCGGTGTGACCCACGCCAGCGGCTGCATCCAGTCCGGCAGCTGGGTGATCGGGAAGAACGTGCCGGAGAAGAGCATCAGCGGCGTCTGGCCCAGGCGGAACAGGAGGTTGAAACCCGTGTCGTTCTCCAGGCGGCTGGACAGGGCGGTCACCGGCGTCGCGAAGGCCAGGGCCACGAGCAGCGAGACCGGGAGACACCAGAGGGCCGACCACGCCGCGAACCCGCCGAACAGCGAGGCGACGACCATGAAGATCGCCGCCGCGATTCCGGCCTGGGTGACGACGAAGGCGCAGTGGCCGAGGAGTATGTCGACGACGCGCGTCGGCGTCGCCAGCATGGCGTGGTAGGTGCCGAACCACTTGATCGCACCGAGGACCGGCCAGGACGACTCGCCCATGGCCGACGACATGGTCTGCACCGCGAGGATCGCAGGGACGACGAACAGCAGGTACGGGACGGTGGTCTCCCCGACCTGGATGCCGCCCGCCGACTCGTTGACGAGCGAGCCCAGCCCGACGCCCATCGACAGGAGGAAGAGGACCGGCGTCAGCAGCTTGGTCGTGAGGCTGCCGCGCCACACCCGGCGGTAGACGCGCAGGTTGTACTCGTAGACATAGCGCCACGGCTGCGCGGGCGGCCGGTGTCGCGCCGGCTCGGCGGCCGTGCCGGCGGTGAACGTAAGGGTGTCCTGGGCCATGGCGCTCAGTCGATGAGGCTGCGTCCGGTCAGGCGGAGGAAGACGTCCTCCAGCGTGGACCGGCGGACCAGCGCGGAGACCGGGCGGAGGCCCCGGGCCGTCGTGGCGGCGAGCGCGGCGTCGCCGTCCGACGCATACACGAGGATGCGGTCGGGCAGGACCTCGACCCGCTCGCCGATGTCGCGGAGCCCGTCGGCGTCACCGTTGCCGTGCTCGGCGACGTCGAAGCGCAGCTCGAGGACCTCGCGCGTCGAGTGCTGCTCGATGAGCTGTCGGGGCGAGCCCTCGGCGACGATGCGGCCCTTGTCCATGACGACGAGGCGGTCACAGAGCTGCTCGGCCTCGTCCATGTAGTGGGTCGTGACGATGAGCGTCACTCCCTGCCGCTTGAGGCGGAACAGGCGATCCCAGAGGATGTGCCGTGCCTGGGGGTCGAGACCGGTCGTCGGCTCGTCGAGGAGGAGGATGCGCGGCTCGTTGATGAGGGAGCGCGCGATGGTCAGGCGGCGTTTCATCCCACCGGACAGCGGTTCGACCCGGTCGGTGGCGCGGTCGGACAGCTGGGCGAACTCCAGCAGTTCGACCGCGCGACGCTTGACCTCTGGGCGGGACAGGCCGAAGTAGCGGCCGTAGACCCAGAGGTTCTCCTGGACCGTGAGCTCCTCGTCGAGGGTGTCCTTCTGGGGGACGACACCGAGCAGGGCACGGACCTCCGGGCCGTCCCGGCCGGGGTCGAGGCCGAAGACCGTCAGCTCACCAGACGTCACCGGCGACACGCAGCCGATCATCCGCATCGTCGACGACTTGCCAGCGCCGTTGGGCCCGAGAAATCCGAACGCCTCCCCCTTGCGGACCTCGACGTCGATGCCGTCGACCGCGACGAAGTCGCCGAACGTCTTCGTCAGCCCGCGCGCCTTCATCAGGACGCCGTCGTCGGGGTCGGTCTGCGCGTGCGGCTGGGTGATGGAGTGGTTCAGCCGGGTCGCGTCGGTCACCTCCTCACGCTAACCGCGGGGGCGGACGCTCGCTCAACCGGTTTTGCGAGGCCGCTTGTCCTTGCCGTGCCGGCGCTCTTCGGGGACGTCCTGGGCGTCGCACAGAGCGAGCCACACCTGACGCGGCGGGAGACCTGCGTCGAGGGCCTCCTGCGCGGTCCGGCCGCCGAGCGCGTCGAGGGCCAAGTCGTGTGCCAGGGAGGCGGCGTACGTGGGACCGAACTCGTCCTCCATGAACGTCCAGAACTGGCTCAGCCGCACGGTCGTCGAGTATGCCTTGCAGCGGCGGCCGCAGCCCGGGTCACGTCAGGTGAACGAAGGTCGTCCCTCCGGCCTTCAGGGTAGGCAGGGCGGCGGCGACACCGGGCATGGTGCCTCTGCCCGGCTGGTTCATGTGCATGATCACGATGCCGCTCCCGGCGTGGGTCAAGGCGGAGGTGACCTGGGCGGCGGTGAAGGTGGCACCCGAGTCGCCGTTGCTCGCGAACCCGGCGACGCGGTATCCCAGGTCGCGGACGATGGCCACGGCGACCTCGTCGTAGTGGGCCGTGCCACAGCGGAACCAGGTCGGCGCTTGCCCGGTCAGCGAGCGCAGGTATTCGTCGTTGCCCCACACCTCGTCGACGACCTCCTGGGCCGATCTCGTGCCGATGATGCCGTACGCTGACCGGCCGCTCACCGACAGCGGCAGGTGGCGCGTCCCGTGGTTGCCGATGCGAAACAGGGGATCGGCGACGAGCTGCTCTGCGTAGGCCTGGTTCGACCGGACCCAGCGCTGGTTGAGGAACAGCGTCGCGGGCACCTGGTTCCGACGCAGGACGTCGATGAGGCCGGTATCGATGCGGGAGCCGCCCGCGCCGCCACAGGCGTCGAAGGTGAGCGCCAGTGTGCGCCCTCCGGCGCCGGGGATGGTGGCGTCGACGCCCTGGACGTCCATGCCCCACGTCGTGGGTTTGCGCCCCGCGTACCTCGCGGCGACGGTGGAGGGCGGCGAGCCGGCGTTGGCCGTCGGGGTGGGCGGGGGATCGGGTATGCGGGTGGGCTGCTCCGTGGGCTCGGCCGCGGGTTCGACGCTGTTCGGGGTGCTGCTGGTTGTTGTGGACGTCGAAAATTCGGGCGCCTCGCTCGCCGTCGTGGAGACCGGGGGTGCGCCGCGGGGGTCGGTGGCCGTGCAGGCCGCGAGCGCACCGAGAGGTACCGCGGCGAGGAAGGCACGACGATCCACGGTGGCCCACCGTAACGGCGGGCGCTGGGTACCGGCAGCCAACCGAGGAGACTGTCGGTGGCCGGTGGCAGGCTGGCCTTCTCATGACCGACGACGTCCTCGAGCGATTCTCCCTCGCCACCGCCGCGTGGTTCCGCGGGTCGTTCAGTGCGCCCACCGCGGCTCAGGTCGGAGCGTGGGAGGCCATCAGCTCCGGCCGCCACGCCCTCGTGGTCGCGCCGACCGGCTCCGGGAAGACCTTGTCGGCGTTCCTCTGGGCGCTGGACCGGCTGGCCAGCGGGGGGCCGCCGGCATCGCCCGAGCAGCGTTGCCGAGTGCTCTACGTCTCTCCGCTCAAGGCCCTCGCCGTCGACGTCGAACGCAACCTCCGCTCGCCGCTCGTGGGCATCGGTCATGCCGCGGCGCGGTTGGGCCAGCCGATGCCCGACATCCGGGTCGCGGTCAGGTCAGGTGACACACCAGCGGCCGACCGGCGCGCGTTCGCCAAGGCGCCGGCGGACATTCTCATCACGACGCCCGAGTCGCTGTTCCTGATGCTCACGTCCGGTGCGCGCGAGGCGCTCACCGGGGTGGAGACGGTGATCGTCGACGAGGTCCATGCCGTGGCGGGTACCAAACGCGGCGCCCACCTGGCCCTCTCGTTGGAGCGGCTCGACCAGCTGCTGCCCAGGGCGGCGCAGCGGGTCGGCTTGTCGGCGACCGTTCGGCCCGTGGAGGAGGTGGCGCGGTTCCTGGCCGGCGGGCGACCGGTCGACGTCGTCCAGCCGCCGTCCACCAAGGAGTGGGACCTCGAGGTCGTCGTCCCGCTGGCCGACATGTCGACGCTTGGAGAGGTCACCGAGGACCTCAGCGGACCCGCGGCGGGCGAGCAGCGCCGGGCCTCCATCTGGCCACACGTCGAGGAGCGCATCGTCGATCTCGTAGGGGCGCACCGGTCGACGCTCGTGTTCGCGAACTCGCGGCGGCTCGCCGAACGGCTCACCGCCCGGCTCAACGAGATCTGGGACGAACGGCTCGCCGAGGCCGAGGGCGACGCCGAAGCGGGTCCGACCACCACCGACACCGGCAGCGCTGGAGTTGGGGCACGTGTTGTCGCGGGTGTCCCCACACGCGCTACCCGTGAGCCCCGTGCGAAGGAAGCCGACCGGCATACCCGCTCCCCCGCGCAGATCATGGCTCAGTCCGGCGCCTCGGCCGGAGTCCCCGCGATCCTGGCCCGGGCGCACCACGGCTCGGTGAGCAAGGAGCAGCGGGCCGAGATCGAGAACGCACTCAAGGGTGGCCTCCTGCCCGCGGTCGTTGCCACGAGCAGTCTCGAGCTCGGCATCGACATGGGGGCGGTCGACCTCGTCGTGCAGGTCGAGTCGCCGCCCAGCGTGGCCAGCGGCCTCCAGCGCGTCGGCCGCGCCGGACACCAGGTCGGCGCAGTGTCGCGCGGGGTTCTGTTCCCGAAGTTCCGCGGTGACCTGGTTCAGACCGCGGTGGTGGTCGAGCGGATGCGGGCCGGCGCCATCGAGTCGATGCGCATCCCCGCCAACCCGCTCGACGTGCTCGCCCAGCAGGTGGTCGCCATGTGCGCCATGGACGACTGGAGCGTCGACGACCTCGAAGCACTGGTGCGGCGGTCCGCACCGTTCGGGGGCCTGTCGCGGTCGGTGCTCGAGTCGGTGCTCGACATGCTGGCTGGGCGATACCCGAGCGACGAGTTCGCCGAGCTGAGGCCGCGAGTGGTCTGGGACCGGGTCACCGGCACGCTCACGGGGCGACGGGGCGCCCAGCGACTCGCCGTCACCTCTGGCGGCACCATCCCCGACCGTGGGCTCTACGGAGTGTTCCTCGCCGGAGCCGACGGCGCCGGGCGCCGGGTAGGCGAGCTCGACGAGGAGATGGTCTACGAGTCGAGGGTGGGCGACGTCTTCACGCTCGGCACCACCAGTTGGCGCATCGAGGACATCACCCACGACCGAGTCCTCGTGACGCCTGCGCCGGGGCTGCCCGGTCGGCTGCCGTTTTGGAAGGGCGACACCCTCGGGCGCCCGTCAGAGCTGGGAGAGGCGGTCGGAAGGTTCGTCCGCGAGGTCGCTGCGCTGCCGGCGGCCAAGGCCCGGGAGCGGGTGGCCCTCGCCGGCCTCGACGACTGGGCGACCGACAACCTCCTCGCCTACCTCGACGAGCAGAAGCAGGCGACCCGTCACCTGCCCAGCGACCGGACCATCGTCGTCGAGCGGTTCCGTGACGAGCTCGGTGACTGGCGCATCGCGGTGCTGTCGCCCTTCGGTGCGCCGGTGCACGCGCCGTGGGCGCTGTGCGTCTCGGCTCGCATGCGCGAGCGGTTCGGTGTGGACGTCCAAGCCATGCACGGCGATGACGGCATCGTCTTCCGGCTGCCCGACCTGGAGTTCGACGGACTCGCCGCCACGGCCGACGGCGGACCCGACGGGCTGGGCGGCGACGGAGGCGGTGAGCGCCGCAGCGGACTCGCCGAGCTGATGTCCCTCGTCATCCTCGACCCCGAGGAAGTTCACGACCTGGTCACCGAGCAGATCGGTGGATCGGCGCTGTTCGCCGCTCGGTTCCGTGAGTGTGCGGCGCGGGCCCTGCTGCTCCCCCGTCGGCGACCCGACCGCCGCCAGGCGCTGTGGCAGCAACGCCAACGGTCGGCCCAACTCCTCGAGGTTGCCAGCCAGTACCCCTCGTTCCCGATCGTCCTCGAAGCCGTCCGCGAATGCGTGCAGGACGTCTTCGACGTGCCCGGGTTGGTCGACCTGATGAGGCGGATCCGGTCTCGCGAGGTGACGACGGTCGACGTCGAGACCGCACAGCCGTCGCCCTTCGCGCGCTCGCTGACCTTTGGCTACGTCGCGCAGTACATCTACGAGGGCGACTCGCCACTCGCCGAACGCCGCGCCGCCGCGCTCTCGCTGGACCCGACCCTGCTCGCCGAGCTGCTCGGCCGTGGTGACGGGCTGAGCCTGCGCGACCTCCTCGACCCCGAGGCGGTCGAGCGGACCGAAGCGGAGCTGCAGCGGCTCGATGACTCACGCCGGTGCCGCGACGCCGAGGACGCCGTCGACCTGCTCCGCGCGCTCGGCCCGCTGGCCCTCGACGCCGTCGTTGCCCGGTCCGAACCCGCCGCCGATGCTCGCGTCGTCGGCCGCTGGCTCGTGGAACTGGAAGGGTCCCGCCAGGTTATCCGGGTCCGCGTCGCCGGAGAGGAGCGCTGGGCGGCGGTCGAGGACGCGGCCCGGCTGCGCGACGCGCTGGGCGTGTCACTGCCGGTCGGCGTCCCCGACGCCTTTCTGGAGCCGGTTCGCGACCCGCTCGGCGACCTTGTCGCGCGCTACGCGCGAAGTCACGGGCCGTTCCGGGCGCTGGACGTCGCGACGTGGTACGGCCTCGGTCACGCGGTCGTCACCGATGCCCTGCGCCGCCTGGTGGGTGCCGGCCGACTCGTCGAGGGCGAGCTGCGACCCGACCCTGCCGGTGCGGCCACCGGTGGCCTGGATTTCTGCGACGCCGGCGTATTGCGCACCCTGCGCCGCCGTTCACTGGCTGCGCTGCGGGCCGAGGTCGAGCCGGTCACGGCCACCGACTTCGCCCGGTTTCTCCCGAGCTGGCAGGGCGTCGGAGGGACGCTACGCGGCCCGGAAGGACTGCTCCGGGCGGTCGAGCAGCTGGCCGGCGCGATCCTTCCGGCCAGCGCCCTGGAGTCCCTGGTCCTGCCGGGACGAGTCGCCGCATATCAGCCGTCGATGCTCGACGAGCTCATGTCGAGCGGGGAAATCCTCTGGCGCGGCCACGGGTCGCTGCCTGGTGAGGACGGCTGGGTTTCCCTCCACATCGCCGACCTCGCCCACCTGACCTCGCCGCCGCCTGATTCCGCCCTGGACCTCACCGCGACGCATCAAGCGGTCCTGAACGCCCTGGCCGGGGGTGGCGCCTACTTCTTCCGCACCCTGTCCGACGCTATCGGCGAACGGGTCGGCGCAGTCGACGACGAGACGCTGCTCAGCGCGCTGTGGGACCTCACCTGGGCCGGCTACCTCACCAACGACACCCTCGCCCCGCTCCGAGCGCTGCTGTCCGGCGGACACACGGCCCACCGCCGCACGTCTGCCGGACCACGGCGAGGCCGGTATGCGTCACGTCCGGGGCCGCTCGGCGCGCTCGGCGCGCGTGGCACCGGTGCATCTGGTCGGCCTGGGCGCCCGTCACTCCCCGCGCGGTCCGGGCCCGCGTCGGGGGCGGGGCGGTGGTCCCTGCTGCCGCCTTCTGAGACGGACTCGACCGTAGTCGCGTACGCGACGGCGGAGATCCTCCTCGAGCGGTACGGCGTGGTGACCCGTGGGAGCGCCATGTCCGAGTCGGTGCCGGGCGGGTTCGCGGCGGCGTACCGGGTGCTCGCCGCTGCAGAAGAGTCTGGCCGGGTGCGGCGCGGGTACTTCGTGGAGGGACTGGGTGCGGCCCAGTTCGCCACGAGCGGCGCGGTGGACCGCCTGCGAGCCCAGAGCCGCCCGCTGGATCTGGTCCGGCGCTCCGACGACTCACCGCGTGCCGTTGTCCTCGCCGCGTGCGATCCGGCGAACCCGTTCGGCGCCGCACTCCCTTGGCCCGACCGCGCGAGGGCGGCCGACCGTGCGGGACTACGGGAGGCGGCCGGGGGGCAGAACTCCCCGTCCGGCACCGGGACGGAGCGCGACGCCAGGGGCGGTCCGCGCGGCAGGGGCGGTCCGCGCGGCCATCAGCCGGGGCGCAAGGCCGGCGCGCTGGTCGTCCTCGTGGACGGCGAGCTGGTCCTGTACGTCGAGCGCGGCGGCAAGTCGCTGCTCACCTGGACCGAGTCGCCCGACCCCCTGCAACGCGCCGCCGACGCCCTGGCGCTCGCGGTCCGCGAAGGGGCGCTCGGCCGGCTCACCGTGGAGCGCACGGACGGCAGCCAGGTACTCGGTTCGGGTCACCCGGTCGCCGACGCGCTCGCCCGGGCCGGGTTCCACACGACGCCGCGTGGCCTCCGGCTGCGACGGTGAGCCGCCGTGCCTGAGGGCGACACCGTCTTTCGAACCGCGGCGCGGCTGAACCAGGCGTTGGCCGGCGAGCCACTGACGACCACCGACCTGCGCTGGCCGGACCTGTCCACGCTTGACTTCCGGGGCGTCCTCACCTCCGAGGTCATCTCGCGGGGGAAGAACATACTGCACCGGCTGGCCAACGGCATGACCATCCACTCCCACCTGCGAATGGAGGGCCAATGGCGGGTCGACGCGACCGACCGGCTGACCCCGCGGAGTCTCGCGGACCCGCAGATCCGCGCCGTGGTCGGCACCGCGGCTTGGACCGCAGTCGGTAAACGGCTCGGCGACCTCCACGTCGTCGAGACCGGCGATGAGGCGCGCCTCGTCGGCCACCTCGGCCCAGACGTCCTCGGGCCGGACTGGGACCCCGCCGAGGCTGCTGCGCGCGTCCAGGCCAGCCCCACGACGATCGGCGCCGCCCTCCTCGACCAGCGCAACCTCGCCGGCGTCGGCACGCTCTACGCCGCCGAGACCCTCTTCCTCGAACGGGTCAACCCGTGGACCCCCGCCGCCGACCTCGACGAGGCGACCGTGATGGCGGTCGTCCACCGCGCGCATACCCTCCTCGACGTCGGCCGCCGCCACGCCACCCAAACGACCACTGGGAGCCAACGGCGGGGTGAGACCGCCTGGGTGCACGCGCGGTCCGGGCTACCCTGCCGCCGCTGCGGCGAGACCCTGCGCGTCACCATGGTCGGCGAGGCGCCGCGCGAGCGGACCATGTTCTACTGCCCGCATTGTCAGGACGGGCTGGCGCCGAGCGACGACGGACGGCCGCAACGTCCGCTCGGTAGTGACGTGCGCACTGACAAGCGCAGCGGTCCGGCGCTCGGCGACCGCGCGCGGCGCCGCTGAACCGCGCCAACGGCGCCGCGGAACCTCGACCGCCCGGCCGGATGCGGGCCGCTCCCCACGGACGGCGCTAGGCTCCGCACGAACCGGCGGAGACCTATGGCGATACGAGGGGGCACCGATGTGGGTCTCGTTAGCCATCATCATCGTCGGCACCGAGATCTGCGCGCTCGCGCTGATCATGGTTCGCCGCTACCGCCAGCAGCGGCCCAACCGCTATCACAAGTCCCCGATCGCCGGTGACATCTTCGGCGTCATCGGCACCGGCTTCGCCGTCATCCTCGCGTTCGTCATCTTCACCGCGTTCGAGAGCTACCAGAAGGCTCGCGATGACACCGGCATCGAGTCGGTGGCGACCCGTCAGATGTACTCCCTCGCCAGCTTCTTCCAGCCCCAGAGTCGCGACCGGCTGCAGGCCGACTTGATCTGCTACGGCCGCTCCGTCGTCTCCATCGAGTGGCCGCTGATGGCGACCGGTGACTCCAGTCCGGTGGTCGACGGCTGGGTCGACCGGCTTGACCGCGACATGGTTGCCATCCCTGTCACGACTACCAAGGAGATCGAGACCTTTAATACGTGGTTCTCGCGGTCCGCCGAACGTCAGGAAGGGCGCCGAGGTCGACTGGCCGAGGCGGCTCCCTACGTGCCGCCCTTCGTCTGGGCGATGCTGCTCCTGCTCTTTCTCGTCGTGATGGGATACCAGATCCTCTTCGTCAGGACGACGACTCCGCTGATTCCTCAGGTGATCGGCGCCAGTGCCGTCGCAGCGACCATGCTGGCCGGCATCGTCGTGGTTTACGTCCTCGACGCCCCCTTCGCCGACCGTGGGGCGGAGCTCCCCCCGTCCCGGATGCAGTCCGCTCTGACCGCCATGCAGTCCTCCTACCAGGGAGACCCGGCTGCGATCGCTTGTGACGAGCGAGGAATGCCCAGCCCTTAGCCCATCGCTCACTCCGCCGTGGCCGACCGATCCTCGAACAGGGTCAGGTGCACCTCGCCGGGTGCGTCGAGTCGCGAGTTCCGCGAGCCCCAAGGCGTCTCGACCGCCGCCCCGACGAGCTCTGCGCCGCCCTCGACCGCGGCCGCCGTCGCGGCGTCGACGCCGTCGACCTGGAGCGCGACGCGGACCGGACCAGCGACCGGTCGACCCACCTCGAGCTCGTCGATGTACCGCGCGTGCGCCCGGTCCCCGATCTCCAGCGTCGCGCGGCCGGCCTCGAGGATGACCACCCGCCCGTCCTCGGAGACGAACTCGGCCGACTCGGGCATGCCCAGGACGTCCCGGTAAAAGGTGACCGCGGCGTCGTAGTCGGGAACCGTGAGGACCAGCCGAAGCTCGCGAACGCCGGGCCCGCTCACGAGATCCGATCCCGCCGCGACGGCCCGTGGGCCATGCCCATGTAGACGCCGCCCTCGCGCAGCTCGCGGACCATCTGGCGCAGCCGCTTCCGCCGGGTCTCGTCCTTTTCCGCCCGCGCGATCCACGCAAGGTAGTCGTTGCGCTGGTATGCCGGCCGCTCCCGGTATGCGTCGTGCACGCCAGCCGCTCGAAGCGCCTCGGCGACGTCGTCGGGCATCGGCTGCTGCGGGCGCCTCAGCGCGCTCATCGAGCCGGCACCTGCGCGAGCGCCTCGATCTCGACAAGGCACTCGGGCCGGCCGAGCGCCGCCACGAAGAGGACGGTGATAGCGGTGGCGTGCCTACCCCACACCTCCTGGGCCGCCGCGTAGGCCGCGGTGATGTCGACGTCCGCAGCCAGGTAGATCGTCAGCTTGGCGACGTCCGCCTGGGTGCAGCCGACGCTCTCGAGGACGGTGATGACGTTCCGCAACGCCTGCCTGCTCTGCTCCACGGGGTCGTCGCTGACGACGCGACCGGTCTCGTCCACCCCGTTCTGGCCGCCTACGACGAGAAGAGACCCCGGATCGTCCACAAGGACGCCCTGGGAGAAGGCCGGATTGTGGTGCATGGAGTCAGGATTGATGTGTCTCAGGGTCATTTCGGTTCTCCTGTCGTGTCGGATCTGGACGAGGCTCGGCGAGCGCGTTGCTCACGGACCTTGTGGCGGTTGCCGCAGCGGCTCATCGAGCACCAGCGGCGGTTCCCGGAACGGGAGGTGTCAACGTAGACCACCGCACAGTCGTCGGCTCCGCACTCGCGGATTCGGTCTGCATGGTCGTTCAACATGTGCACCGCCTCGCGGGCCACGCTGGCAAGCAGCTGGTCGACGGTCGGTCGCGGTGGGTCGGAACCGAGCTGGGGCGCTACGTCAGGCTGCGCCGCATACCGGTTCACGACCGCCTGCAGCTCCGATCGGCGCGACCGCCCCCGGGAGACGTCGGTGACGAGCCCGGCGATGGCGTCGCGCAGCCGTTTGGCCCGGCGCAGCTCCGCCGCGGTGGCGGTCACCCGCACACCGAACCGTTCCTCCATCCACCGCTGCAGGTCCTCCGGACTGTGCCAACGCTCCCATTCGGGGCGGCCGCCGCCCATGGACCCGGTGTAGGCGAAGTCAAGCGCGATGTCGCCGGAGTCGAACCACCAGCGCACGCCGTCCGCAGACACGAACCACTGCCCCACCGCGGGTTCGGTCCACAGGGCCACGTAACCATCTTAGCCGGTTACACTCCGAATGGGGGCCGTGGAGACAACCGAGCCGGCTCCGCGCGGCTAGCATCGAGCGCGTTGCGTACCGCGTGTGCGCCTTCTCGCTCGCAACCGACGCTGCTCCGACTCCGACGAGGATGACCGATGACGATGAGCGTCCCGTTGCCGCATGTCCCTCAGCCCAGCGGCTCCACGGAGTACGTCCTCACGATTTCCTGCCCTGACCGGCCGGGGCTCGTCGCCGACGTGACGCGGTACATCTTCGAGAGCGGCGGCAACATCGTCGAGAGCCAGCAGTTCGAGGACCGGCTCACGGCCGGTTTCTTTATGCGGGTCCACTTCGAGACGGTGAGCGGTGACCTGGGCCTCGACGAGCTCCGCACGGGGTTCGCTCCCATCGGCGCCAGGCACGCAATGACCTGGCAGATGTGGAACGCCCGCGACCCCTACCGGACCCTGAT
The DNA here is from genome assembly GCA_046731055.1 of Actinomycetota bacterium. GTDB lineage: Bacteria > Actinomycetota > Actinomycetes > Actinomycetales > Dermatophilaceae > Lapillicoccus. The sequence goes on along the minus strand of JBKPKI010000068.1, from coordinate 6,365 downwards.
CATGGTGTCCCAGCTCGGGCACTGCATGAACGACCTGCTGTTCCGGTGGTCGACCGGCAGTCTCAACATCGTGGTCCCCGCCGTGGTGTCGAACCACACCGACCTGGCGCCGCTGGCCGCGGCATACGGCATACCCTTCCACCACATTCCGGTCACTCCTGATACCAAGCAGCAGGCTGAGGGCCGGCTCCGCGAGCTCGTCGGCGAGCTCGGCATCCACCTCGTGGTCCTGGCTCGCTATATGCAGGTGCTGTCGGACGACCTGGCCCTGTCCCTGCCCGGCCGGATCATCAACATCCACCATTCGTTTCTGCCGAGCTTCAAGGGGGCCAGGCCCTACCACCAGGCGTTCACCCGGGGGGTGAAGCTGGTCGGCGCAACGGCGCACTTCGTCACCCCCGAGCTCGACGAAGGGCCGATCATCGAGCAGGACGTCCTGCGGGTGGACCACCGGCTGGGTCCAGAGGAGCTTGTCACCGCCGGTCAGGAGATCGAGAGCCGGGTACTGACCCGTGCGGTTCGCTGGCGCACCGACAACCGGGTGCTCCTCAACGGCGACCGGACCGTGGTCTTCAGCTGAGCGGTCAGCGCGTCTCGTCGGTGAGCTCGGGGCGCCGCGACGTCGCCCCGCCATCGTCCTCGAACGTCGCGTGAACATTCTCGATACCCGATCCGGGCCGCTCGGGAAGCAGAATGTGCTCCCCGTCGTACCGCACGCCGCCGACCACCGGGGAGCGCGCTGCCCACCAGGCGGCGTCCAGGTCGTTCACCACGCTCGTCGGGTGGGCCGCCGCGACCGCGGTGACAGCGCCCACCCCGATCGCGGTCTCCATCATTGAGCCGACCATCGTGCCCAGCCCGGCTTCCGCGGCGACCCGCAGCTGCTCGACCGCGATGCCGAGCGACCCGCACTTGGCCAACTTGACGTTGACGAGGTCGGCGGCCTGTAGGCGGACAATCCGCTCGAGGTCGACGAGGCTCAGCAGCGACTCATCCGCCATGATCGGAACGCCGACGTGGGAGCGAACCCACGCCAGTCCCTCGACGTCCTCGCCACGGACGGGCTGCTCCACCAGCTCGACGCCGAGGTCGGCGTCCTCGAGGGCGCGGATGACGGTCACTGCCTCGGCGGGCGTCCATCCTTGGTTCGCATCCAGCCGGATCGCCACATCCGGGCCGACCGCCTCGCGGACCGCCCGCACCCGGGCGACGTCCGTGGCCGCGTCCGTGCCGACCTTGGTCTTCAGTGTCGAGAATCCTTCGGCGACGCGTTGCTTCGCTGCGGCCGCGAGGTGGTCCGGCCCACCGGCAGACAGCGTGACGTCGGTGCGGAGGACACGGGGGTATGCGTCGGCGTCCGTTGGCGGGGCTACCCCGGGCGTCGTCGCCTCGTCCCTCATGAACGCGGTGAGCGTGAGCCCGCGCCGCCGGGCAACCGCGTCGCGGACGGCGGTGTCGACGGCCGCCTTCGCCCCGAAGTTGCGCGCCACCGCGCGTTGCACGGCAGCCAGGACCTCGGCCCAGTCGTCGACGTCGCGACCGAGAATGTTCGGGGCGAGCATCTCGTGCACGCACGCTGCTGCGCTGGCTAAAGACTCGCCAGTGACCTGCCAGACCTGTGGTGCCTCACCCCAGCCGATGGTGCCGTCGCTGTCGGACACCCGGACGACGAGGGTGTCAATCGTGGTGGTGCGGCGCAGCGCCGTGACGAACGGCGTGTGAAGCGGGACCGACAGGCGGGCACAGTCGACGGCGGCGAAGCGCGACCCCATCCCCCGGGGGGACGTCAGGCGGCGGAGGCGACGACCGAACCCATCCCTGGCGCCGCAGAGCCGACGGGCAGGGTGACCGGAGCGGCGATGCCCTCCGTGTGGGCCACCCGGGTCGAGACTTCGCGCAGAACCGCGGAGAGCGGGACACCGAGGGCCCCGCAGATCGAACCGAGCAGCTCCGACGAGGCCTCCTTCTCGCCGCGCTCGACCTCACTCAGGTAGCCGAGCGACACCGACGCCGACGAGGAGACTTCACGCAGAGTCCGGCCCTGGTGCTGCCGCTCCTCGCGGAGGACGTCACCCAGCTCACGTCGCAACAGGACCATGGAACCCCTCCTTCGCAGCGTCCAGTCGGTCGGTCGAATCCTGTCCACCATAGCCCGTCCTCGCCAGCCACCACGGGTGCGTTCCGCCGACGGCGGAACGGGACGGGCGCCAGCGATGGGGTGGTCAGCTCGGCAGGTCGGTCATCTCACCGTGCTCAACGCCCGGAATCCCGACATCCTTCCACGCCCCGGGCCCGCGCCGCCCGGAGCCCGGCGCCCGCCCCACCGCCCCCACCACCCCCACCGCCCCGAGAGGACGACGAACGTTAGCCTCTCGGCCCGAGGCGGTGAGGAGGTGAGGAGATGGGGGCACGAGGGCGCGAGGGTCGCGGGTCAGGTGGCCGCGTCGAGGGTCTTCATCAGGAGGGTGAGTGCGGCGCCGACCGCGCCGTCGCGGATCTCGCGGCGATCGCCCGACAGGTCGTGCTGCTGCACGTGAGTCCCGTCCGGCCCGGCGACGGCAACGTAGACCCGGCCGACCGGCATACCGTCCTGCGGCTCCGGACCGGCGACACCCGTCGTGGCCACCCCCCAGTCCGCGTCGAGAACCCGCCGGACCCCCTCCGCCATCTGCTGCGCGACGTCCGGGTCGACAGCGCCGCGGTCCGCGAGCAGCGCGGCGTCGACGCCAAGGATGGAGGCCTTGGCGTCGGTTGCGTAGGCGACCACCCCTCCACGCACGACCGCTGAGGCCCCGGGCGGGTCGATGAGCTGGGAAGCAAGCAGCCCGCCGGTCAGTGACTCGGCGGCGGCGACGGTCTGGCCTAGAGACGACAGCGCGGCGAGGAGTTCGTTCATCGGTCGCGCGCATCCCGGCGAGCGGCTCGGCGGGCCGCCGTCCGGGCGCTCGTCGCCCGCAGCCGCCGCGCCTTGACGACGTAGTCGACGCCCGTCGCGACGGTGACCACGAGGGCCGCGGCGAGGACGAGGTAAGCCGCCGTGAGCCAGATCGTGTCGCCCGGCAGCGACTCCAGCGGGAAGATCAGCAGCCCGACCGCCAGGGTCTGCAGCACCGTCTTCAGCTTGCCACCGCGTCCGGCCGGCATCACGCCGTGCCGGATGACGACGAATCGCATCACGGTGACGCCGACCTCGCGCACGAGGATCACCACGGTCACCCACCACGGGACGATCCCGATGACGGACAGCCCGATCAGCGCCATGCCGAGCATTGCCTTGTCGGCTATCGGGTCAGCGACTTTTCCGAAGTCGGTCACCTGCTTGCGACGCCGCGCGAGGTCGCCGTCGATGCTGTCGGTGACCATCGCCAGGCCGAAGACGACCAGCGCCGCCAGCCGGTAGCCCCAGACGTGCCCGCCTTGCGCCAGCAGCAGCCACCCGAACACCGGCACGAGGACGAACCGGAACACGGTCAGGTAGTTGGGCAGGTTCCAGGCACTCGGGGAACGGGCTTCAGCGGCGCGCTGATCGGGCGGCCCGGCTGGCGTGCTCATCGCCTGCTCATCTCGGACGGGCGAGAAGGTCGACGCCGTGGCTGGCGACGACGACGGCCGGGACGACGTCGCCGACGGCGGGGACCGCGTCGGCGGAGGCGAGGATTAGCCTCGTGTTCCCGTCGACGTCGGGTCCCTGGTAGGCGGTCCTTCCGACGACGCCGTCACCCTCGCCCCAGAGCTCCACGCACTCCACCAGCACCTCGACGGACTCACCGACCCGCTCCTCGGCTCGCCGGGCGGTCAGCTCCTCAACCAATGCGGTGACCCGCTCGACGCGCTCGGCCACCACGCCCTCCGGCAGGTGGCCGTCCAGGTGCTCAGCCTCGGTGCCCTCCTCGTCGGAGTAGCCAAAGACGCCGACGACGTCCAGTCGGGCCGCCTCGAGGAAGGCGGTCAGCTCCGCCAGGTCCGCCTCCGTCTCCCCCGGGAACCCGACGATGACGTTCGTCCGCACGCCGGCTGCGGGGTCGGCCGACCGGACCCGCTCCAGCAGGTCGAGGAACGCCGCGCGCCCCCCGAACCGGCGCATCCGGCGAAGCAGTGGCTCGGAGGCGTGCTGGAAGGAGATGTCGTAGTACGGCACGACACCCGGAGTACCCGCCATGGCCGCCAACAGGCTTGGCCGGATCTCGGCGGGCTGCAGGTATGACACGCGGACCCGCTCGATGCCCTCGACCTCTGCGAGGTCCGGCAGTAGCGACTCGAGCAGGGTCAGGTCGCCGACGTCCTTGCCGTAGGACGTCGAGTTCTCGCTGACGAGGAACAGCTCGCGAACGCCCTCCCCCGCTAGCCACCGCGCCTCCGCCAGCACGTCGGCCGGCGACCGTGACAGGTACGCACCTCTGAACATCGGGATCGCGCAGAAGGCGCAGCGCCGGTCACAGCCGCTGGCGATCTTCAGCGGCGCCCAGGGCCGGTCGTCGAGCCGGGTCCGAACGACCGGCGGTCCGTATGCGTGTGCAGGACGTCCGGCCCGCGCTGGCCCGTGACCGGGTGTCGCCACCCCGGATGCCGCTCCGGGCCGCGCGGTCGGAGACAGCGGCAGGAGCCGGCGGCGGTCGGCGGGGGTGTGCGAGGGGACGCGGCCCCCGCCGAGGATGGTCGCGAGGTGGTCCGACATCGACGCATACGAGTCGAATCCCAGTACCGCGTCGGCCTCCGGCAGCTGGGCAGCGAGCTGTTCGCCGTACCGCTCGGCCAGGCACCCGACCGCGACGACCGCCTGCGTCCGCGCCCCGGATCCGGCGTCCTTGAGATCGGCGGCCTCGAGCAGCGCGTCGATGGAGTCCTTCTTGGCCTGCTCGACGAAACCGCAGGTGTTCACCAGCGCGACATCGGCGTCGGCAGCGTCGTCGACGAGGTCCCAGCCCTCCGCGCGGAGTCGGCCCGCGAGCTCCTCGGAGTCGACGTCGTTACGCGTGCATCCCAGCGTGACGAGGGCGACACGCCGCCGGGTGGACCGCCCCGACATCGCAGTGACCGTCACGCTGCGAGTCTACGGGGATGAGCACCCTGCCCCTCGCCATGCCGACGGTGATCGACGGCCACAACGACCTCCCCTGGCAACTGCGGCTCCAGTGCGGCGGCGACCTCGACCGGATCGACATGGCGCAGCGCCAGCCGACGACCGCCACCGACATCCCGCGCCTGCGGGCCGGAGGGGTCGGCGGCCAGTTCTGGTCGGTCTACGTGCCGAGCAACCTTCCCGGGGACGTCGCTGTCACCCAGACGCTCGAGCAGATCGATCTCGTCCACCGGCTCGTGCGACGGTATGCGGACGACCTCGCGTTCGCAACGACGGCCGACCAGGTCGAGGCAGCGATGACCGCGGGGAAGATCGCCTCGCTGCTAGGGGCCGAAGGCGGTCAGTCGATCGGGTCGTCGCTCGGTGCGCTGCGGATTCTCCACCGTCTCGGCGTCCGATACCTCACCCTGACTCACAACGACAACGTGCCGTGGGCGGACTCTGCCACGGACACGCCCGCCGTCGGCGGACTCACGGCCTTCGGTGTCGAGGTGGTCCGCGAGATGAACCGGCTGGGCATGCTGGTCGACCTCTCCCACGTGTCTGGGGAGACCATGCGGAGAGCCCTGGACGTCGTCGAGGCCCCGGTCATCTTCAGCCACTCGTGCGCCCAGGCGGTGACCGACTCCCCGCGCAACGTCCCCGACGACGTCCTCGCGAGGATGGCGCAAGGGGGCGGCGTCTGCATGGTGGCGTTCGTCCCCGAGTTCCTCACGGACGCGGGCTTGAACTCAATGGGTCAGCGCAACAGTGGGGCGAGTCTATCGGCGGGGGTCTCGAAACCCAGGCGCTTCCGGGGTCGGGTGTTGAGCTTTGCGGCGATGTGGTCCAGGTCGTCCTGGCTCAGTCCGGCCATGCTCTTGCCCTTCGGGAGGTACTGACGCAGTAGGCCGTTCGTGTTCTCGTTGGTGCCGCGCTGCCAGGGGCTGCGGGGGTCGGCGAAGAACACCTTCAGCCCGGTGTCGATGGTGACGTTCTTGTGGTCGGCTAACTCCATGCCGCGGTCCCAGGTCAGCGACCGACGCAACTGCTCGGGAAGGCGGGTCATGGTTCGCCTGAGCCCGGCGGTCATGGTGCTCATCTCGCGGTTGTCCAGCTGGATCAGGACGGTGTAGCCGGTGGCGCGCTCGACCACGGTGCCGACCTGGGTCCAGTGCCGCCCGCACAGGAGGTCTCCTTCCCAGTGCCCGGGGATGGCCCGGTCCGCGGCCTCGGCGGGCTGCTGACTGATCGAGACGGCGTCGGTGATCTGAGAGCGCCACTGCCCCGTGACGGTGTTGTGAAC
>JBKPKI010000067.1:0-3439 GCA_046731055.1 Actinomycetota bacterium | reverse complement strand
TCCGCTGGCCGCGGCAGCTCGCAGCAGCTGGCCAAGCAGCTGGGGCTGGCATCGTGGCAGGTCGACAAGTCCCGCCGGCAGCTGAGCCACTGGACGGCCGACGGCCTCGGCCGCGCCATCCAGGCCGTGGCGGCGGCGGACGTCGAAGTCAAGGGCGGCGGCCGCGACCCGGTCTTCGCGGTCGAGCGGGCCGTCCTCAGCATCACCGCCGCTCGGCACGACGGCTGACGTTTTGGGAGCCACCCCGCCGCGCTGGTAGATTGGTCAGTTGCGTGCGCGCCCCGGTCGTGCGCGCACGACCGGATCTCGGCGCCGGCGCCGACCGCCCTCCTCCCGGCATCCTTCCCGACCAAGAAAGCACTTCCACGTGGCGAACATCAAGCAGCAGCTGAAGCGCATCAAGACCAACGAGAAGCGCACCGAGCGCAACAAGGCGGTCAAGAGTGAGCTTCGCACCTGGATCCGCAAGTTCCGCGAGGCGGCCGACGCCGGCGCCGCGGATGCGGCCCAGGAGGCCCTGAAGAAGGCGTCGACCAAGCTCGACAAGGCGGCCTCTAAAGGCGTCATCCACCCGAACCAGGCAGCCAACAAGAAGTCGGCGATGGCCAAGAAGGCCGCGACGCTCTGAGCTCCGGCACCCGGGCCCGTCACCTTTTCCGAGGTGACGGGCCCTGTCGTCGTGGCGGTAGAGGCGGTCAGTGCACGCGACGGATCGCCTCGGCGACCTCCTCGAACCGGGCCTGCGCGAGGACCGCACCCTCCCGCCGGATGGCGTCCGGATCCACCCTGATGATCCGGTTGACCCGCACCTCGCTGGCTCGTCCGCTGCGGTCCCACGCGCCCGAGCCGACGTCGACCCACTCGCGGCCGGCTCGGTGCTCTTGTCGGGCGTCGTGATCGTGGTTCTTGCTCGTCAGCATCACGGCGAGCAGCCAGTCGCCGTCGCTGCCCACGAGCAGCACCGGGCGGTCCTTACCGACCGAGTGGTTCTCTTCGTACGGCACCCACGTCCACACGATCTCGCCGGGATCTGGCTGCCCGTCAGGCTTCGGTGCGTACGCGATCGCGGGCACTCCCTCGTAGTCGCCGGGGTATGTCCGTTGTCCGACCGGAGGAGGCATGCCGTCGCCGCCTGCTCGCCCCGCCGGCCCGGACGGACGGGCTCGTCGCGGCGGCGCACCCGGGGCGGGGTGCAGGAGGCGCTCCACCGCCCCGCGAAGCCGCTCCATCGCCCGTTGCGCCACAGCTTCGACCATAGCCGGACCGAGCGACCGTCGGGCACGCCAACGGTGCCGTCGGCGCACGAGCTCGAGGAAGACCTGGGCCATGAGCAGCTGGTGGTGACGCAGCCCGGTCCTCGCCGCCCGCCTCGGCTACGACTGGCCCAGCCGGGTCGGGGCGATGCTCGCCGTGGCCGGCGTCGGGATCGCCCTGCTGTCCGCGGTGCTGGGCCGGCGAACGGCTCGCCGCGGCTGAGCCGCATACTCGGCGTATGCGTGTCCCGCCGTCCACGTCCTGGCTGCACCCGTCGGTGGAGGTGCGACCCTCGGCGGTCGCCGGCCGCGGCCTCTTCGCGACCGCGGACCTGCCGGAGGGGACGGTCGTGTCCCGCTTGGGCGGTCGGCTGGTCTCCACCGCCGAGCTGACGCGCTTGATGACGTCTGCCGACGGTTACATCGACTCGATCGTCGTCGACGAGGACTGCCACCTGCTGCTCGCGGCGGGGAGCGACAACCGGTTCGGCAACCACAGCTGTGACCCGAACCTGGGTTGGGTCGACGAGTACACCCTCGCCGCGATGGTCGACGTCCCCACGGGTGGCGAGCTGCTGAGCGACTACGCGATGTCCACGGCCAACCCGGTCTACGTGCTGCGCTGCCACTGCGAGAGCTACCGCTGCCGGCAGATGGTCGCGGGGGATGACTGGCGGATACCGCAGCTCCAGGTCCGCTACCGGGGTTGGTGGGTGCCGTACGTGCAGACTCTGATCGACGGCGTCAGCGCGATCCCCAGTGCCACGGCGGCGCGTCGAGCGGCTCCTGGCCCGCCACGGCCGTCTCGCCCAGGTCCTTGACCAGCTCCACGGCGGAGGCGGAGCCCAGTGCGTCGAGCAGGGTGCGCGAGTGGGACACGACGACGACCTGGGTCTCGCGCGCGGCGCGCTCGACGAGCCGGGCCAGCGGCGGCAGCAGGTCGGGGTGCAGGCTGGTCTCCGGCTCGTTGAGCACCATCAATTCCGGCGGCCGGGGCGTCAGTAGGGCCGCGACGAGCAACAGATAGCGCAAGGTGCCGTCGGAGAGCTCCGCCGAGGCCAGCGGTCGTAGCATGCCGGGCTGGCGCAGCGCCAGGTCGAACCGGCCCGCCGCGACGGTCACCTCGATCGTCGCCCCGTCGAACGCGTCTGAAACGGCGTCGTCGAGGGCAATGCGGTCGCCGATCTCCCGGATCGTCTGCAGCGCTGCCGCCAGGTCGGCGCCATCGTGGTCGAGCACGGGCGTCCGGGTCCCGATCTGGGTGCGTCGCGCTGGAGCGTCGGCGTCGACCCGAAACCCGTCGTAGAACCGCCAGCCCCGGATCTGGTCGCGAACCGCGAGCAGCTCCGGCGCCCGACCGGGGTCGGCCAGCTCGGTGAGCATGCTCTCCCAGGGCGCCAGCCCTCGGCTCAGCTCGACCCACTCGCGGCCGTCGCGGGCTCGGACTAGTGGCCCTGTGCGCTCGACGAGTACGGCGTTCGGCCGGGCCACGGAGCCGCTGAAGACGACCTCCCGCTTCAGCTCCGGGTCGAGCCCGAAGCTGGTCTCAGTGGGTATGGGCAAGCCCAGGTCGACGAGATAGCCGAAGCCGTCGTCGCTGGCGAAGCCCAGCCGGAGACTGACCGGACTCTGCCGGCGGGTGCCTTCCACCGCATACCCGCCCTTCCGTGCGCCTGCGAGGGTCTCGGGGCCGGCCCACAGCGCGGAGGGCAGGCCGCCCTCTCGAGCCAGCGAGCCGATGACCCGCCCGGACCCGCAGTCGGCGAGGAGCCGCAGCGCCCGGTAGAGGCTCGACTTGCCGGAACCGTTGGCGCCGGTGACGACGACGAGCCCGTGCAGGGGGACGGCGACGTCGCGCAGGGAGCGGTACCCCGCGACTGCGACGGTCGTGATCACCCGCCGAGCGTAGGGGCGGACCGTGACAGCCTCACTCGGACGACCCGTACGTCCGTTGCGCCGCGACGTTGATCGACGCCGAGGCGAGGACCAGGCGCGCGACGGCGTACGCCCAGAGCAGCAGCGTGGCCGACATGCCGAGCGTCCCGTATAGCTCGGAGGCGTTGCCCAGTTTCACACCGAAGTAGTAGACGGTGACCAGGTGGAGGATCTGCGTGCCGATCCCGAGGAAGACCGCTCCGGGGACCAGACCCCACCAGGGCAGGTTCGGGCTGTGGGGGAGGAGGTAC
>JBKPKI010000066.1:0-4142 GCA_046731055.1 Actinomycetota bacterium | reverse complement strand
CGCTTCTGCAGCTCGGTCGACAGCTTGACCCGCTGCGCCTCCCCGCCGGAGAGCGTCGGTGCGGGCTGGCCGAGCCGGACATACCCCAGACCGACGTCGTTGAGCGTCGTCAGGTGCCGCGAGATCGCCGGGACCGCCGCGAAGAACTCGGCCGCCTCCTCGATCGGCATGTCGAGGACGTCGGCGATGGTCTTGCCCTTGAAGTGGACCTCGAGGGTCTCCCGGTTGTAGCGCGCACCGTGGCAGACCTCGCACGGGACGTAGACGTCCGGGAGAAAGTTCATCTCGATCTTGATCGTGCCGTCGCCCGAGCAGTTGTCGCAGCGACCGCCCTTGACGTTGAACGAGAACCGGCCCGGTTGGTAGCCGCGGATCTTCGCCTCGGTGGTGTCGGCGAACAGTTTGCGCATGTTGTCGAAGACGCCGGTGTAGGTGGCCGGGTTGGACCGCGGGGTGCGCCCGATCGGCCCCTGGTCGACGTGGACGACCTTGTCGAGGTGTTCCAGGCCGGTGACCGTCTTGTGCCGACCCGGGACGTGACGCGCGCCGTTCAGCTTGTTGGCCAGGACCTTGTAGACGATCTCGTTGACCAGGCTGGACTTGCCGGACCCCGACACGCCGGTCACCGCGATCAGGGTCCCCAGTGGGAACGACACCGTCACGTCCTGGAGGTTGTTCTCCCGCGCGCCGACCACGGTGACCTGCTTGCCGTTCCGGGGCCGGCGGACCGGCGGAACCGTGATCTCGCGACGACCCGAGAGGTACTCCCCGGTGATCGAGTCGGGGTGCTCGAGCAGCCCCTGCACCGACCCGGAGTGGACGACCTGCCCGCCGTGCTCTCCGGCGCCCGGACCGATGTCGACGACCCAGTCGGACGTCGCGATGGTGTCCTCGTCGTGCTCGACGACGATCAGCGTGTTGCCGAGGTCGCGCAGCCGGGTCAGCGTCTCGATGAGCCGGTGGTTGTCTCGCTGGTGCAGGCCGATGGACGGCTCGTCCAACACGTACAAGACGCCCACCAACCCCGAACCGATCTGCGTGGCCAGCCGGATCCGCTGCGCCTCCCCGCCGGACAAGGTGCCGGCGGGCCGGTCCAGCGACAGGTAGTCGAGACCGACGTCGAGCAGGAACCCCAACCGGGCCTCGATCTCCTTGATGACCCGCTCGGCGATCTGCCGCTCGCGCACCGAGAAGTCGACGTCGGCGAGGAACGCCGCCGCCTCGTTGACCGGCAGCGCGCAGATCTGCGAGATGTTCTGCCCGCCGATCAGGACGGCGAGGATCTCCGGCTTGAGCCGGGCGCCCTGGCACTGAGGGCACGGCACCTCGCGCATGTACCCCTCGTAGCGCTCCCGGCTCCAGTCTGAGTCGGTCTCGGCGTGCCGCCGCTTGACGAAGGGGACGACGCCCTCGAAACCGGTCGTGTAGGACCGGTCCCGGCCATAGCGGTTGCGGTAGCGCACGTGGACCTTGTAGTTCTCGCCGTAGAGCAGAGCCTCCTTGGCTCGCTCCGGCAGGGCCTTCCACGGCGCGTCCATCGAGAACTGCAGGTCCTCGGAGAGGGCATTGACGACCCGGAGGAAGTAGTCGGCCGAGCCGGAGCCCTGCGACCACGGCGTGATCGCGCCCTCGTTGAGCGACAGGTCGTCGTCCGGGACGACCAGCTCGGGGTCCACCTCGAGCTCGGTGCCGATGCCGGTGCACCGCGGGCACGCACCGTAGGGCGCGTTGAACGAGAACGACCGCGGCTCGATCTCGTCGATCGCGATCGGGTGGTCGTTGGGGCACGCCATCTTCTCGGAGAACCGCCGTTCGCGAACGGCGTCGGGGTCGGACGGGTCCACGTCGACGAACTCGATGAGGAGCACTCCCCCCGCGAGGTTGAGCGCCGTCTCGACCGAGTCGGTCAGGCGCCGCTTGGCGCCGGCATCGTTCCCCTTGGCGACCAGCCGGTCGACGACGACCTCGATGGTGTGCTTGAGCTTCTTCTCCAGCCTGGGCGGGTCGGTCAGCGACATGACCTCGCCGTCGACCCGGGCCCGGGAGAACCCCTTGGTCTGCAGCTCGGTGAAGAGGTCGACGTACTCGCCCTTGCGGCCCTTGATCACCGGTGCGAGCACTTGGAACCGGGTGCGGTCGGGCAGCTCGAGCAGCCGGTCGACGATCTGCTGGGGGCTCTGTCGGGTGATGGGCTCGCCGCATACCGGGCAGTGCGGGCGACCGGCGCGAGCGAAGAGAAGCCGAAGGTAGTCATAGACCTCCGTGATCGTGCCGACCGTCGACCGCGGGTTGCGGTTGGTCGACTTCTGGTCGATCGACACCGCCGGCGACAGACCCTCGATGAAGTCGACGTCGGGCTTGTCCATCTGGCCGAGGAACTGGCGCGCGTACGAGCTGAGCGACTCGACGTAGCGGCGCTGCCCCTCGGCGAAGATCGTGTCGAAGGCCAAGGAGGACTTGCCGCTGCCCGAGAGCCCGGTGAAGCAGATCAGCGAGTCGCGCGGCAGGTCGACCGAGATGTCCTTGAGGTTGTGCTCCCGGGCCCCCCGGACGAGCAGGTGGTCGTGTCCGAGTGGACGCAGCGAGGAGTCGTCCGGCGAGGCGGCAAGGGGCGACACGTCGGGCACCCGACAACCCTAAGCGCCCTCACCGACAGTGCTGAACAACCCCAGCGCGGCCGCTTCCTGCGTAGTTCTGCTGCACAGCGCTCGACCGGCATACGCTCCCTGTATGCGACGCACCTCACCGTCGAGCCACGTCGACCGATCCGCCGAACACGCTCGGTCCGCGCCGCGCGGCAGCACCCTGATCCGCGACTACGCGGTCGTCGGCGACATGAAGACGTGCGCGCTGGTGAGTCGCGACGGCTCGGTCGACTGGCTCTGCCTCCCCCGCTTCGACTCCCCGTCGAGCTTCACGGCGTTGCTCGGCACGGTCGACAACGGCCGCTGGCTGATCGGCCCGACGGAGCCGGCCCGCTCGACGCGCCGGTACGTCGGTGACACCTTCGTCCTCGAGACGACCCACGAGACCGACACCGGCGTTGTCCGGGTCACTGACGTCATGCCCACGGCCGACGAGCGCGCGGACATCGTCCGAACCATCGAAGGTGTCAAGGGCACGGTGCGGATGCGGCACGAGTGGGTCGTGCGGTTCTCCTACGGCAAGATCACGCCCTGGGTCAGCCGCCACCACGGTCCGGACGGTGCCGACGACCGCGTCATCACGGCCGTCGCCGGTCCCGACATGCTCGTGCTGCGCGGCGACCGGCTCCCCCACGCCCACGACGGGAAGCACGTGGACGAGTTCGACGTCAGCGAGGGTGACCGCCTCACCTTTTCCACGACGTGGGCGCCCTCGCACCTGCCGATCCGACAGCGGCTCGATACCGACATCATCGTCGAGACCACGCGGGAGGAGTGGCAGGACTGGGCGGATCGGTTCGAGTACCGCGGGCCGTACCGGGACATCGTCGTCCGCTCGCTCCTCGTGTTGCGGCTGTTGACCCACTCCGACACCGGCGGCATCGTCGCCGCGCCGACGACGAGCCTCCCGGAAGACGTGGGCGGGGTGCGCAACTGGGACTACCGCTTCTGCTGGCTCCGCGACGCCTCGCTCACCCTCGAGGCCCTGATGGGCTCGGGCTTCCTGGAGGAGACCAAGCTCTGGCGCCGCTGGCTGATCCGTGCGGTCGCCGGCGATCCCGAGGACATGCAGATCATGTATGCGGTCGACGGCTCACGTGACCTGCCCGAGCGGGAGATCGGGCACCTGGCGGGGTACGCCGACTCACGACCGGTCCGCATTGGCAACGCCGCGGTCACCCAGCGACAGACCGACGTGCTGGGCGAGGTAATGATGGCCCTCGCCGTCGGGCGGGACCGCGGGCTGGACGAGTCCGAGCGGTCCTGGCGCATCCAGCGGTCGCTCGTGGAGGAGCTAGCCCAACGGTGGGACGAGCCGGACAACGGGCTCTGGGAGATCCGCGGCCCCTTGCGTCACTTCACGCATTCCCGGGTCATGGTTTGGGCCGCGTTCGACCGGGCCATCGCCGGGGTAGAGAAACACGGGCTGCCAGGGCCGGTCGACAAGTGGCGCGACCTGCGCGAACGGGTCCGCGACGAAGTCCTGACCAAGGGCTT
>JBKPKI010000065.1:0-16850 GCA_046731055.1 Actinomycetota bacterium | reverse complement strand
GCGATCTGGGTTTCCTCGACCGCGACGGTTACCTGCACGTCCGCGGGCGAGCCGCCGACGCTCGCGACATCGACGGAGTTCCCGTGTTGCCGCTCGACCTCGAGGAGGCTGCCTGCGCCCATCCCGAGGTCGTCTACGCGGTGGCGCTCCCGGCCACGTCCGGACCGAACGGGTCGTTCGGCGTGCTGGCGTTGCGGGCCCACGGCTCGTCGGTGGAGGCGGCCGACGTGCGCGCCCATCTCAAGCGCCAGGTCGACCCGCCCGCCGCTGTGGGCGACGTCGTCCTCGTAGACCATTTGCCCGTCACCGAACAGGGCAAGCCCGACCGCTCGATCATCGGCGAGCTGCTGCAGAAGTGAGCCGCCTGCCTCGACCGGACTCACATCCTTCCGGGCCTCTCACGGTTGGCGCCGAATTCCCCGGAACGATGTGAGTCCGGTCCTGGCCGATCCGGAAGGATGCGAGTCCGGTCGACTGGTCCTGTCGTCAGCGGTCCAACGGCCGGACGTGCTCGAAGCCCAACCTCGTGAGCGCGGCGTCAGATGATCGCCATGCGGGACACCGGCGACCGCAGGGCGACCAGCTTTCGGGAATTGGCGAGGAACTGCAGTGAACCCACCCGGTCGCCGTCGGCCCTGATGGCCATGGCGCTCACCGGCTCGCCGAGTACCCGGACCACGATGCCGGAGGTTCCGTTGAAATCCTCCACCCCCGCGACGGCACGGCGCGGCAGCCGCCGCAGGACGGAGACGAGGAACCGGGCCACCTCCTCACGACCGGAGATGGGCCGGGGGGGCGCCTTGGAGATCCCGCCCGCGTCGCTGACGACAACGACGTCCGCGGCCAACACCTCGAGGAGCGGGGCGATCTGAGCCGTACGGCAGGCGAGCACGAATCGCCGCAGCACGTCATCGTGCCGCGTCCGGTTCGACTCGTACCGGACGCAGCCTTCGGCCAGGTGACGATGCGCGCGGTGCACCAGCTGGCGCACCGCTGGCTCGCGACGACCCAGGGCTGCGGCGACCTCCGCGTAGCTGCGGTCGAAGACGACCCTCAGGACGAAGGCCGCCCGCTCCAAGGGTGACAGGGTCTCCATGGCGGCGAGCACCGCCAACGACAAGGAGCCGGCCAGCTCGACCGTCGCCGACGGATCGTCGGTGACTGGTTCGCAGGCGACCGGCTCGGGCAGCCACGAACCCGCATATCCCTCGCGCCTGGCCCGCTCCTTGCGCAGCCGCGCGAGCGAGAGCCGGATGACGACCGTCGTGAGGAACGCCTCGATGTTGTCGATCTCGGCGGGGCTTCGGTGCGACCAGCGCAGCCACGCCTCCTCCAGCACATCGTCGGCCGCGCTGACCGCACCGAGCATCCGATAGGCGATGCCCATGAGACGCGGCCGCTGCTCCTCGAACAGCGCGAGTCGACGCTGCTCCACGAAGGTGTCCGGCATGGGAGTCCTTTCGGTGCGGTTGGCCGGTTGTCCACCATGACGACACCTCTGAGGGCGGACGTGTGACATCGACCGATGGTGTGCGGCTCCAGGCCGGCGCCTTACCGTTTGGAGGACTGGGGGGCACGGTCGCGACCGGTCCGCGTCAGCGCGTCACGGAGGAGGGGTCGGTACCGGGCGTCCGCGAGGTCGAGGTCGTCCAGGTCGCCGGCCGCGAACCACCTCACCGCGTCGTGCTCGGCGAGCGCCAGGTTGGCCGGTTCGCTGAGCCAGCTGGTGAGGAGGAACACCGACAGGGTCACCTCACCGTCCCTGACCCGAGTCAGCAGCGTGGCCTCGACGACGTCGATCCCCAGTTCCTCCCGACACTCACGGGCAAGAGCGGTCGGGGGAGACTCGCCCGGCTCGACGTGCCCGCCGGGCAGGTCCCAGACATCGGGGAACCACCTCCGGTCCGGCCGGCGGTGGCACAACAGCACCCGAGCCCCATCGAGGAGGACGCCGCCGACGACCTCGTGCTCGGTCATCCCGACTTCAGCTCTTGGTCGACGAGAATCCGCATCGCCTGCTTCAGCACCGTGGTGCGAGAGAAGGGACCGTGCCCCGCGGCGAGGAAGTGGTGACCGATGGCGAGGCAGAAGGCGAGCACACTGCGCGCCTCGACGTCTTCGGGGCGGCTGCCGACGATGGTGGTGAAGAGCTCACGCAGGTAGCCCATGCGTTGCTCGTCGACCCGCTTCAGACGTGCCGCCACGTCGGGGTCGCGCCGTGCCCACTCGCGAATCGCGAGGTCCACGGGAAGCAGTCGCTCGCTGGAGAACGTCATGACGCCGGCGCGGCGAAGCTTGCGCCGAGGGTCGCCGCCCTCCGCTTCCACCCGCTGCCGCACATCGTGGGTGCTCTCCCGTTCCCAGGTCTCCAGCAGCGCCTCGAGAAAGGCGTCCCGACTGCCGAACTGGCCGTAGAAGCCGCCCTTCGTCACCCCCAGGGATGCCGAGACCACTTCGACCCGCACCGACTCAGGACCGCCGGAGGCGAGGGCGCGCAGGCCTTCGTCGATCCATTGGTCTCGCGTCGTCCTCGTTACGGCGACCATGTCGGTCAACGTAGCGGGCCGCGGTTGACGAACCCTCGGACCAAGCATACGGTAGCGTATACATGGCGGGCAGGAAGGCATGACCAGCATGACCGCGACCCCCGGCCGTCTCGACCGCGTGGTGGGCACCGACAAGCTTCCTGACCAGCTCCTGCGGCTCAGCTCACTGGGCGGCATGGACTACGGCGATTGGTTCAGTCTGGTGACCGACGTGCCGGCGACTGCGGAGGAGTGGGCTCGGGCGATGTTCGGCAACGTCCCCAACGCCACCGAGCTGTTCATCTGGCGTGGGCTGCTGGGGTTCCGACTGCGACGTGAACGGTCGCCCGACCTGGTCGCCGGGTGGCCGATCACCTGGCGCAGCGCGACGTCGATCCGGCTCGAGACCGCATCCTGGTTCGTGGCGGGCAACCTCGTTGTCCAGGTCGAGGAGGGACGGGTCTCGCTGGGCACGTTTCTACGCTACGACCGGGTCCTGGCTCGCCTCGTCTGGACGCCGCTCTCGGTCGTGCACCGCCGACTGGCTCCAGGGTTGCTCCGCGCTGCCGAGGCGTCACTCCTTCGTCGGTGAGGGACTCGGCGACAATCCGCCGACCTGCTCAGTCGCCGCCCTGACCTGATCAGCCGCGCGCTGCGGCGACTCCGAGCGGTTCGGCGATGACCACCAGATTGTCCGGGTAGTGGGTCATCGGGTCGTAGAGCCCAGTGCAGGTCAAGAGGACCAGCCGCCCCGCGACCGCCTGCGAGAACGTGTCAGTGCTCGTGGCGAGGCTCGCCTTGGGAACCTCACGCGTGGAGACGACGCGATAGCGCAGCCGATAGGCGCGGTCGCTCAGCTCGACTTCGTCACCCGGATGCACGTTCAACAGCCGGGCGAAGAAACCCACTCCTTGGTCGCGTGCGTCGATGTGCCCGGCGAGCACGACCGAGCCGAAGGTGTCACCGGCCAGCGCGCCGCTCTGCCACCACCCCACCTGGCCAGGGTCGTGCGGCAGGCTCAGCTCGCCGGACGGGGTGGTGTCGATCGTGGTGATGGCGGCGGTTCCGCCGTCGGCGCCTCGGAGGGAGAGCGTGATCGACGTCGGCGCGAACGTATGCCGCTGCGTGACGCCCGCCTGGCCGGCGCGCGCCGGCGGTGCGTCGGCACCCAGGTCGGGCGCATCCTCCGGTTGACCACTTGGCGGGACCGGAGTGGAGACCGACAGCGAGCGCTCGGCACCGGAACCGGCCGACGTGGAGGGCGGCTCGGTGGAGGGTGTTGACGTGCTGGCGAACGCGGCGGCTCCAGGGATGGCGGCGGGAGCCGAGCAGGCCGAGAGCAGCGCCGCGAGGGCGCCCGCCGACACGATGCCAGCGAGCGCCCGCGGGCGCCATCTGGTGGGGTGGGTTGACGTTCGGACGGTGCCGCCCCGCTCGTCAGGAAGCGCGGCTGGCGCGTCGTGACGCCGCCCGCTGGCCGGCCATGAGGAGCATGACGGCGACGCCCAGGGCACCGAGGGCCACCAGCCCGGAGTGGTCACTCGAGCCGTGCGCGGCGGCAACCAGATCAGCCGCTTGGCCGCCGTCCCCGGCGTTGACCGTGCTCGGTGTCGCGCCACTCCCACGGGCGGACAACGGCAGCACCTGGACGACCGCGTCCATCGAGTTCGTGGCCGCCACGCCGATCGCGAAGACGCGCGTCAGCTTGGTCGGCGCGACCGGGACGTCCGCGGGCCCGAAGACCACCGGCCCGGAGGTGGCGGTCGGCACGATGTCGACCTTGTATGTGCCCGCGGGAACGGTGACCGTCAGGGCCTCGCCGTTGGCGATGTTGGCGAAGAGCACCTTCTGGTCGACGCGGACGTCGGCGGGTCCGACGGCAGCGACGTGGCCGACGACGAGTCGACCGCTGCCGGCAGTGACCGCGCTCAGGTCGTTAGGGAACGTCGTGACGACAGGGGCCTTCGACGGATCGACCTGCCGGTGGATCACGGCGTCGACGTTGGCGCCCGCGGCCAGCGACATCGACGCCGTGACGGTGGCGGTCCCCGACGGACTCTCGGCGGTGATCGTGTGGTTTCCGGCCGTCAAGGTGAGCGGGCCGACGATCGTCTTGGCCGGCGCACCAGTGGCAACGGACTTGCCGTCAACCGTGATCGTCATGGGGGTGTCGGCTACCCCTTGGACGAGGTAGACGGTTCCGGTCGCCGGTGCGGCGTGCGCATCGACGGCGACCATCGAGGTGGCGAGAGCCACGCCAGGGGCGATAACGAGGCTGGCCACTAGGGCGCGGCGTCGTGAGGGTGAGACCAAGGTGTCCTCCTGTTGAGTCGTGGCCGACATCCGGCCCGACGAGATGGTCAGCACGTGCAGTCTCCGAAAACTGTTGGGGTGGTTCGCCTTCGGGGAATGCGGCATGATTTCACGAAATCGGACAGAAGGTGTCGTACGAACGGCGGACCCAGGCATACACCAAACCCGTCGAATATAAGGGTGTGATGCCGATGCCCCGACCGGTGCTCTTGCAGCGCACCCTCGGCGTATTCGTCGCCGTCGTTCTCGCGGTTTGCGCCGTCATCGCGGCCGGGCGACCCGAAGTGGTTCGGGTGCCTCAAACGAGTGGGGCGGCCACCTCCGCCACCTCCGCCCCCACGGGAGCGGCATCGGGGACGACAGCAGACGCGCTGGGCACGTCGCCCGCGGGCCCCGCCACGACCGGACCCGGCCTGACCGAACCCGGGATTCATGTCGTGGCCCAAACGGCCTCTGACGGCAGCCTCGAGGTGCTCGAGCGGATCAAGTTAAGCGCCCCGGTCAGCGGTCTCTCGATCGCCTTGCCCCAGGCCACCGGTTCTGGAGTGACCGGCGCGACGCCCTCCATCTCAGGCTTCCAGGCTCAGGCCAACGGTGAAGTGGTCACGGACGTCCCCGCGTCCCCGCTGCCCGCCGGGGGTGACCGACTTACCTTTCCCGGTCCAGCGACCGACATCTCGATGCGGTACCGCCTCGAAGGCGCTGCCGACCGCAGCCAGCCGGCACCGGTCGGGCGCGTGCTTATCGTCCTGCCGCCGATCACGGCCGCCGATCCACAGCTCGGCGATCTCGGGGTGGTGGTGGAGGTGGTCGGCGGAAACATCCGCAACCTGGTCTGTCCGAACCTGCCCGTCAGCGACCAGCTCTGTGGGCGTCAGAACGGACGAGTCTGGTCGACGACGACCATCCCGCTGTCGCGCTCGCTGTCCGTCGCGCAGGTGGACTTGCCGCAGCCCGGAGAGCGATGACACACCTGGCCTTCGTCGCCACGGCGACCGCCGAGGGCCAGGACCTGTTCTCCTTGCTCACTGCCGTGGCACGGCTGCTGGACTACCTCGGATTCGTCCTCGTCGTCGGGACGACGTTCTTCCTGGCCTGGCTGTGGCCGCAGGACGTGGTCGAGTGGATCTTCATCCGCCTCTTCTACGGGGGCGCCGCGCTGACCTTCGTGGCGACGGCGCTGGTGGCGGTCTTCTCTGCGCTCGGGTCCTTCGGTGACGCGTTCGTCGGCCGCGAGGGAGCCGCGGCCCTGGCGCGGCTGTCGCTCGTCGCCCTGGGTGTGGCCTTTGGCTGGGAGATGCTGGGCGACGCCCGGCGATGGCGGGTCCCCCTCACGCTCTGGCAGCTGGCGCTCGTTGAGACGTACGTGATGGGGTCCGACGCGTGGCGCGAACCCTGGCTGGTGGCCAAGGCCGTCGCGACGACCGGTCACCTCGGCGCGACGGCGGCCTGGCTGGGCGGGCTCCTCGCCCTGGCCGCCATCCTCGTCCCCAGCGCGCATCTCGAGGTGCTGCACGACGTCCTGCCGAGGTTCTCACTGATCGCCATCGGCAGCGTCGTCACGCTCGTCGTGACCGGGGCGGTCCACGCGCTGGCGGTCGCGGGCTCGGTTACCGCCCTCGTGACCTCGGCCTACGGCGCCGTACTCGCGGTCAAGATCGTCGTCTTCGCCGTCATGCTCCTGCTGGGCAACGTCGGGCGTCAGTACGCCGCCCGGCTGGCTCAGCGAAAGGTGACGGAGATCGACGAATCAGCCTCCGACCAAAGCATCCGGGCCTTCGCCGTCGCCGTAGGCGCCGAGTTCGCCCTCGCGACGGCAGTGCTGGCGACGACCGCAGCCCTGGTCCACGTCGCTCCGACGACGTGACCGAGTCACCGCCCTCTCACGGCAGCCGGGCGACGACCAGCTGTTCGAGTACGTCGAGCGGCAGCGATCCAGAGTCGAGGACGGCCGAGTGGAAGGTCTTGATGTCGAATCGGTCGCCCTGGCGCTCCTCGGCCTCGCGACGGAGGCGCTGGATCTCGAGGCGGCCGATCATGTACGACGTCGCCTGGCCGGGGGACACGACGTACCGGTCCACCTCGGGACGCACGACACCAGCGGACAGCGGCGAGTTGTCGAGCATGAACTGAACGGCGTGCTCGCGGCTCCATCCCAGAGCATGCAACCCCGTGTCGACGACCAGCCGACTGGCCCTCATGGAGTCGGCCGACAGCATTCCGAGGCGTTCGATCGAGCCGCTGTACAAGCCCATCTCGTCAGACAGGCGCTCGGTGTAGAGACCCCAACCCTCGCTGTACGCCGAGTTGTGGATGTGCTTGCGAAACTCGGGAATCGTCGTCAGCTCGCTCGCGATGGCGATCTGGAGGTGGTGCCCAGGGATGCCCTCGTGGAAGGCCATGGCCTCCAGCTCGAAGGTTCCCCATGCGGTGGGGTCGGTGACGTTGACGAAAAACGTCCCTCCGCGGCTCCCGTCGGACGCTGGCGGGAAGTAGAAGGCCTTGGCGCCGGTCGTCGTGCTCTCGACCGCACAGGGGGCCTGCGGCAGGACCTCGAACCAGTCCCCCATGGCCCTCCAGGCGCGGGCCATTGCCGTGGTGGAGGCGTCGACGAGCTGCTCACCGCTGGTGAAGTGCAGAGCGGGGTCGTCACGCATCCGGTCGAAGATCTCCTGCAGGTCGGACGTGCCCAGAGCCTCCTTTCCGAGTGCTCGGTACTCCGCCGCCAAGGACTCGACCTGTCCTAGACCGATGTCGTGGATCTGCTGCGCGGACAGCCCCGTCGTCGTGAAATACCGCAGGGTTCTCCCGTATGCGTCGTCCCCGCCCCCCAGGTACGTCAGGCCGCAGCGGTCGTCGGAGCGGGCCTGCGGCAGCACCTCGTCACGCAGGACATCGCGGTAGGTCGCCAGTCCGGGGCGGAGCCGGGACTCGACCGCGCGAGCCAGCCGTCCGCGCCAGGCGTCCACATCGATCCCTGAGGGCGGCCGCAGCGCCGCGACGAACGGGTCCTCGGACATGGGTCGGTCCAGTGCCCGGTCGATCTGCGCGAGAGTCTCGGTGACGGCGAACGCGGCTGGCGCCCAACCTCGGGTGATCCCCTCGCGGTGCCGCTCTGCGTTGTCGACGAACCACTGCCCGGCACCGGCGAGCATGTCGGGCATGGCGTCGGCGACCGCGGCGTCCGGCAGCCTGAGCATGCCGAGGATCAACGGCAGGGCGTCCTGCGGGCCGAAGATCGGGTTCACCGACACCTCGGCGAGCCGCGCCTCGAGCAGGTCGGCGCGAGTGGTCGCTTGGCTGGACAGGACCGCCCGCGTCGTGCGCTCCTGCTCGTCGAGCTCGGATGTATCGATCCGATCCGCCCGCTTGGCGACGTCACGCAGGCGGGCGATCTCGCGGTCCTCCGCGGCCCGAGAGGCGTCCTCGAACCGTCCGGTCCGTGGGTAGTACCCCAAGAGGTGGGCCTCGGTCGGCTCGGCGGCCAGATGGCCGGCCCAGAAGTCGTCGGACAGCGTGGCCAGCACCTCGTGGGACGTCACCAGCGAACCGTAGTACCGGCCACCGGCCACCGGCCGCATACCGCAGACGCATACCGGAGACCCGAACGGGCACCTAGTTCAGAGCCGTGTCACCGCCGAGAACTACCGTCGAGGATCCGAAGGAGGTGCGCCCGTGCCCGACCCGCTCTTCGCCGACCGCGACGACGCTGGCCGGGCTCTCGCCCAGCGCCTCGCCCGACGGCATCGGGAAGAAGCGGGGACGGCGCCGGTAGTGGTCCTCGCGCTGCCCCGGGGTGGGGTGCCCGTGGCCGCGCCGGTGGCCGCCGCGCTCGACGGCACGCTCGAGGTCGTGGTCGCCGTGAAGGTGTCGCAGCCCGGTCATCCGGAGGTGGGCATCGGCGCGGTGGCGGAGGACGGCCCACCGATCTGGGATCTGGACGGACTGTGGAGCTACGGCCTGGATCCGGCGGACGACGATCTCGGTGTTGAGCGGATCCGCGAGGAGGTTCGCCGCCGGATCGACCGTTACCGCTCGGGCCGACCTCTCCCTCCGCTGGCCGATCGCGAGGTGGTCGTGGTGGACGACGGCATCGCGACCGGGGTGACGGTTCGGGCAACGCTGAGCTGGCTGCGGCATCGCGGGCCGGCGCCCCGTCGTCTCGTCGTCGCGACACCGGTCTGTTCTCGGTATGCGTCCCAGCACGCCTGTGCGGACGCGGACGAAGTCGTGTGTCTGGCCGTGCCCGATCCGTTCGGGGCGGTCAGCACCTGGTACGGCGACTTTGCTCAGCTCACCGACGCGGAAGTCCACGCGACGCTGAGTCTCGTGCATGACCGTGTCGAGCACGGGTAGGAACCGGAAAGGCACGCACGGGCACACGACGCGAGGAGGTCACCAGATGCATCTCGAGACGTTCCACGCGCTGGCGGACGCAGCCGCGCCGTTCGCGAGCGTCACCCTCGACGTCAGCCGGGTGGACCGAGCAGCCGAGGACGACGTCGACCGGCGTTGGCGGGCCGTCGCGGAGACGCTGACCGGTCTCGGCGTCCCCGACGACCTCGTGGACGCACTCGGCGAGCGCGCTCGATCGGAGACCGGCCGGGGCGGAGAGTGGACCCGCGTGGTGGTGGGGACCAACCCGGACACCCTCCGAGACGCGCTGGTACCCGGCCGCCCAGTGCGCGATGAAGGCGCGTGGGGACCCATACCTCAGCTCATCTCCGCAGTCCGTGGTCTGGCAGGGCTCGTCCGGCACGCCGTGGTGCGGATCGACCGGACCGGAGCGGACATCGACCTGGCCGGGGGAGCGGAGCCCACGCATACGCCCGACAACGTCCACGAGGTCGTCGAGGGCGGCCATGACGTCGTTCACAAGGTGCCGGCCGGCGGGTGGTCGCAGCGACGGTTCCAGATGCGCGTGGAGGACTCGTGGGAGCGGAACGCCGAGGCGGTCGCCGACGCGCTGGTGCGGTTGGTCCGCGCCCAGCATCCGGAGGTCGTCCTCGTCATGGGCGACGTGCGCGCCGCCGGGCTGCTCGACCGGTACGCTGCGCCCGAGCTCGCCGAGCGTCTGGTCCGGCTGGACACCGGGGGCCGAGCCGCAGGGACGTCGCAGACCGCGGAGGACGAGGCGGTGGCCGCAGCGCTGGCCGCTCATCGCGCCGCTCGCGAGGCGGCGCTGGTGGATCGGTTCCGCGAACAGCTGAGCCGTCAGCAGGATGCCGTCGACGGACGTGACGACGTGCTTCACGTCCTGGATCGCGGCCAGGCGGAGGAGGTGCTGATCGTCGACGACCTCGGCTCCGAGGCGACGATTACGGTCGACGGCGCCAGCGTGCCGGTGGACGCTGCTGTGGTCTGGGCGGCGGTACGGACCCGGGCCGGAGTGACGCTGGTCGACCCGCACCAGGTGGAGCTGCGGGACGGCGTCGGCGCGCTACTGCGGTGGTCGGACCAGGCCACGCCGCACGGCGTGACACCGGCGATGCCCGGCCACGGCGAGGCACCGGGGATGACGGAGAACCCGGAGTAGGCGGCGCACCCACAGGAGGACCGGCCCTACTCCGCTGCGCGCGGGTAGGGCCGGTCAGTGGTCTCGGCGGCGTCAGCTGGCGCTGCCCGACTGCGGTTGGGTCTTGTCAATGCCGCCTAGCTCTCTGAGGAACTGGTGGCACTGCTTGGCCCGGTCCGAGTCCTCGGCCATGACGCGCTCGAAGAACTGGGCGATGTCGTCCTTACCGGCGTTGCGCGCATCGCGCACGTACTGGCCGTAGTCGTGGCCGGCTTTGAGCGAGTGGTACTGCACCGAAATGAGGTCGAACGTCACGTCGTCGAAACCAGTCTCACCCGTAGCCATGGTGTCTCCTTCGCGTTGTCGGGTGCCCCTCCGGCACCAGAGGTCATTCCCCGTACCCCGACGCGGGCGAGGCCATGCCCTCCCCGTTCAGGTCGAAGGCCCGGTCACGGCGGGGGCTGGGCGCCGGGGTCGGTGAACTCGTCACCTTGAGCCCCAGGTCGCTCGTCCGGACCGAGGCCGCTGTCCGGGTCGGCCTTGGCGCGGGACTCCTCCGCCGTCCGCGCCGGCTCGTCCGCTTCGGATGGCACGGCCGAGCGCCGGAAGTGAGCCGTGGCGAGGTGCGACTCCTCGTCGGCCGGGGAAGCTTTGTCAGGGTCTCGCACGTCGTCGCTCATGGACGGGTCCTACCCCGATCGGTCGGATTGACACGTGCCGGGATGGACCAGCCCGATTGACGAGCCGGCGCACCGGGTACTCCTCTGACGTCCCTGTTGTGCACCTCACCCGAGGAGAGTTGAGATGTCGGACGCACGCGACGAGACCACGCAGGTGGACACCGACCAAGGAGTCCCCGTCGGTGACTCCGATGTCCAGGCCGACATCGACCGGGCATCGGGTGAGGGCGGCGCGAACGAGCCGTCCACGGAGGACTTCCTCAAGCGTGGCCAAGCCGAGATGGCCAGCGACCAGGGAGAAAGCACCGGCGCGGCCGACGTGGACGCCGATCGGGAGAGCACCCCTTAGGCCGGCGACGCCGGCTAGCGTCGTGGGGTGCCTGGTGGCAGCGACCCCACGATGACGTCATTCCGGCGCTGCATGACGATGCCGTCGGCGGACTAGGGACTTGCGGGACGGTCCGAGACGTCACCGTCGACGGTGAGCACGATGAGCGGGCTGTGCTCGAGCATGTTCTCGACGTCGGTCCGACGCCAGCGCTCGGCCGCGGCCTCGATCAGCGGCCGGCGTTCCTCGGCGTCGGTGACCACCCGGGCGGTCGCCGCGAGATCCGCGACGACCCGGTGCTTGAGGTGGACGACGACTCGGGGGTCGGTCCTGATGTTGTGGATCCAGTCGCGCGTCCGATCGGCTCGAGGCATACCCGTGATGAACAACTGACCGTCCTTGTCGTGCAGGAAGATCTCTACCCGGCGCTGCCGGCCGGTACGGCGGCCGGTCGTCGACAGGTCGATGACCTGGCTGCGATGTAGGGCGGCCCGGACGGCGTCATCCACGGGTGCTCTCAGGGTCCATGGACGTCCTCTCGTACGGGGTCCGAGGCCGTCAGTGTGTCACGGCGGTCAGCTCACCCCGGAAGGCGAGCCAGCCGACCTCGTGTGTGATCGAAAGGCACTTCAATGCCCGCCACGCGGAACGACTCGCCGTGGGCGTCGATGACATCGCGTGCCGTCAACAACAACGGCACGTTGGGAGCCAGGCCTGCGGCGGTCGTCCCCAGGTGAAGACCACGGCTCCGGCCAGGAACGATCGGCCTAGGCCGAAGCCGTCACCCAGCCGACCTCCCAGGACCAGGAACGCCGCGAGAGGAAGGATGTTCGCGGTCAGCACCCACTGACCGATGGCGAGCGGACCGTTGAGGCGTCCATGATCTCGGCGATGGCCATCTGGAACCGCGGTCTGGTCGACGAGGATCATGCTGCTGGCCAGCGTCAACGCCACCAGCGTCAGCCACAGCTGACGTGGCGAGTTCTCGGTCTAGCACGGCGAGGCCCCGTCACGTCGTCATCCGCTCATCACCGCGAGCAGGTGGTCGGTCCGACGGCAGCTGCGCGCGAAGCCAGCCGTAGACGAACTGGTCGAGACGATCCTGGCCGAGGCCCTCGCAGTGGCCGCCGGCCCCCTCGGCCTTGGTGAACGTATGCGTGGTGACCGGTGCCGCCAATGCCTTGGCGAAGATCTGAAGTTGGCCGGTGCCGGCGAAGTCGCCCTCCCCGGCCAGCGCCAGGGTCGGGCAGGTGATCTGGCCGGCCATCTCGGCGATGGTGTAGCGAGACAGCTCCCGCAGGTAGTCGCCCAGGGTGGTCACGCCGTGAGCGGTCATTCGCCACTGCTGACCGTTGGCCGCGACCGGATCCCTCATCATCATCGAGACCAGGTCGGACTCGAGCGTCGGGTCGTGATCCTGGAGGCGGCGCCACGTGTCCTCTCCCATGCGAGCGCGAATGGCCGCGCCGAAGTCGTACTGTGCCGGGTCGCAGACCAGCGCGGCGAAGCGGTGATCGACCGAGGCGGCGCGTGGCGCGAGGTAGCCGGCGAAGCTGCGCCCGAAGAGCACGAGCGCAGCCGGGTCGACCCCAGCCTGCGTCATCAACCAGTCGACGACCGGAGAGACCACCACCTCGTAGTCCGGTCTCATGAACTGGCGGTCGGTGTAGAGCACACCACCTTGACCGGGCCCCTCGAAGACCAGGCAGTTGAAACCCCGCTCGAGGGCGCTCACGGCGGTGGACGGAAACCCCGACTCCGCGGTGGAGTCGTAGCCGGCGGGGGCGAGGACCGTCGGCCGCGGGAGACCGCTGTCATCCGGACGCAACAGGTAGCCGTGCACCCGGATACCGTCCTGGTCCAGCTCCACGGGGCTGGTGGGGTACGACAGCAGCGGCACCGCCGCCTGGAACGTCTCGACGTGGCTGGCGTAGCCCGACGCGAGGACCGGGTCGTCGAGTGTCGTCCGAGCGAAGAAGAAGGACTGCCGGTAGTACTCGGAGGCGCGGAGGTATGCGCGTCGGGCATCGACCAGGTCTCCGGCCTGGTGGGCTCGGTCGGCCTCGGCGCGGACGCTCTGCGCCGTCGCGACCCACTCACGAGCCCAGGAGTCGACGTCACCCGCGACGATGCGCTCGGCGACCGCGAAGACCTCGCCCAGGTCGGCGCTGCCCCGAGTTGCGGCCGTGAGGCTGCGACTGAGCTGACCGTCGAAGTCCGTCGTGGGCATGAACGCGACCATT
Organism: Actinomycetota bacterium; assembly: GCA_046731055.1. Lineage (GTDB taxonomy): Bacteria > Actinomycetota > Actinomycetes > Actinomycetales > Dermatophilaceae > Lapillicoccus. Next base: position 3,246 of record JBKPKI010000065.1, on the reverse strand, counting down.
CGGACTCCTGACCAGTGCGACGGATGCAACCGGTCTATCGCACCCTCCGAGGGCCCAACAAGAAGAACCGCCGACGAACCGTTGCCAGCCGCTGAACGGGCTCGACGTCACTCAGAGGCCTCGGCTCGTTCCGCCGCTGCGTTCTGGTCGATCATCGTTGTCGTCCCTTCGCGAAGGCGTGAAGCTCGTCCGTCGAACGTTCGGTCGCGGTGCGGCCTGACGTCGCATGCTGCGTCCTATGCGTTTGTCCTCCCCCCTGGTGGGTACGACCCGAGCTCGGGCAGAGGAAGAGTGAGACCACCATGCTGATCGTGTTCGGGATCGGGTCGATCGTCGACCTCATGAGCCAATTGAGCTACGTGTGTGAGCGGTGCGGAAGCTACGGCCGGCACGACGTCCTGCGAGAGCGGCGGCGGCTGAGCCTCTTCTTCGTCCCGGTGCTGCCGTTCGGCCGGGCGCGATACCTGGACGAGTGCACCGTATGCGGCCGGGTGCTGTCGATATCGGAGGCGGACGCGGAGAACGCCGTCAGGACCGCGAAGGGACCGCAGGACTCGCCGACCTGGTCGCCACAGGACCGTTGACAGGCGCCCATTCGCGCGTGGACGCGGGCACGAAACCGGCTCCGGCCGCGCTGGAGCGAAGGCACGATGAGCGAGACGCCTTGTCGTCAGAGGTTTTCTCGTGTGGGGACGTCAAGGCGGCCTCGGCCGGGGGTCGGCACGCGCGCCAGGTCAGTCGAAGGCTCTGCGTCCGGTCTGAGCGCCGTCCCCAGTTCCGGAGGTGCCGACGCATACCGTGGGGCCATGGATTGGGTGGCCTCCGCAATCTGGTGGCACTGTTTTCCCTTGCGGTTCGTCGGGGCGGAGGACCGGCTCAACGAGCTTCGGGGCGACGGGCCGCAGCACCGGCTGCCGCAGCTGACGTCGTGGTTGGACTACGTGATCGAGCTGGGCTGCAACGGGCTGCTGCTCGGACCGATCTTCGCCGCCACGTCGCACGGCTACGACACCCTCGACTACTTCCGGATCGACCCCCGGCTCGGCGACGACGCCGACTTCGACCGCCTGGTCAACGCCGCTCATGACCGCGGGATCCGGATCTGCCTGGACGGGGTGTTCAACCACGTCAGCCGCGACCACCCCATCGTGCAGAGCGCGCTGGCCGCCGGGCCCGGGTCAGAGGAGGGTCGATGGCTGCGGTGGCAGGGCGAGCTCCCATTGTGCTTCGAGGGCAACCTGGATCTCGTCGACCTCAACCTCGCCGACCCCGTCGTCGAGGACTACGTCGTCGACGTGATGGCGCACTGGCTGGAGCGCGGTGTCGACGGGTGGCGCCTGGACGCCGCCTTCACCCCAGGTGCTGCGGCGTGGCGACCGATCGTCGAGCGGGTCAAGGCCAGACACCCCGAGGCGTGGCTGGTCGGCGAGGTCCTTCAGGGCGACTACGTCGAGTTCGTGGCTCGGAGCGGCGTCGACTCCGTCACGCAGTACGAGCTGTGGAAGGCCATCTGGAGCTCGCTCAACGACCGCAACCTCTACGAGCTGGACTGGGCGTTGCAGCGGCACGCGACGTTCTGCCAGGAGTTCCGGCCGCAGACGTTCCTCGGCAACCACGACGTCACCCGCATCGCCACCAGGCTCCAGGACCCACGGCACCTACCCCTCGCGGTGGCGCTGCTGATGACCCTCCCCGGCGTTCCGACCGTCTATGCCGGTGACGAGCAGGCTTTCACCGGCGAGAAGCGCGACGAGCCACATGGTGACGACGCGGTCCGGCCGCCGTTCCCGCCGGACCCGTCCGGCCTCTCACCCCTCGGGCGCGGAACGCACGAGACGTATGCATCCCTCGTCGCCTTGCGGCGGCGTCACCCCTGGCTGGTCGACGCGGCGATCTCCACCTCGGAGCTGTCGAACACCACGCTTGCAATCCACCTCAGTGGCGGCTCCGGCGAGCAGCTCACGCTCGCCCTGAACGTGTCGGACGAGGAGCGCACCGTTGGCGGAACAGTCGTGCCGCCCCACGGGTTCCGGCACACTCCGTAAGCCTTCCGCGGGTTTCGCCGCCCATCGCACCTGGCGAAGGAGCCGAGACCTACCGGGCGGGCGCGAGAAGCTCGTAGTGTCCGATCCACGTCTCCTTCAGCAGGTGTTCCTCGTCCGGAGTGATCACCGCCTGCTCCCAGTCCTCCCCAGCAAAGGCCCGGATCGACTCGATGTCCTGCCACACGGTCACATAGACGAACTCGGTGGACGATCCATCACGGGGGCGGCCCACGTGTTGAGCCACCAGCCCTGACTGCTGCGACACCAACGGGATGGCAACATCGCGCAAGAAGGCCTCAAACTCTGCTTCCTTGCCGGGATGGATGGTGGGCCTGAACACGCGGACGATCACCGTCGACTCCTTCCCGCTGCCGGGCACAACATCGTATGCGTCTCCAGTCACGCCGTGGTCGAGCCGACTCGTGCGAAGTGAAGCACGGCATATCGGCCCACATCGCAAGCCCTACACCTGCACGGTGGTCAGTCCTGCGTCTGCTGCGCGGCGCGTCTGTCGGCGCTGGCGCCACCGTTGAGCCCGGCGTACGTAGAAGGAAAGCAGTTCGTGGCCGCTGGGAATCCGGGCGGCGCGTATCGACCATGGCGTCACGCGCTTCTGGACGGCGAACCGGTTGGGCAGGATCCAGTACCGATCCGAGACGATCACGTCTGCGCTTGGCGCGCGCAGCACCCGCTTCTGTAAATGAACCAGCAGGGCGGTCCGGCGTACCAAGCGGCCCCGCTCCAGGTGGTACTCGCACGCTTCGCCGTTCTCCCAGGCATACCGGCGGGGCCCGTCGCCCTCAGACGCTGCCGGACGGGTGCGGTACCGGTGGAAGGAGATGTCGAAGATCACGTCCTCGTGCCACGCGGGTGCACCGAGGTCCTCGACGATGTAGTAGATGCCGGCCCACTCGTCGAAGTGCATGGCAGCCGAGTTCGTCATGGCATCCCGGTAGCTGACCTTACCGACCTCGTGCCGGTACCACCCGGCGGTCTCCGCGGTGTTCCGGTACAGGCTGAAGCTGCCGTTGAACAGGATCTTGTCCGCCTGAAAGGCAGCGGCCGGCAGGTGGTCGCGGATCTGGCCAAAGATGAGGTCGAGGTCGCTGTGACCCCAGAAGTCAAACCCGGCAAGTTCTTCGGCAAAGATCTCGCCAAAGGCCGGCCGGAAGTCACACAGCTTGTACGGGCGTTCCAACGA
>JBKPKI010000064.1:0-17194 GCA_046731055.1 Actinomycetota bacterium | reverse complement strand
CTACACAGTGGCGGGCCTACCACCGGGAGGGCGCGCCGACCCTCTATCCCGCGCCGCTGCGCGCCGAGATCGACGACGTCATGGAGCGTGTCTACCGCTCAGTCAATAACGGCGTATACCGCTGCGGCTTCGCCGGGTCGCAGGAGGCGTACGACGACGCATTCGACCAGCTGTTTGCGGGCCTGGACTGGCTCTCGCACCGCCTGGACACTCGGCGCTACCTGGTCGGCGACACCATCACCGAGGCCGACGTCCGGCTGTTCACGACCCTCGTGCGGTTCGACGCGGTCTACCACGGGCACTTCAAGTGCAACCGGCAGAAGCTCACCGAGATGCCGGTGCTCTGGGCCTATGCGCGGGACCTGTTCCAGACGCCAGGGTTCGGCGACACCATCGACTTCGACCACATCAAGCGGCACTACTACGTCGTGCATCACGACATCAACCCGACCGGGATCGTGCCCAAGGGGCCGCAATTGGAGGAGTGGGCCCTCCCGCACGATCGAGAGCGGCTCGGCGGCCGGCCGTTCGGGAGCGGTACGGCACCCGGTCCGGTTCGGCCCGGCGAGGAGGTGCCGGACACCCACAACCCGGCCCTGGCTCTGCTGTAGGTCCGTCTACCGCTCTCTACGTGCGCGGCTAGATCCGCTCCATCAGGCCGACGATCCGGTTCAGATCCTCGACCGAGGCGAACTCGACGGTGAGCCGGCCCTTGCGCTGACCCAAGGCGATGGTCACCCGGGTGTCGTAGCGGTCGGACAGCCGAGCGGCGAGGTCGTCCAGCTGGGGATGCCGGGTGCCGGCGCGCGGACGACGAGCCTTCGGGACCGCGGCTGGGTCGTCGCCGCCGAGCGCGACGATCTCCTCCACACTGCGCACCGAGAGGCCTTCGGCGACGATCCGTTGGGCCAGCCGCTCCATGGCCGCCGCGTCGTCCAGCCCTAGCAAGGCCCTCGCGTGCCCGGCCGAGAGGACCCCGGCGGCCAACCGGCGAGCCACCAGCGGCGGGAGCCGCAACAGCCGGATGGTGTTCGAGATCTGCGGCCGCGACCGTCCGATCCGGCCCGCGAGCTCGTCGTGTGAGCACCCGAAGTCGTCGAGCAGCTGCTGGTATGCGGCCGCCTCCTCGAGCGGGTTCAGCTGGGTCCGATGCAGGTTCTCCAGGAGCGCGTCGCGAAGCAGGTCGTCGTCGTGGGTGTCCTTGACGATGGCCGGAATGGTCTCCTGACCGGCCAGCTGGCTGGCCCGAAGCCGGCGCTCGCCCATGATGAGCTCGAACCGGGGGCCGACGTCCGCTGATCCGTCCTCGCGGTGGGTGTCTGGATGGATGTCACCGTCAGGCTGGGAGCGGTGGTGCGACTCGGCCGCCTGGCGTTCGGAGCCCTCGCGCTCGTCGTGGGTGATGGGCCGGACGACGACCGGCTGGAGCACGCCGATCTCCCGGATCGACGCGGCGAGCTCGGCCAGTTCGTCCTCGTCGAACACGGTGCGTGGCTGCCGCGGGTTGGGTCGAATGGCCGCGATCGGAAGGATCGCGAAGGTCGCTCCGGGGACGGGGGCGAGTCCGGAGTCCGGCGCGTCGGCCTGTGCCGCGTCTCTAGCCGAATCACTAGCTACGGAGTGGTCGCCCCTGTTACGGGCGCCGGCGGTGTGGTCCGACCCATCGCCGATGGTCGTCGTGTGGTGCGCCAGGCTAGCGCCGTCCGACTCGCCGAGGCCGTCGGCAGGCTCGGTGCGGCGGTGGTCGAAACCGGCATCCCCATGCCCGCCAGCCGCGTCGCCTTCGCCCTGATGGAGCGCTTCAGGGGCGCCATGACCGTTTCCCTCGCCGATGGATGGTTCACGCGGAACCGGCGGCTCGGCGAGGGCCTTGTCTGGGGACGCGTCACGATACGGGTTGTGAGCGGGACCGTGCGGGTGCTCCTCCGTGGCCTCGCTCGGCTCGGCGCCGTCCGGAGCCGGTGGCGGACCGCTCTCACGGAAGAAGACATCGACTGGGCGGGCGGTCCCCGGTGAGGACGGGATCAAGGCCCCCAGACCGCGTCCCAGCGCTCGCCGTTTCTCGCTCATCGCGCACTCGCTTTCTCAGCTGGGTTGGTCATGGCTGCGCCGCGATCGGCGAGCTCGCCGGCCGCTTCGAGGTAGGAGAGGGCGCCGCTGCTCGTGGGGTCGTAAGTCATCACCGTCTCGCCGAAGCTGGGTGCCTCGGAGACGCGAACCGATCGGGGAACGGTCGTCCGCAAGACCTGCTCCGGGAAGTGCGAGCGAACCTCGTCGGCGACCTGGGACGAGAGACGAGTGCGGCCGTCGTACATCGTCAGCAGGATGGTGGAGACGTGCAGGCGGGGGTTGAGATGACCGCGTATCAGCTCGATGTTGTTGAGCAGCTGGGACAAGCCCTCGAGCGCGTAGTACTCGCACTGAATGGGGATGAACACCTCCGGCGCAGCGACGAAGGCGTTGATCGTCAGCAGGCCGAGGCTGGGCGGGCAGTCGATCAGCACGTAGTCGACAGCACTCCCGGCGAGGTAGACGGCCAGAGCCCGGCCCAACCGCATCTCCCGAGCCACCATCGACACCAGCTCGATCTCCGCACCGGCCAGGTCGATCGTCGCCGGGGCGCAGTAGAGCCCTTCAACGGTGGGGCAGGGCACCACCACCTCGGCGAGGGCTTTTCCGTCGACGATCACGTCGTACACGCTCGGGACGTCCGAGTGGTGCTCGATCCCGAGGGCGGTGCTCGCGTTGCCCTGCGGGTCAAGGTCAATGACCAGGACGGTTAGACCGGACTGGGCGAGCGCAGCAGCTACATTCACCGCTGTTGTCGTCTTGCCGACGCCGCCCTTCTGATTGGCGACGGTCAACACGCGCGTCGCGGCCGGGGGCGGCAGCTGTCGGCCCGCCAGGACGATGCGGCGCCGCGCGTCCTCAGCCAACGTTTGAGCCAGGGGCGTGTCGGCTCCGGCGTCGGGAATCGTCGCCACGAGCTCCTTGCGTACGTCAGCGAGCGGGCCAGCGCTGACGCCCTCGACCTGCCGTTCCTCCGGCTCTGTTTCACGTGAAACAGCGACAGGTTGGGGGGCTGCCGGGCTGGTGTTGCGGTCAGCCGGCTCGTCCTCCTCCGCAAGGACGAGCGGCACCCCCGGCTCGTTCACTGGTTCGTTGTCGACAAGGTCCGTTTCACGTGAAACCAGTCTTGTGGAATCCGCATCGACTTCGGGTCGAACCGCCTCCGCGGCTGTCTCCTGCGCGGCTGTCTCCTGCGCGGCTGTCTCCTGCGCGGCTACCTCCTGCGCGGCTACCTCCTGCGCGGCTACCTCCTGCGCGGCTGCCCCCTGCGCGGCTGCCCCCTGCCCGACTACCTCCCCCGCGACTACCTCGCCGGTCGACGTCTCCCGATGGCGTGTTTCACGTGAAACCGGCCAGCCGAGACCTCGGGACCAGCCCACCGCCCGCCCGAGCAAGGGCCAACCAAGCGAGACACGGCGGTGCTCTCGCCCGGTGACTCCGTCGGGAGCGGCGACCCGAGTCGGAACGCCACCGTCCTCGATCAACCCGCTCAACCCCTCGCCTGGCCGGTGCCCGAACCTCCGCCGGTTCGATATGTTCTGGGCCATCCAAGCACCCCGACCGGCACTGAGACGCGACGCAACACCGGTCTGTGGACGACGGATTTCGACGATGTTTGCCGGTCATGGCTGCTGGCGTCCTGGCCGCCTCCCGCTGCCTCTAGCGGCGACGTCGTGGAGAGGAGGCGCGTGATCCACCGCGTTGTCGCGGTTGACGGGCTGAGCCGGGTTGGCGCCGTCCAGGGCGGATCACATCCTCGACCTCCACGGTGACCACGACTGTCTCTGGCCTCACTACTCCGGCCCCGAACGAGGCTATGGTCCACCGGCCCACGTTGAGGGACCGCAACTGCTCGGCGTCCTCGGTCAGCTCCGCCGCCGCGGAGCTTCCCTTGAGGGCGTGCAACGATCCCTTTGCCTCCACCAGCGGCAGCGCGATTCGAGCCAGCTCCCCGATTCGCGCTACGGCCCGGGCGGTGGCGTGCCGATATCTGGAGCCTCCCCACAGCGACTCGGCCCGACCGTGGTGGACGACGACGTTGGCTAGGCCCAGTTCCTCGACAGTCGCCGCTAGCCAGGTCGTCCGTCGAAGCAGCGGCTCGACCAGGGTCAGTCGCAGGTCGGGGCGCACGATGGCAAGCGGGATGCCCGGCAAACCGGCACCGGAACCAAGATCGGCGACGTGCGCGCCGGTCTCGAACAGCGGGTGCACGACCGCACAGTTGAGGACGTGGCGATTCCACAACCGAGGGGCCTCCCGCGGGCCGATAAGGCCATGGGAGATCCCGGTGTCGGCCAGCAGCTCGACGTATCGCTCGGCGAGTGGCAGCCGGGAGCCAAACACCACCGTGGCGACATCAGGCGTCGGCGGAGGCCCCTGCCGGGGTCTAGTCGGCGGCTCAGCCACGGATGCGTCCGGCTTGGACGACGACGGCTCCAACGGGCCCTCGTCCTTGCCCAACGGAGTCACCAGACCCGTTCGAGCGTCACGCGAGGTCGCTCGAACTCGTGGGTGTGCCGGGCCCGATCGCCCTCGTGAGCAACTGCCCCGCCGACGTCTGCCCTCCGCGAGATCTGCCCCGCGACGTCCGCCCTTCGCGAGGTCGATCGGCCCCGTGTTTCCACAAGGACGCCGCTGAGCGTTTCACGTGAAACGGCGACCCGTCACGTCTCAGGCCGGGAAGACGACGATGTGTCGATGTGGCTCGACACCCTCGGACTCGGAACCGAGACCCGCCGCGGCCACCTCGTCGTGGACGATCTTCCGCTCGAACGCCGACATGTCATCCAGAGCCTTCGGTGACCCTGTGGTTGTCACCTCCGCGATCGCTGTTCGGGCAATCTCCAGCACGACGGTTCGCCGCTGATCCCGGTGGCCGGCAATGTCGAGCATCAACCGACTCCGCTCGCCCGTCTCTGCCTGAACCGCCAGGCGGGTCAGCTCCTGGAGCGCGTCAAGGACCTTGCCCTCGGACCCGACAAGCCGCCGTGGTACCCGCCCGTCCTCGGAGTCGACGATGGCAACCGACGCCCGATCGCCATCGATATCGACCTCGATATCTCCGTCGAGATCAGCAATGTCCAGCAGCCGCTCCAGGAAGTCCGCAGCGACCTCACCTTCGCGCTCCAGCAACCGCACCCGTGACCCCATGGTCCGCCGCGCACCAGAGGCACCATTCTCGTCGGTGATGTCCTCGCCACTCACCTCGACCGTCTCGTCGCCAGAGGTGTCAAGGCCGTCAAGGATACCCTCGTCGGCATCGTCGGCACGCGCGGTCACCTCGGTGTCATCACTCATCGGCAAAACTCCTGATCGTGCTGAAGCGGGAACGACATCCCGCGGTGGCTTGAGAGGGACGAGTGCCGCTGGACCGAACGTGCTGACCGAGTGCTCGACGTAACCGGCATACCGGCGACAGTCAGACAGGGTCGGGGCTCGGCGTCCCGCTCTCGGACCGCTTTCCGGGCGGAGTGGTCTGGCGCTTGACCTGCTGGTTCTGCGGCTGCTTCGGCCGTGGCTTCTGCTTCTGACGCTTCGGTTGTTGACGCTGACCACTCGGTCGTGCCCCTGCCTCCGACCCGTTGGTCGATGCGGACGGCGCTGATGGAGCGGACGGCGTGGACGGAGTGGACGGAGCGTCCTGGGGGGTGGAGCCGTCGGGCGAGTCACCGCCACCAGCGGCGCCCGTTGCGGCACCGGACCCCGCCCCGTCAGTCGGTCCACCGCCCGAACTGCGTTTGCTGCGCTTCTTGCCCTTTGGCTGCTGCCGCTGACCGCTCTTCGGCGGCTCGGGCAGCGCGTCCTGAACGTCCAGCTGGTCGGTGGTGGTGTCGCCAAGACCGGGAATGTGCAGCTTCTTGATCGTCTTGCCCCGCTTGCGCTGCCGCTCCTCGTATGCCCGCTCGGCCGCCGAACCCGGGGCCGGCATCCGGCGAATCACGTAGAACTGCTGGCCCATCGACCAGACGTTGGTGGTCAGCCAGTAGAGCAGCACGCCGATCGGGAAGTTGATGCCGGAGATCGCGAAGAAGATCGGCATCAGGTACAGGATGACCTTCTGCTGCTTCATGTACGGGTTGTCCAGCGCGGCGTCCGGCATGTTCTTGCGCATCAGCTGGCGCTGCGTCGTGAACGTCGACAACGACATCAGCACGATGAGGACGGCCGTGAGGATCTTGACGTTGAGATCCTCGGAGCCGACGAAGGTTGCGGACAGCTGCGCCCCGAAGATCGTCGACTTCTCGATGACCGAGGCCACGTCCGGGGTGATCGGGCCGATCGGCGGGTGAGCACCCGATGCCACGTGCGGCAGGTTGTTGAGGACCTGGAACAGGGCGAAGAAGAACGGCGACTGCAGCAGGATGGGCAGGCACGACGAGAAGGGGTTGGAACCGGTCCTCTTGTAGAGGTCCATCGTCTCCGACGTCATCTTCTGACGTGACTCCGGATCGCTCTTGCCCTTGTACTTCGCCTGGATCTTCTGCATCTCCGGCTGGATGAGCTGCATCCGCCGGGAGCTGTGGATCTGCTTGACGAACAACGGAATCATGAGGAACCGCACGACCACCGTGAGTCCCACGATGGAAAGCGCCCAACCCCAACCGCTCTCGTACGGGATGCCGAGCCACACGAAGAGCTGGTGCCAGGCCGTCATCACCCAGGCCTCGCCCCACATCAGGGGGTTCAGCAGGCTGACGAAGAAGTCGTACACGGTCGCTCAGGTCCTTAGGTCAGTGCGCGTGCCCGGCACGCTCAAGGGGTCGGGTCGGCGCCCTCTCGGGAACGTGGTCCACGCCCCCGGGGTTCCATGGGTGACAGCGCAGCAGGCGCCGTACCGCCAGCCAGGTGCCCTTCAGCGGCCCGTACCGCTCGAGCGCGGTGATCGCATACGCCGAACACGACGGGTAGAACCGGCAGGACGGGGCCTCCAGCGGTGCGAGGACCAGCTGGTAGGCCCGCACCAGCCAGATGAGGGGCAGGGCAACGAGTCGCGACACCGTCATGACGAGACCCCAGCTGGTGAACCCAGGCGTCGCAGCACGGTGTCCAGTGCCCGGTCCAGCTCAGCGGCAAGCTCAGCGGTGCTCGCCTCGGCCGCCGCCGGATTCGCGCGAACGACGAGATCACACCCACGGGGTATGCGGTGCAGCCGCGACGCGACGAGGTGGCGGAGGACCCGCTTGGTCCGGTTACGGATCACCGCACCACCGACCGCCTTGGAGACGACGAAGCCGACGCGAACTGGGAGGTCAGTGTATCGGTCGCCTGACGCGCTCGATGCGTCAGGAGTATGGGGAGCGCCGGAGGAGTCGTGAGCGGCCACGGTCGGGGCCGGTTTCGCATACCGGCCGGAGAGGACCAGCAGTCGGCCACTGGAGCGCACGGCGTCGGCTCCACGTAGCGTGGCGGAGAAGTCCGCGGCCGTCCGCAGCCGGTGACGTGCGGGGAGCACGCGGCCCTGACCCGACGCCTCAGGCCGACAGCTCGGAGCGGCCCTTGCGGCGGCGAGAGGCCAGGATCGCGCGACCCGCCCGGGTGCGCATTCGCAGGCGGAAGCCGTGGGTCTTGGCCCGCCGGCGGTTGTTCGGCTGAAAGGTGCGCTTGCTCACGAGGTGTCTCCGTTGCTGCCAGGCGGACGGTGGACGCCTTCCGGCCTGTGGGTTCGCGCCTGAGTTGGAGGCGAGGGTAAGAGCCCGGTTCGGGCGCCATCGAAAACCCGGAACGTCGAACGTCGGCGACGCAGCCAACGTGTCACGGGCAAGCGAAAGCGACCGAAAACAGGCTCTCGTTACGATACGGGAGCGTCGAGGAGAGGGTCAAACTCGGCACGAGGCTCACTCAGGCCGGCTCCCGCTCGGATCCGCCGAACGGGTCGAGGTTCCTCGAGGGAACGCCTCATGCGCGCCAAAACGATCCAGTCTCCGACCCATCGCGGCTAGCCTCGGTGCGACACGCCGAGCCGTCGACGGATTCCCTCCACAGCGCCCCGTCCGCACCTTGAGAATGCTGTCGCGGTGTTGTTAGCGTCACGGCTCACGGCGGTTCGGTCCACAGGGTGTGGACAACGTGTGGACATCCGCCCCGCTCCGGACAACGGGAAGCCCGGGGCCGCAGTGCGCAGTTCCTCTGATCCAGCAATACGTCTGATCGAGCAATACGTCTGATTCAGCAGTACGGCCGTCGAAACCGCGCGGCAGCGTGGCGTGGCGGCCGGGCACACGCGAGCAAGGGCGGGGACATGTCGGACGCGGAGGTCGACTACAACCGGGTCTGGCAGGACACCATCCACCACCTGGACGGTCAGGGCGTGGCCCAGCGCCAGCGAGCCTTCCTTGTCCTGAGCCGGCTGGTCGGCGTGCTTCAGAACCTCGCCATCATCGTCACGCCCAACCCGATGACCAAGGGCGTCATCGAGGACCAGATCGGCAGCGCCGTGCGCGAGGCGCTCACCGAGCAGCTCGGCGTCGAAATCGCGCAGCTGTCGGTATCCGTGGACGAGAAGCTCGGCGAGTCCTACCCCCCACCGCTCAGCGACGAGGTCGGCGACGGTCTGCCCGGCAGCCCCGGCGGGCCGCCCAACGGGTACCCGCTTTCCGCGCAGGGACTGGCCCCGGAAGTCCGGACCGCCCCCTCCCCGCCGCCGGCCCCGGCGTATTCCTTGTCGTCCGACGGCGTCGTCGTCGACCGGTCGCGCGAGTTCCGGGACGGCCGGGAGGGTCGCGACGGCCGTGAGCACGACAAGAGCCGGCTCAACCCCAAGTACACGTTCGACACGTTCGTTGCCGGCTCGAGCAACCGGTTCGCCCACGCGGCGGCGCTCGCCGTGGCCGAGGGACCGGCGAAGGCCTACAACCCGCTGTTCATCTACGGTGACAGCGGACTGGGCAAGACCCACCTGCTGCACGCCATCGGCGACTACTCGCGCCAGCTGCTGCCCCACCTGCGGGTGCGCTACGTGAACTCCGAAGAGTTCACCAACGACTTCATCAACAGCATCCGCGACGACCGGACCGCCCGGTTCCAGACGGTTTACCGCGACGTCGACGTCCTGCTCATCGACGACATCCAGTTCCTCGCCGGCAAGGTGCAGACGCAGGAGGAGTTCTTCCACACCTTCAACGCGCTGCACAACGCGACCAAACAGGTCGTCATCACCTCCGACTTGCCGCCCAAGCAGCTGACCGGGTTCGAGGAGCGGCTGCGGTCCCGGTTCGAGTGGGGGCTGATCTGCGACGTGCAGCCGCCGGACCTCGAGACCCGGATCGCCATCCTGCGGAAGAAGGCGACGCTGGAGCGGATGTCGGCACCGGACGACGTCCTCGAGTACATCGGCAGCAAGATCAGCTCCAACATCCGCGAGCTCGAGGGCGCACTGATCCGGGTCACCGCCTTCGCGAACCTCAACCGCCAGGCGGTCACGCTCGACCTCGCCGAGGTGGTGCTGCGCGACCTGATCCCCAGCGAGCAACCGGCCCAGATCACCGTCTCGACGATCATGGGCGAGACCGCCCGGTACTTCGGACTCACCATCGACGACCTCTGCAGCGGCTCCCGCTCCCGGCAGCTGGTTCAGGCCCGGCAGATCGCCATGTACCTGTGCCGGGAGCTCACCGAGCTGTCCCTGCCCAAGATCGGTCAACACTTCGGCGGCCGAGACCACACCACGGTCATGCACGCCGACCGGAAGATCCGTGAGCTGATGGGTGAGCGGCGAGCCATCTATAACCAGGTGACCGAGCTGACCAGCCGAATCAGGCACACATCGGCCTGAGGACTGTCCCTCCCCGCAGCTCATGACGCGGTTGACCTCGCCGTTCGGCGCATGACCACCGGTTTATCCACATGTCGTCCACCGCGAGCCACGCATCGTCCACCGCTGGGACGGGCCGGGTTTCGCCCGAACGGGTGACTTCTCCACGACCTGTGGACAACCTTGTGGACGACCACCGGTGGACAGCTCTGCCCCTGGCTCGCCGACACTGCGTCACCGTCCCAAGGGCGTCCACAGCCCTTGTGGACCAGGTGGGGACAACCGGCTCCGGACGGTGCGTCAGTGACCGCTGCCGCGAACTCCGCTGGGGACGTGATCACCTCATCCCCCGCTGCGCCATGTTGTCCACATCCTGTCCACCGCACTGTGCACATGCGGCAGCCGATCTGACCTGTACGGAGGCCGGCTGTCCCCCTTTTCCACACCCCCGATGACGACGATTACTCCTTTCGACGATCCGGGGCTCCGCGTACGGGTGTGGGGCTGCAGAGGCGGCCAGTGGGGGGCCAGTTGGGGGGCTCAATGCCAGCCCGGTGGAGAGTTGTGGTGAGCGTCGGTCCGAGACACTAGGGTTCGGATTCCGAGACGACCACGCTCGGGACGGCCGGATGCGGAGGGCGGGACCACGTGAAGTTCAGGATCGACCGTGACGTCCTCGCCGACGCCGTGACCTGGGTGGCCCGCGGGCTTCCGGCCCGCCCGCCGGTCCCGGTGCTGGCGGGAGTGCTCATCGAGGCCGACGACGAAGGCAGTCTCACGCTCTCCGCCTTTGACTACGAGGTGTCCGCAAAGATCACCGTCCCCGCTGACGTCGCCGAGGCCGGGCGGGTCCTCGTTCTCGGCCGGCTCCTCGCCGACATCAGCCGCAATCTGCCCGACAAGCCCATCGACATCGTTGCCGACGGCAACAAGGTTCAGGTCACGTGTGGCTCGTCGCGATTCAGCCTGTTGATGATGCCGGTCGACGACTATCCCACCCTCCCCACAGCGCCGGAACCGACCGGCACGATCCAGGGCGACGTGTTCACCCAGGCGGTGGCCCAGGTGGCCGTAGCCGCCGACCGCGGCGACACGCTGCCGATCCTCACCGGCGTCCGAATGGAGATCGAGGGCGAAAAGATCACCCTGTTGGCGACCGACCGCTACCGCCTGGCCATGCGGGAGCTCACGTGGAAACCGACCGCGGCCGACGTCGGCGGCTCGGCCCCGCTCGTTGCGCTGATCCCGGCCCGCACCCTGTCCGACACCGCCAAGGCCCTCGGCGCCAGCGGGTCGGTCGACATGGCCCTGGGTGGGGCGGCCGGCGGTGACGGTCTGGTCGGGTTCGAGGCCGGCCAGCGCCGCACGACGACACGTCTGCTCGACGGCGAATACCCCAAGGTGACCTCGATCTTCCCGACCAGCGTCGACACCGAGGCGGTCATCCACACGTCCGGGCTCATCGAGGCGGTCCGCCGCGTCTCGCTCGTGGCCGAGCGCAACACTCCGGTGCGGCTGAAGTTCACCGACGGCCAGGTCGCCATCGAAGCCGGCACCGGCGACGACGCCCAGGCCTCCGAGGCCGTCGAAGCGACACTCACCGGGCCGGACATCGAGATCGCCTTCAACCCCCACTTTCTCCTCGACGGGCTGGGAGCGGTCGGCACCGCATACGCGCGACTGTCCTTCACCCAGCCGAGCCGCCCCGCCGTTCTGACCGGTCAGGCGGAGGCCGACGGCGACGCGGACGAGAGCTACCGCTACGTCCTCATGCCGGTCCGTTTCGCCAGCTGAGCCGCCCGGTCCACGCCCCTCCCGTATGCGGTTTGTGGCGGTAGCCTGACCCCGCAGTCCGCAGTGCCGTCCCAACCGCAGTGCCGCACTACCTTGCTCGTCTCGCACTCCCGTCTCGAACTCACCTGCCGGCCCTGTCGTCGGCCGCTCGTCGAAAGGGTCAGCCATGCAGCTCGGTCTCATCGGTCTCGGCAAGATGGGCGGCAACATGCGGGAGCGCGTGCGTCGAGCGGGTCACGAGGTGGTCGGCTTCGACTTCAACCCCGACATCTCCGACGTCAAGAGTCTCCCGGCGCTTGTCAAGGCGCTCGACGCGCCCCGGGTCGTGTGGGTCATGGTCCCGGCCGGTGCGCCGACGCGCAGCACCGTCGAGAAGCTGTCGGCGCTGCTCGACAAGGGCGACCTCGTCATCGACGGTGGCAACTCGCGATTCACCGACGACTTCGAGAACGCGAAATTGTTGAAAACCAAGGGCATCGGCTACGTCGACTGCGGCGTCTCCGGCGGCATCTGGGGCCTCGAGAACGGCTACGGCCTCATGTGCGGCGGAGACAAGAAGTGGGTCCAGAAAGCGATGCCGATCTTCGACGCGCTGCGTCCCGAGGGTCCGCGTGACGAGGGCTTCGTCCACGCTGGAGAGGTCGGAGCCGGTCACTACGCCAAGATGGTCCACAACGGGATCGAGTACGGGCTTATGGCGGCCTACGGCGAGGGCTACGAGCTGCTCGAAAAGAAGGACATCATCAAGGACGTCCCGGGCTGTTTCAAGGCCTGGAGCCGGGGCACGGTGGTCCGCTCCTGGCTGCTCGACCTCCTCGTTACCGCGCTGGAGCAGAACCCGACCCTGAAGAACGTATCGGGCTACACCGTCGACTCCGGTGAGGGTCGATGGACGGTCGAGGAAGCCATCGCCAACTCCGTCCCCATGCCGATCATCTCCGCGTCGTTGTTCCAGCGGTTCGCGTCACGACAGGACGAGTCGCCGACCATGCAGGCGGTCGCCGCCCTGCGTGGCCAGTTCGGCGGTCACGAGGTGATGACCTACGAGGAGGGCAAGCGGTTGCGGAAAGGCGAGGCACCCGAAACTCCGGCCGAGGTCAAGCGAGAAGCCGGCGAGGAGAAGCCGGCCGAGGAGGAGGCGGTCCGCAAGGGTCGCAAAGCGGCCAGCGCGGGCCCGTCCTCGGGCACCGGGTCGACGACATCGCGTGGCCAGCGCCGGTCCACGCAGAAGACGGGCACGAAGGGCGGCCGCAAGGCCGCTACCGCCGGACCGACGTCAGGGTCAGGCTCCACCGGGTGAGAGAACCCCACGACGTTCTCCGCTTCGCTCTGAAATTCCGCACGGGCCCCGACGGTGGAGAGAACCCGACGAAGTTCTCCGCTTCGCTCTGATACGTCGCGGGGACCCCGGCTGTGCACGTCCGTCATCTGAGCGTCACCGACTACCGCAGCTATCCCACGGCCGAGCTGCCTCTCGGTCCGGGCGTCACCACGCTCATCGGTCCCAACGGTCAGGGCAAGACCAACCTCGTGGAGGCCGTCGGCTACCTCGCCAGCTTGTCGAGCCATCGCGTCGCGACCGACCAGCCGCTCGTCCGCTTCGGCGCGGACCGCGCGGTCATCCGCGGCGTCGTGGTCCGGGACGGCCGGGAGACGCTCGTCGAGCTCGAGCTCAATCCGGGCCGCGCCAACCGCGCCCGGCTGAACCGGGCGCCGATGCCGCGGCCTCGCGACGTGCTCGGGACGCTGCGCTCGGTCCTCTTCGCGCCGGAGGACCTGGCTCTGGTCAAGGGTGACCCGGCCGGCCGGCGCGCCTTTCTCGATGACCTGCTCGTCCAGCGCCAACCCCGATGGTCCGGTGTCCGGTCCGACTACGACAAGGTGCTCAAGCAGCGCAGCGCCCTGCTGAAGTCGGCTGCGCCGGTGCTCCGGCGTGGTGCCCGCCGGCGGCCGGAGCGGTTCACCGCCTACGGCGAACCTGTCGAGGAGGCGCGCGCCTCGGCATTGCACACCCTCGATGTGTGGGACGGCCAACTGGCTCGGTTCGGCGCTCAGCTCGTGTCGGGGCGGTTGCGCCTTCTTCGCGACCTGCGCCCCCACCTCCTCGAGGCGTATGCCGCCGTGAGCGCCAGCCCCTCCGAGGCCCGCGCCGTCTACCGCTCGAGCCTGCGCGAGGATGCCTCCGTGAGGCTGTCGGCCGGCGACCTGCAGGAGGTCGAACTCCTCGAGAAGGAGATCCTCGCCAGCCTCGCGGAGGTTCGCGACCAGGAGATCGAGCGCGGGGTCAGCCTGGTCGGACCGCACCGAGACGACCTCCACTTCGTCCTGGGCGACATGCCCGCCAAGGGGTACGCCAGCCACGGCGAGTCCTGGTCGTTCGCCCTGGGACTCAAGCTCGCCGCATACCAGCTCCTGCGCACCGACCTCGGTGAGGACCCGGTCCTCGTCCTCGACGACGTCTTCGCGGAACTGGACTCGGGGCGACGCGACCGGCTGGCCACCCTCGTCGAGGACGGCGAGCAGGTCCTCGTCACCGCGGCCGTCGAGGCGGACGTGCCGACCGGACTGCGCGAACGGGGGACGACATACGCGGTGACGCTCGGTGAGGTGAATCGTGTCGCCTGACGACTCCGTCCCTCGCGAGGAGGAAGACGAAGCCGCCGCAGCGGCCGCCGCACTCGCACTCGCCCGAGCGCGAAAAGCCGCTGCCGAGAAGGGACTACGGCCGGGGCTCAAGCCCCGCCGTCGGCGCCGTCCCTCCGACCAGCCGCAGGGAACACCCAGTAGCAGCGGGCCCGATGCCCGCGACCCGATGCTGCTCGGCGAGCAGCTGGAGAAGCTCTTGGCCGACCGCGGCTGGGAGGTCGACGTGGCCGTGGGCTCGGTCATCGGGCGCTGGCCGCAGCTGGTCGGCCCCGACATCGCCGAGCATGTGCAGCCGGTGTCCTTCGAGAACGGCATCCTGACCCTGCGCGCCGTCTCGACGGCCTGGGCCACGCAGATGCGACTGTTGACCTCCGTGCTGCTGGGCCGGCTCGAGCAGGAGGTCGGCGTCGGCACCGTGACCGAGGTGGTCGTCACCGGACCGAGCGGGCCGACCTGGGCGAGGGGCCGCCGTCGGGCACCCGGCCGGGGACCCCGGGACACGTACGGCTGAGTCCTAGGCGGGGTGGTTCCTAGACTGGCCCGGATGAGCCGTTCCGAGCACTTGGTCGCGGTGGACAACCTGTCGCAGAGCCTGTCCTCGGTGCGATTACTCGACGTCCGGTGGCGGCTCGGCGACGCGCCAGGTGAAGGAAGGCAGCGGTATTCGGGGGGTCACGTTCCCGGGGCTCGGTACGTGGACCTCGAGAGGGTGCTGACCGCGCATAGCGGCGATCCACTCGACGGACGGCACCCACTGCCGGACATCGGAACGCTGACCGCCGGACTGGAGGAGGTGGGGGTCGAGGCCGACGACGACCTCGTCGTCTACGACGAACCGGGATCGTTCGCCGCCGAGCGGGCATGGTGGGTACTGCGCTGGGCCGGACTCCGCCCTCGAGTCCTTGACGGCGGGCTGTCGGCGTGGGTCGAGGCGGGTCTTCCGCTCGAGTCCGGTCTTCCCCTCGACGTCGCGTCGTTGACGCCCGGGCGGGCCTCGCGGCTCGACCTCTCGGTGGGACACCTGCCCACGATCGACGTGGACCAGGCCGCCGCCTTCCCCGAGCGGGGGGCGCTCATCGACGCTCGTGCCCAAGAGCGGTACCGCGGCGAGACGGAGCCGATTGATCCGCGACCCGGGCATATCCCGGGCGCCGTCAACGTGCCGGCCGCGGAGCTCTACGAGAACGGAAGGATGCCGTCAGACGACCGGCTGCGGGAGCTTTTCGCATCGGCGGTGAGCTTGCCGGGAACGCGGTCGGCGGATGCCGATCCTGCGGTTGCGGCCTACTGCGGCTCTGGTGTCTCGGCCGCCCGGGACGTCCTCGCGCTGGCCGTCCTCGGTGCCGATGCGGCGCTGTTCCCCGGATCGTGGTCGGCCTGGTCCAACGACCCCCGGCGCCCCGCCGCGCTGGGACGACCCGCGGCGGGGTGAGGTGTGGACATCACCCTGGACATCACCTTGGACAACGAGGCGGATATCCACAGCACCTGTGGATACCGCTGGGGACAGGCCGGGCGGGCCGGGAGGATCGACGGAGACGACAAATGCGCCGAGGACGGCACTGAGGGCCAAGGGACGATCCCCGACACGTGAGAATGGGTTTCTGTCGCGCAAACCGGGCGTTGCGGGGCTCCTGAGGGCAGTTTTGGTGCTCGTGGACCTGTAGAATGAAGAGTCAAAGGCGGCCAGCTGTTCGCACGCCCGTCGCACTCGACCGGGCAGCGTCGGCAGGCCGCTCGTCATGAACAGCATCGCGTCACGCCTGGACCGGCTACGGGCAGCGTGGCGGGCGGTGCACGAAGGAGCAGCGTGTCCGAGGCCGACGAGACCAGGGCGATGACCACCCCGTCGACCACGCCGGCGGAGACTGCGAAACCAGCGGACGCTCTGGACCAGGGGGGTCCCGGGCCGGACGCCGCGCCGGCCTACGACGCGTCGGCGATCCAGGTCCTCGAGGGCCTCGAGGCGGTCCGGAAGCGCCCCGGGATGTACATCGGGTCGACCGGTGAGCGCGGGCTGCACCACCTCGTGTGGGAGATCGTCGACAACTCGGTCGACGAGTCGCTGGCCGGCTACGCCGACCAGATCGACGTGACGATCCGCGCCGACGGCGGGGTCACCGTGACCGACAACGGCCGGGGCATTCCCACCGGAGTGCTCAACGGCGAGGGCGTGTCGGCCGTCGAGGTCGTCCTGACCCAACTGCACGCCGGGGGCAAGTTCGGCGGCGGCGGCTACAAGGTGTCCGGTGGCCTGCATGGGGTTGGTTCGTCGGTCGTCAACGCCCTGTCGAGCCGGCTCGACGTCGAGGTTCGTCAGCTCGGCAACGTGTTCCGGATGTCCTTCGAGCACGGCGTGCCCCGGGCACCGCTGGCCAAGGCGGAGGCGCTCGCCGACCCCGACCGGACCGGAACGACGATCACCTTCTGGCCGAACCCCGACATCTTCGAGACCGTCGACTTCGACTTCGAGACGATCCGAGCCCGCTTCCAACAGACCGCGTTCCTCAACAAGGGCCTGACCATCACGCTCCTCGACGAGCGTCCCGAGCCGGCAGCCGATGACGAGGACGACATCGACCTCGACAACGCCGACGCGGTGGTCGACGTCCAGACGGTGATCGAGAACGGCGCAGCGCCGATGACCAACACGGCTCCGCCGAAGCTGAAGAAGGCCAAGAAAGCCTCGTACCGCTACGACGGCGGCCTCGTCGACTACGTGAAGCACCTGGTCGGGTCGAAGCGGGCGGAGCCGATCAACCCCGACGTCATCTCGATCGAGGTCGAGGACAAGGGCCGGGCGCTCGCGCTCGAGCTGGCCATGCAGTGGACCAACGGCTACTCCGAGTCCGTGCACACCTACGCCAACACGGTCAACACCCACGAGGGCGGCACCCACGAGGAGGGGTTCCGTGCGGCAATGACCAAGCTGGT
>JBKPKI010000063.1:0-12025 GCA_046731055.1 Actinomycetota bacterium | reverse complement strand
TCGCGGTGCTGGACGCCGCCGAGCTGCGACCAACCTTCAACGCCCCGGCGGGGCTGTTCACCGCCCACCACGCCGGCGGCCCCGAGGCGCTGCTCGCGGCCGTCGAGAACGTCGAGGACGACGTCGAAGCGGGCCGGCGTGAGGCACAGATCCTCGGGGCCTACGACGTCGCCATCGGGTTGACCGCCTCAGGACGGACACCGTATGTCCGAGGCGCGCTCGCCGTCGCCCGTGACCGCGGCGCCCTCACGGCGCTCGTCAGCGCGCACGCCGAGGCCGAGATCGGGGCGCTCGTCGACCATGTCATCGCGCCGGCGACCGGTCCAGAGGTGGTGACGGGGTCGACGCGTCTCAAGGCCGGAACGGCACAGAAGCTCGTCCTCAACGCCTTCTCCACGTCGGTGATGATCGCGTTGGGCCGCACCTGGTCCAACCTCATGGTCGACGTCGTCGCCACCAACGCCAAGCTGCGCGGCCGGGTCGTGCGGATCCTCCGCGAAGCCACGGGCGTCGACGAGAAGTCCGCGCAGGAGGCCCTGGCCGAGTCCGGCGGTGAGCTCAAGACGGCGCTGCTCCACCTACTCACCGACATCCCGGCGGCGGAGGCCCGGGCTCTGCTGGACTCCCACGGCGGATCCGTCGCGGCCGCGCTGGGCGCGATCGCGCCGCCGCGCTGAAGAGGTCCGGGTTGACTGTCGTCGTCGGCGTGGATGTCGGCGGGTCCGGACTTCGTTGTCGGTCGGTCGTCGACGGGGTGCGCGGCCCGTCACTCTCGGGCGCCGGACTGCACATCGGGCCGGCGGGCATCGACGTGGCCGCGCTCGTGGAGTCGCTGGTTCCGCTCGTGCCCGCCGGGCCCGACCTGCTGGTCTGGTCCATGCGCGGGCTGCTCGCCCTGGCCGACCCGGTGGCGCTCGCGGCGCTCATTCGCGAGCGGGTGGGTGCGCGCGAGGTGTGGGTATGCGGTGACGCGCTCGCGGCCATGGTCGGTGCGGTGGGTGCGGTGCGCCCTGGCGCCGTGGTCGCCGCGGGGACTGGGGCGATCGCCTTCGCGACGGACTTCGCCCGGATCTGGCGGAGGGTCGACGGCTGGGGGCACATCCTCGGCGACCGCGGTTCGTCCGCCTGGGTGGGGATCCAAGCGATCGAGGCAGCACTCCTGACCCTGGACGGGGTCGCGCCCGGGGGAGACACGTTGCTCGCCGCACTCACTCAGCAGCTCGGAGATCCGGACGGCTGGCCGCGGGCGGCGATGACCCGGCCGGACGCGGTGGCCCTTCTCGCGGGCCTGGCACCGCTGGTGTCGTCGCTCGCCGCGACGGACCCGGTCGCCGGCCGGATCTGCGCCCAGGCCGGCCGGGAGCTGGCCCGGTCGTTGGCCACCGCGGCGCAGGGGATCGAGGGCGTATGCGTGTCGCGCACCGGTGGCCTGTTCGGCGCCTCGGCGGTACGGGAGGCGTTCGAAGCCGAGGCAGCGGCGCGGGGACTTCACGTGCAGCCACCGGTCGGCAACGGGCTGGACGGTGCGGTGCTCCTGGCCGAGCACCTGGCTGCCGGGAGACCGCTGACCGAGCACACCGCATACCTGAAACGTCCCTAGCCACTGCGAGCGCGCCCGATCGACAGGCACCAAGAGCCAAAACGGCCGGAAATGGGTGCTCTTCGGGCTTCGTGCCTGTCGATCGGGCGCACGACCGGCAACGGCGTCGGACGTCGGTGCGAGAATCCGGACATGGGCCGGGACTCGCGGATGGTGTCGCTGGGGTTCGGCAAGTACGCGCGGTCGGACCGGATCTACGCACTCGTGCCGTTGACCGGCGACGAGCGCGGCGACGGCCGCCGGACCCGGGTCTGGGTCGAGGGCATCGCCGACCCGGTCGTCGCCTCCCGCACGGAGGTGACGATCCTGCGCGACATGGGTCAGGAGGCGGCTGTCGAGGCACCGCTCGTCGACGAGGCGCTGGACCTGGCCAGCCGGCTGGCGGCCGCGGCCGAGGAGGGGCGCGTCGACCTCAGCGACCTGGGGCGGCGGGCTCGCCGCCTCTTGGCCGCGACGACGCAGACCGGCGGAGGATAGGGGATTCGAACCCCTGAGAGCTTTCACTCAACACGCTTTCCAAGCGTGCGCACTAGGCCACTATGCGAATCCTCCGCCGCGCAGGGTATCCGAGGTCGTTGGGGCTCCTGAAATCCGGTTGAGGCTGTCGGTGGCCGACGAGAGGCTGGCCTGATGTCGACGTCAGCGGGGCCGAGCAGCCGACTCACGCTGCGCTCGTTCTGGCACGACCTGCCCCGGGAGGGCAAGTTCCTCCTGTCGACGATCATCATCGACTTCATCGGGAACGGCCTGGTCATGCCGTTCAACGTCGTCTACCTGCACGAGGTGCGCGGGTTCGAGCTGGCCCGGGTGGGTCTGCTGCTGTCGCTGCCGGCGCTCGTGGGACTGCTCGTCGTCGGGCCGATCGGCGCACTGATGGATCGCATCGGTCCACGGATCGTCGTCATCTGTTGCTTCGTTCTCCAGATCACGGCACATGTGACGCTGGCGTCGGCCACGACCGAGCTGCGCGCCGCGGTGGGCTGCGTGCTGCTCGGGTTCTCGGGCGGGATCATCTGGCCGGCCATCCAGACCCTGGTCGGCACGATCATCCCGAGCCACCTGCGGCAGCGGTACTTCGGCGTCAACTTCACGTTGCTCAACCTCGGCATCGGCATCGGCGGGATCCTCGGCGGCCTCTTCGTCGACGTGTCCCGACCCGAGACCTTCGTCGCGATCTACCTCATCGACGCGGCGACCTTCCTGGCGCCGCTGGCCATCTTCCTCGGACCGTTGCGGCACGTGCCGCGACCGGTTCGGCCTAAGAGCGATCCGGCGGCGGACGCGCATACCCCGTCGGCGCACGGCTACCGAGCGGTACTGCGCGACCGGTCCCTGCTGGTCGTCCTGCTCCTGGTGTTTGTCGCGTCGTTCATCGGCTACGGCCAGCTCAACACCGGCGTCCCCGCGTTCGGGCGGGAGGTCGGGGGCATCTCGACGCAAGCCCTTGGTCTCGCCTTCGCGGCGAACACCGCGGTCATCGTGGTGCTCCAGCTGTTTGTCCTGCAGCGCATCGAAGGGCGCCGCCGTACCCGGGTGATCGTCGTCATGTCGGCCATCTGGGGCGTCTCCTTCCTCGCCCTCGGAGCCACCGGTCTGGTGCCCGGCACCGTCGTCGCCGCGCTGCTGTTCGGGTTCTGCGCCGCGGTGTTCGGGTTCGGCGAGACGTTCTTCCAGCCGACCTTGCCGGCCATGGTCAACGACCTGGCGCCAGACCATCTCCGGGGCCGCTACAACGCGGCCATGAGCATTTCGTGGCAGTCTGCGTCGGTGGCCGGTCCGGCGGTCGCCGGCGTCCTCATCGGCCACGGGTGGAGCTCGTCCTACATCGCGATGCTGCTCGGGGGTTGCGTGCTCGTTGCCTGGCTAGCGCTCGTGACGGAGCGGCGGCTACCGCCCCGGGTCAACGGCGTCCGCGATGCCGAAGAGTCCGTTCCCGACGCGCCGGTGGTGCCAGGCCAGGCCTGAGAGCCGTAGACGGAAGTCGTCTAGACTGGGCGTCGGCACCCCGCGTGGTGGTACCTCACCGAACTCCCCCAGGGCAGGAATGCAGCAAGGGCAGGTGGGCTCTTCCAGGTACGCGGGGTGTCTCGCGTTCTCGGCGACCCGCCACGCCAGCACACAACGTGCGTATCAGCGCGCCTGCCTGGCCAAGGGCCTCCCGTGCCAGGTTCTCGTGGATCCCGATCAGGGGCCGTGGCCCCGGGTGGCGTCGGGCCGCAGGCCAAGGCTGGATAGCCCTCGCAGCGCTTGTTGACACGCATACCGGCTGTCCGCAGCCGCGACTAGGGTTCCCGGGTGACCATCGCGCTCTACCGCCGCTACCGACCGGAGACGTTCCGGGAGGTCATCGGCCAGGAGCACGTCACCGAGCCGCTCATGCAGGCGTTGCGCACCGGGCGCGTGGGGCACGCATACCTCTTTAGCGGACCGCGCGGGTGCGGCAAGACGACCAGCGCCCGGATCCTGGCCCGCTGTCTCAACTGCGAGAAGGGGCCGACACCGCAACCGTGCGGGGTATGCGAGTCCTGCGTCGCCCTGTCGCGCGGCGGGGCCGGCACGGTGGACGTCATCGAGATCGACGCGGCATCGCACGGCGGCGTCGACGACGCCCGCGACCTGCGCGAACGTGCTTCCTACGGCCCGGCCCAGAGTCGCTACAAGGTCTACATCATCGATGAGGCGCACATGGTGACTCCGCAAGGCTTCAACGCGCTGCTGAAGATCGTCGAGGAGCCGCCGGAGCACGTGAAGTTCGTCTTCGCCACGACCGAGCCGGAGAAGGTCATCGGCACCATCCGGTCGCGAACCCACCACTATCCGTTCCGGCTGGTCCCGCCGGCGCGGCTGACCGCATATATGGAGGACCTGTGCCGGCAGGAGGGGGTGAGCGTGGCGCCGGGCGTACTCGGGTTCGTCACCCGGGCGGGCGGCGGATCGGTCCGTGACTCGCTGTCGGTGCTCGACCAGCTCATCGCCGGGTCGGGCGACGAGGGGCTCACCTACGAGGGCGCGGCGTCACTGCTGGGGTTCACCGACGGTGAGCTGCTCGACGCCACCATCGACGCATTGGCCGCGGGCGACGGCGCGGCCGTGTTCACGCAGATCGACAAGGTCATCGAGTCCGGTCATGACCCGCGGCGGTTCGTCGAGGACCTGCTCGAGCGGTTGCGCGACCTCATCATCGTCGCGGCGGTGCCGGAGGGTGCGGCGTCGGTACTCCGCGGGGTGCCGGAGGACCAGCTGGAGCGGATGCGCGGCCAGCAGTCCCGGTTCGGCCCCGGCGCGCTGACCCGAGCCGCCGACATCGTCAACGCCGGGCTCACCGAGATGACCGGGGCGACCGCTCCCCGCATGCAGCTCGAGCTCATCTGCGCGCGGATCCTGCTGCCCGCCGCAGCGGGTCCGAGTGGGTATGCGGCGCGTCTCGACCGCCTCGAACGACGCCTCGATCTCGGCGGAGTTCCCACCCCTGCCCGTTCACCCGCAGGGGAATCCGATTCGGAGCCGTCCCGGACCACTGCGCCGGCAGCGCCGTCTGGTGCTGGCCGTGCGACTGATAAGCCGAGTAAGCCCTCGACGACGACCGCGCCGACATCCGCGGCCGGCCCGAGGGAGACCAGCGCCTCGGCACCCGTCGTGAGCCGATCCGGCCCGCCCGTAAGAGACGGCGCGGACGCTACGCCTCTGGCGACCCCGTCGAAGGCGCGGGCGTCGACGACGGCCGACTCCGATTCGGGTCCCGCTCCCCCGCACACGGACCGGAGTGGTCTGGACACCGCTGCCCTGCGCCGGGTGTGGCCCGACGTCCTGGCTCGCATCTTCACGATGCGCCGGGTGACGTGGACGTTCCTGTCACAGCACGCGCAAGTGATCCACTACGACGGGAACCGGCTGGTCCTCGGCATCGCAACGGTTGGCCTGACCAACACGTTCCGCGCGGGGAACCACGCCGAGCTCGTCCGGCAGGCGCTCATCGACGAGATCGGCGTCGACGTCCCGGTCGAGGGCGTGCCGATGTCGGAGGCAGCAGGGGTGGTCGGCTCCTCCGGTGGTCGACCTGGAGGGGACAGCGGTTCGGGCTCGCCACGTCCGGCGCCCACGCCGGCCGAGTGGCCGGAGCCGTCGCCCGAGCCGGAGCCGTGGCCCGAGCCACCGCCGGAGTCTGACTCGGAGCCGGGCGATCGACCACCGGCCGACCCGGTGCCCGTGAACGGGTCGTCCGCTCGCCCAACGGCCAAGCCTGACGACCACGTCAGTGACGACGACGAGGACATCGCCCCGTCCCCCTCTGACGGCCGTGCT
Source organism: Actinomycetota bacterium (assembly GCA_046731055.1). Taxonomy (GTDB): domain Bacteria; phylum Actinomycetota; class Actinomycetes; order Actinomycetales; family Dermatophilaceae; genus Lapillicoccus. Next base: position 6,123 of record JBKPKI010000063.1, on the reverse strand, counting down.
GTGGTCGAACGGGTGCTCGGCGGCCAGTTCCTCGGCGAACTGGAGGAGTGACAGCACGGATGGCGGTGAGTCGTACTCCCCAGAGGGCGTAACGCTCACCGCACAGTGCCTGACCCCGAAAAGGCACCCGCGCGCGAGGGCCCCGTGAGCTCGCCAGCGGTCGAACGCACACGCATACGGGGGCTGACTCACCCTGCATACCGTCGGATGGGACGTTCCCTCGGCCGCTCAGCTCCGCCATTAGGGTCGGCGCATGTTCTACCGGCTGGGTCACGTCGTGCTGAAGCCCCTCAGCCGCGTGCTGTACCGGCCGACCATCCTCGGCACGGAGAACGTCCCGAAGACCGGCGGCGTGATCCTCGCCAGCAACCACTTGTCGTTCATCGACTCGTTCGCCATTCCACTCGCCGCCCCTCGCCAGGTCCATTTCCTGGCCAAGGACGACTACTTCACCGGCACCGGGGTGAAGGGGTTTCTCACCCGCGAGCTCTTCGAGGGGCTCGGGGCGATCCCAGTCGACCGGCACTCCTCGCGAGCCGCTCAGGAGTCACTCGACGCGGCGCTCAAAGTGCTCAGTGGGGGCGAGGCGTTCGGCATCTATCCGGAGGGCACTCGGTCTCGCGACGGCCGGCTCTACCGGGGCCGGACCGGTGTGGGGTTCTTGGCGTTGACCGCCAAGGTGCCGGTGGTGCCGGTCGCGCTGTCCGGCACTCAGAACATCCAGCCGGTCGACGCCCGGTTCCCGAGGTTGGCCAAGGTGAGAGTGTCGTTCGGAAAGCCCCTCGAGTTCACTGAGCGGTATGCGGGTACGCCGCAGGGCCGAGCGCGGCGGGCCGTGACCGACGAGATCATGGACGCCATCGCCGACCTCTCTGGGCAGGAGCGCGCTGACGGGTACAACGAGATCCCGTCGGAACCCGGTCCGCAGCTCGGCACCTGACCTTGACCTTGCGGGTTGAGAGGGCTTATCGCGAACTGCTTGCAATAAGGCGAGGGCCGTCCTTAGGGTGGCGGGCGTGAGCACGGTGACCTCCTCGACGTCCGGTGGCGGTCCAGCAGCTCAGCGTCGGAGCCTTCGTCTCACCCATGGTGAGAAGCGCTCAGTCGTAGGGATGGCCAGCTTCGTCATCCTGCTCCACCTGGTCGGTTGGGGCACGCTGGTCGCGCTCGTGGCGCCGCAGGAGTACCAGGTCGCCGGTCAGTTCTTCGGCATCGGATTGGGTGTCACCGCGTACACCCTGGGCCTGCGGCACGCGTTCGACGCCGACCACATCGCCGCCATCGACAACACCACGCGAAAGCTCATGACCGAGGGCCAGCGACCGATGAGCGTGGGCTTCTGGTTCAGCCTCGGGCACAGCTCGGTCGTCTTTCTCATGGTGGCGCTGCTGGCCATCGGCATCCGGGCGCTCGCGGGTGCGATCGAGGACGACGAGTCCACGCTTCAGCGGATCACCGGAGTCTGGGGCACGTCGGTGTCCGGGGTCTTCCTCATCGTGATCGGGCTGATCAACCTGGCCGCTCTGGTCGGCATCATCCGGGTCTTCCGCAGAATGCGGTCGGGTCACTACGACGAGGGTGAGCTCGAGGCGCAGCTGGACAGGCGCGGATTCCTGAACCGGATCCTCGGGCGCGTCACGCGCACCGTCACCAAACCCTGGCACATGTACCCGGTGGGGCTGCTTTTCGGACTCGGGTTCGACACGGTGACCGAGGTGGGCCTGCTGGTGATCGCCGGTGGTGCCGCGGCCTCCGGCCTGCCCTGGTGGGCGATCCTCACGCTGCCGGTGCTCTTCGCCGCAGGCATGTCGCTGCTCGACTCGATCGACGGCTCCTTCATGAATTTCGCGTACGGGTGGGCGTTCGCCAAGCCGGTCCGGAAGATCTACTACAACATCACCGTGACCGCGCTGTCGGTCGCCGTCGCGCTCGTCATCGGCGTCATCGAGCTGTTGTCGATCCTCACCGAAAAGCTCGACATCACCTGGGGGCCGGTCGCGTCGATCGCCTCGCTGGACCTCGAATTCGTGGGCTACTGGATCGTCGCGCTGTTCGTCGTGACGTGGGTCGTGGCGCTGCTGATCTGGCGGCTCGGGCGCATCGAGGAACGCTGGTCGGCGAACCTCCAGACCGCCGACTGACCACGAGGCAGGACCGGCGCCTCGCCGCATACCTCGGCAACACCGACACCGGCGCGGCCTAGGCTGACCGCCGTGTACGAGGGCGTGGTCCAAGACCTCATCGACGAGCTGGGGCGGCTTCCGGGAATCGGCCCGAAGTCGGCGCAGCGCATCGCCTTCTACCTGCTGCGCGCCGACCCCGACGAGGTCACCCGGCTCACCACGGTCCTCACCCAGGTCAAGGCGACGATCCGGTTCTGCGAGCGGTGCGGAAACGTCGCCCAGGCCGAGCTGTGCCGGATCTGCGCCGACCCGCGAAGGGACCAGACCGCGATCTGCGTCGTCGAGGAGCCGAAGGACGTCGTCGCCGTCGAACGAACACGCGAGTTCCGAGGCACGTACCACGTACTCGGCGGCGCGATCTCGCCGATGGACGGGATCGGCCCGGAGGACCTGCGAATCCGTGAGCTCCTGCAACGGCTGGCCGACGGCACGGTCACCGAGCTCATCCTCGCCACCGACCCCAACATCCAAGGCGAGGCCACGGCGACGTACATCTCCCGCTCCTTGCGCGGCACCGGCCTCACCATCACGCGGCTGGCTTCCGGGCTGCCGGTCGGCGGGGACCTCGAATACGCTGACGAGGTGACTCTGGGCAGGGCGTTCGAGGGACGGCGGCCGATGCATGAGTGACGACGTGCGCGGTGACGAGGCGGAGCGGGAGGAGCTGCTCGCGATCGCCGCCGAGTCGGCGAGGGACGCGCGCGACTACATCGCCACGGTCACCGAGGTCGCGTCAGGACAGGCGGCCGACACGGCTATCCCGCTGCTTCTGCTGGCCACGGCGCAGCTACTCCTGACCGGTTCCCGGCTGGGCGCGATCCAGGACGTCGTGCCAGTGGAACGTTTCGAGGCCGATCCGGGACCGGACGCCGATGTCGATCCACTGCGGGCCAGTCTGAGCAATCTGCTGGAGGGTCTCGATGACTACGCGGACGTCGTCGATCCGGTGACGCGGGCGGAGCTGACCCGAGGATCGCTCTCGAACGACGTCGTGGAGATCGTCGTGACGCTGGACCACGGGCTCAGCCATTACGACGACGGGCGGCCCATCGAGGCGTTGTGGTGGTGGCAGTTCTCCTACCTCTCGACGTGGGGTGACCGCGCGGCCAGCTCGCTGCGGGTGCTGCAGTCGGTGTTGGCTCACCTGCGCCTCGACGCCGACGAGGAAACGGTGGCGTCCGCAGAGTTCGACGCGCTGCATCCCTAGGAGTTGAATCCCGTACCGAGGTACGGGTTTATCGTTCCTCTCATGGACGAATGGTGTGCTCCTGACGCGTGTTCACTGCCGATCGCCGACCAGCCGGGCCGGGTCGCTGACTGGGACACGCTGTTCCGGACGGCGGTGCGGACGATCGAGACGGTGCCGGGCGGGGTTCGGTTCGAGCTGGACCGTTCGCGGGCTGACGTCGCTGCGGTCGCGGACCTCGCCCAGCGCGAGTCACAGTGCTGCGCGTTCTTCACCTTCGGCGTGACGGTGGGCTCGGACACGCTGGCTCTGTCCGTTGGCGCTGATCGTGAGCATGCCGACGTGGTCGAGGCGCTGGCGGCGCGGGCTCTTCGGTTGGCTGCGGCCTGATGACCGGTATGCGGGCCGGCGAGGTGGCGCGAGCAGCCGGAGTCGGCGTCGAGAGCCTCCGCTACTACGAGCGGCGTGGGTTGATGCCGGTGCCGGAGCGATCGCTGGGCGGGCACCGTCTCTATACCGACGCTGACGTGACGCGGCTGCGGGTGATTCGAGCCGCCGCGCGCCTCGGGTTCACGCTTGCCGAGATCACCGAGCTGCTGGATGTGGGGGTGCATCGGCACCGGTCTCGACGTCGGGGTGACGCGGACGTGCATACCCGCATCGAGGCGAAGCTCGATGAGGTCCGCTCCCGCATCGAGGATCTGCGGGTGGTGGAGTCCTCCCTGGAAGCAGCGTTGACGGCGGGATGCCGGGATCTCGAACAGTGCGCGGGCTCGCCCTGCTGCCCGATTCCGTTCCCCCAACTCGCGGCACCGTCATGACGGTGGGAGCAGCAACAATGACGGCGTGCCGACCGCCGTCCTGATCCTCGCGACCCTGACCAGCGGCCTAGTGGCCGGTGTGTATGCGTTCTACGCGCATACGGTGATGCCCGGTCTCAGGCGCAGTGACGACCGCACGTTCGTGGCCGGGTTCCAGGCGTTGGACCGGGCGATCGTGAACCCGTGGTTCCTGGCGACCGCGTTCCTCGGGGCACCGGTGCTGACCGGCGTCGCCGCGCTGCTGCACGTCGGTGAGGGGACGCGGGCGGTGCTCGCCTGGGTCGTCGTCGCGTTGGTGCTCGACCTCGTGACGGTGGCGATCACGGTCGGGGTCAACGTCCCGGCGAACGACCGACTCAAGGCTGCCGGCCACCCGGACGTTATCGACGTGACGGCGGCCCGGGCGATGTTCGACGAGCGGCGCTGGGTTCGGTGGAACCTTGTCCGGGTGGTCCTGAGCGTGGCGGCGTTCGCGGCTCTCGCCTGGTCGCTGGTACTGGTGGGTCGGTTGGGGTGACGTGACCGCCTGTGGATGAATGCCGTTGTGCCGCAACGAAATCAGCTGTGCACAACGTTGACAGATTGTGGGAGGATCGCGTAGGATCGAACAAACGTTCGACGTCGAGGGGAGGCCGAAAACGATGGGGCGAGTGGCGACCACAGATCTCGCTGGAGACGAAGCAGCGGTTCCCGAAGCGGTCGACCACATGCCGGCTGCCGTGTCGGACGCGGCGGAGCTGCTGACGGCACCGCCTCATCCCTCGTCTGCGAGCTGGGCGGTTCAGACGGCGGTGTGGGCGGACCGGCGGATCGACGATGACGACGCAGCCGTGTGGGTCGAGGAGGAGTTGCGGGTCATCGAGGCGGTCGAAAAGGTCAAGGCGTGGGCCGACTTCCAGGGTCTCGCTGCCCTCCGACGGATGCGGGAGGCGGTGCACGAGCAGGTGCGCGCCCACAACGACGATCTGGAGCACCTCCACCAGGCTCCGGTGCTGTCACCGGAGGTCGTGTCCGCTGAGTCGCTGACCGCGACCGTCGACGAGACCGCCCTGGCGACGGGCCTGCCGACCTGGGAGGTGGCCCGGCGGTTGGAGCTGGCCGCCGACGCCGGCGGGCGAGGGGCTGGTGTGTTGGCCGCGCTGGCCGGTGGAGAGGTGACCCTCGACCGGGCGCTTCGCATCCATCGAGAGACTGAGCGGCTCGGGACTGAGGTGGCCCTGGCGGTGTCCGAGCGGCTCCTCGCGCCGGGTCGCGAGGGCACCATCCGTTCCATGCGGCGTTCCTGCGTGAGCTGCGCCGTCAGGTAGCCCTGCACACGCCTGACCCAGCCAAGGATCGGGCGGACGCCATCGCCGATCGAGATGCCACGGCCATGGTGGATCCGGACGCGGTTGGCACTGGAAGCCTGCTCGTGACTGGCGAGGCCGGGCGGATCTGCGCGGCCATCGGCCGGGTCGACCACCTGGCCCGGCAACTCCGGGCGGCCGGGGACCCACGAACCCTTCGTCAGCTGCGCTCGGACGTTGCCCTGGATCTGCTGCTCTACGGCTGGGCGACCCTCGAATCGGAGGACGCGACGGCATCGACGTCGACTAGGGCTCGGGTTCCTCCGGAGTCCCGCGCAGGCCCGGCAGATGGCGCTGGCTAACGGATCGGTGTGGCGACGGCTCGACGTTGACCCCCTCACCGGCGTCGCGCTGGACCTGTCCACGCGTCGCTACCGACCCACTCGGGCGATGGCCGACCTGATCGCCGCCCGCGACGGGATGTGCCGCGGGCCAGGCTGCACGGTGCCGGCGGAGCGATGCGATCTCGACCACGACATCCCGTGGCCGAGTGGCCCGACGGCGATTACGAATCTGTCGCGCAAGCACCGACGGCATCACAACCACAAGACCCGCGGCACCTGGAGGGCGACCACTGCGGACGACGG
>JBKPKI010000062.1:0-2005 GCA_046731055.1 Actinomycetota bacterium | reverse complement strand
TCCGCCCACTGGTGACGAAGGTCGAAGCCGGGTCGAGCGACGAGGCAGTCCGGGTCGTTGACCCAGAACCGCCCGTGCTGCCACGCCCGCGCCCGAATGGCCCGCTCTCCCCGCAGCCCCTGCGGACGCACACTGTCGTCGGCCGGGTTGAGAACGTCGGCCGAAACGCGCATCGCGTCGACGAGGCCGACGCTCGGCAGCAGTGGCGCGCCGCAACCAAGGAGGTAGGTGTCCTCGCCGAGGGCTTCGCGCACCATGGCTAAGCCCTGCCGGTATGCCGCGACGGGGGTGACGTCCTCGTGACGCCGGCCGGGAAGGGCGCCGGTATAGAGGAAGTCGAGCTTGACGTAGTCGATCCCCAGGTCCCGCAATGCGTGCAGGCTCGTCTGCAGGTGAGCCGCCGCGCCGGGATGCGTGACGTCAAGGCCGTGCAGCGCCTGGCCCCAATTGCGTCCCCCCTCACCGACGAGCCAGTCCGGATGTGCCTCGGCCAGCCGGCTTCCCGACCCCACGGTCAGCGGTGCCACCCAGATTCCCGCTCGCCGGCCGCGGTCGTTGATCCGGGCGACGAGGTCGGGGAGGGCGCGGAAGCGCTCGGAGTATGCGTCCCAGTCGCCGATGCCGGCCTGCCAGCCGTCGTCGACCTGGACGACGTCGACGGGCAGGTCAAGACGGTCCATCGCCTCGAGGTTCTCCTCGATGTCCGCGGGCGTGACGTCGAGAAAATAGTGGTACCAGGAGCACCACACACTGGGCGGGGCGGCGATCGGGCGAACTCTGCGGCGCGCGGCCCACTCCTCCGCGAAGGAGACGAGGGCGTCGGCGATGTTGCCGTCCGCCTCGGTTACCTCGACCGGCCCGTCCGCCGACACGACGAGCCGTTCCCCGGCGTGGTGAGCCCGGATCGTCGGCACCCCGCAGTCGTCGCCCGTGTCGACCGGTAAGTAGAGCCATGTCCGACCGTCGCCACTCTCGATGACCAGGACGCCTTCAGACTGGAAACCCGTTGCCGGAGCAGGACGTTCAGGACGGAACCGCATCAGCTGTTGCCAGCCGTGGTGCGGACGAGGCGACGGCTCGCGCAGCAGATATGTGCCGGTCGGACTCCAGCTCTGCCACCCCGCCTCGTGGACGCGGGCTCGCGGGGACGCGACCGTGACCTCGTCGACAATGTCGAACGTCCCCACCATCGGGACTCTAACTCTCCCGACTCCAGCGGCCGTTGCCCGAGGCGTGCTTGTATCGGTCGCATGGCCGGACCTCGCATCGTTCGCTTCGCTGGGCCGAGGCAGGTCGACGTGGTGACCGGCACGCGAGAGGAGTGTCCGGCCGGCACGGTCAGAGTCCGCACGCTCTACTCAGGCATTTCGGCCGGGACCGAGCTGACCGCATACCGCGGGTCCAACGTCTATCTCAACAAGCGCTGGGACGCGGACCGGAGGCTCTTCGTGCCCGGCGACCACTCGGTGACGTACCCGATCTCCGGATGGGGATACAGCGAGGTCGGCCAGGTCATCGAGGTGGGCGGCGAAGACCGTCGGCCAACCGAAGCAAGCCCCGCCATCGGCGACACCGTCTACGGCGTATGGGGCCATCGCAGCGAGGCTGTGGTTCCCGTCTCGGATGTGGCCGCACAGCTTGTTCCGGGGGATGTCGATCCCATCGCCGGTGTCTTCGTGCACGTGGGTGCCATCGCTCTCAACGCGGTCCTCGCCGCCGACCTGCACGTAACCGAGTCCGTCGTGGTCAGCGGCCAGGGCGTCATCGGTTTGCTGGCCACTCGGCTGGCCGTGCTCAGCGGCGCAACGGTCATCGCGGTGGACGGCATTGCGCGGCGGCGCAACGCTGCTCACCAGTTCGGCGCCGCCCACACCGTCGACCCACGATCGGTCGCGGACGTCGCGGCTGAGATCCGGGAGCTCACTGGCGTGGGCGCGGACGTCGCGATCGAGCTCAGCGGTGCCTATCCGGCACTGCACGAGGCCATCCGGTCGGTTCAGGTCGG
>JBKPKI010000061.1:0-15833 GCA_046731055.1 Actinomycetota bacterium | reverse complement strand
TCGTCGCCGCGGTCTTGACGGTCATTCTGCGGGCCACCAAGACTCCGGCCGGCGTCGACGCCACCCAGCCGGCGGACTACTTCGCCGACGAGGGCGACCCGCGGGTGTCGCCGATGCCCCCGACCTTCGAGGAGCTCGCGGAGCGGGAGGCGCATCGCTAGCTCTCGCATCTACGGGCGCAGCGTTGCAGAGAAAGGCGCTGCGCCCGCGCCGATGCGCGCGTCAGCCCATGCCGACGCCGATGGGCACGTCCCGCTGCTTACCGCAGTCCAGACATTCCTGGTAGCGGGCGCCGTAGTCTCCGCTGTCGGGGTACCGGTGAGTACGCCAGCGGTGCCAGATGTGAAGTCGGCAGGTCCAGCGTCCGCGACGTCGCGCTTCCTGTCCCGGCTGGTGGTGGGTTTCGGGGGTCATAAGCCATAGTCGCCCGGGCACCCGCAAAGGTTGACACCAACGGGCTCGAGATTTTCGCAGGATGCTGTAACTTACAAGTTGATGACAAGTGCCCGGTTCGCCACCATCGCGATCGACCTGCGAGAGCAGATCGCGCTCGGCGTGTTCGGCGACGTCGGCGCGCTCGACTCCGAGTCGCAGCTGTGCCACCGGTACGCCGTCTCGCGCCCCACCGTGCGACGGGCTCTCGAGACGCTGCGTGACGAGGGCTTGGTCGAGTCGCGCCCCGGAGCCGGCTGGTTCGTGACGGGCTCGGCATTCCACCAGCGGCTCGCGCTCGGCTCGTTCCGGCACGCCGCATCCGCCGTGGCCGAAGCCGGCAAGTCCATCGAGCGGCTGGTCGTCGAGTTCGGGTACCGCTCGGCACCCCTGTCTCTCGCCGGCTCCCTCGGCGTTCCCGAGGACACCGAGCTGCTGTATGCGCGGTCGCTGCGGACGGTCGACGGCGATGGGCTGGACGTGGTCCGGGAGTGGGTTCCCGGCGACCTTGCCGGTCCGGTCAGCCGGGACACCGCGACCCGGCCGGGCATCTGGGAGACGCTGACCCGGCACGGCCACCGGATCGCGAAGGTACGACAGGTCGTTACGGCCGGCCTGGCCAGCGTGGAGGACGCGGAGCTGCTCGGAGTGGCTTCGGGTGAAGCGCTGCTGCTCGTCCGCCGGTTCGCGGCCGACCCGTCCGGGCGCGTTCTCGCCCTCTCCGACCACCGCTACCTCGCGCAGCGGTTCGCCCTCGAGGTCGAGTTCAGCTCCGGCCCCAACGGCAGCGCCGCCACGACTGCGGAACCCACCGGCATCCATCCCCTGCTCTCCCCCGACGGTGAGCACCCGCATACCAAGGAGCACACCGCATGAAGGTCCTCGTCACCGGCGGAGCCGGGTTCATCGGCTCCAACTTCGTCCTGCGCGTCCGGCAGACGCGCCCGGACTGGCAGGTCACGGTCCTCGACGCCCTGACGTATGCCGGAAACCGCGCCTCGCTCGCGCCGGTGGAGCACGAGATCGACTTCGTCGAGGGGTCGATCGCCGACCCGGCGCTCGTGGACCGGCTCGTCGCGGAGACGGACCTGGTCGTCCACTTTGCGGCGGAGTCGCACAACGACAACAGCCTCGACAACCCGTGGCCGTTCGTCGAGGCCAACATCGTCGGCACCTACCAGCTGCTCGAGGCGGTTCGCCGGCACGGCAAGCGGATCCACCACGTCTCGACCGACGAGGTCTATGGCGACCTGGAGCTCGACGACCCCAGCCGCTTCACCGAGACCACGCCCGTGAACCCGTCGTCGCCCTACTCTGCGTCCAAGGCGAGCGCCGACCTGTTGGTGCGGGCCTGGATCCGGTCCTTCGGCGTCCTGGCGACGCTGTCGAACTGCTCGAACAACTACGGACCGCGGCAGCATGTCGAGAAGTTCATCCCACGGCAGATCACCGGGATCCTCCAGGGTGTCAAGCCCAAGCTCTACGGGGCGGGCGCCAATGTGCGCGACTGGATCCACGTCGACGATCACAACGACGGGGTGGTTGCCATCGTCGAGGAGGGTCGGCTCGGGGAGACGTACCTCATCGGAGCCGACGGGGAGCGGAACAACCGCGAGATCGTCGCCCTACTGCTGCAGCTCATGGGCAAGCCGGCCGACTGGTTCGATCTCGTCAGCGACCGCCCGGGGCACGACCTGCGCTACGCCATCGACTCCAGCAAGCTGCGCCGAGAGACCTCGTGGAAGCCGCGGTACGAGGACATGCGCGCCGGGCTGGCCCAGACCGTCGAGTGGTACCGGGACAACGAGGACTGGTGGAGGGGCGCCAGGGAGGCATCCGAGCAGGTCTACGCCCGCCTCGGCCGCTGACCGCTCCGCGGGAGGTCCTCCGCGATCGGCGGGATCACCGCCACCGCCTCCTCATAGTCCATGCCCGTCACCTGCAGCAGGTCGACGACGAGGGACCGGATCTGGACGAGGAGCACGTCCACGGACAGCGACCCGCGCTCCAGGCGAGCGGTCTGGCGCCCCACCTTCTCGATGCCGCCCCGGCCTTGCGCCGCGGCGGCATTCTCGCCGAGCACCCGGGCCACGATGTCGGTGGCGTCGGCCAGGTCGTCTAAGAGCATCGCGTACGAGGACGGCACGTCGACCTGGCGGTCGGCGTTCACCGCGACGCGGCGGCAGAGCACTCGGGTGCTTCGCATCGCCCGGTCGAGCGGCTCGACGAGGTCGGCGACGCTGCGGACCTTCTCCCGGTCCCGTCGCTGGAACGGTGACGACGCGAGCACGGCCAGCCCCTCGTCGGCGGCCGCCTTGAGCTCCCGGAGCGGGGCATCGGTGGCGCGGGCGGAGGCCAGCACCCGGGCGGCCCGGTTGACGTCACCGTCGCGGGTGCACTGCGCGGCACCGCGCAGTAGCGTCGCAATGGTTCGGACCACGACGGCCGCCTGGGTCCGCGGTCGCCGCAACGGTGCCGCCGGCACGACGGCCGCGGCGAGCAGCGCCACGCACCCGCCGATGACCGCGTCGAACCAGCGGGTCAGCGCGTCCCCCGGGGTCGCGACGAAGGCCACGACGAAGATCGACTGGACGGCCGCCTGGGTCACCAACAGCCCGCCTGCGTCGAGGAACAACGCCGCCGACATCGCGCAGAGGACGATGACGCCGATCTGCCAGGCCCCGGTCCCGACGAGCAAGAGAAACAGGTCTGCGACGAGCAGCCCCACCGCCACGCCGACGGTGATCTCCGCGACGCGCCGCAGCCGCTGCGCATACGTCGTCCCCAAGCAGACGACCGCGACGATCGGCGCGAACACGGGCCCCGGGTGATGGAACACCGCCGTCGCGACGAACCACGCGAGCGCCGCCGCCACGGCGCACTGGCCGATGTGCCACGCCTTGCCGCGCACCCGCTCGACCCGCTCGCGTACCGAGGTGCGACCGCGGCGCCACGCACGGTCCATCAGCGCGTCGATTCGGTGGTCGGCCCAGGCCGTGCTCATGCCACCGATCCTGTCATCGCGGCCGCGGCCGGCCCCGTCAGCCTTGCACCCTCCCACAAGCCCGAGGTGCACACCTGACCAGGCCGCGGGACAGGGGATCGTGGACGCTATGTGACGTCAGGGCGACACCTATCGCCCACGTTCCACGTCGGGGAGGACCGGCCGGCAGCGGGGCGGCGTCACAGGTCGGGGAACCAGATCCCGATCTCGCGCACCGCCGACTCTGGGCCGTCGGACCCGTGGACGATGTTCTGCTGGACCTTGAGGCCCCAGTCACGGCTGAGGTCGCCGCGGATCGTGCCCGGCAGCGCAGCCGTCGGGTCGGTCGCACCGGCCAACGCACGGAACCCCTCGATGACGCGGTGCCCCTCGATGACGGCCGCCGCCACCGGGCCGGAGGACATGAACTCCACCAGGGGCTCGTAGAACGGCTTGCCCTCGTGCTCGGCGTAGTGCCGGGCCAGCCGCTCGCGATCCGGGGTCAACACCGACAGGGCGACGATCGCATACCCCTTGGCCTCGATCCGCCGCAGCACCTCACCGGTGAGGCCGCGGGAGAAGCCGTCGGGCTTGACCAGGACCAGCGAACGCTCCGTCGTCGTCACGCGCCCAACCCTAAGTCACCCCACGAAGTTCTCCGCTCCGCTCCGATACTTCGCGGGGGCCCCGACTAGTGGCCCGCCTCCACCGCCCGTCCGGCCTGGATCGCGTCGATCCGCTGTCCCTGCCACAGGCACACGACCCACAGCAGCGTGAAGATCACGCCGACGATCGCCATCATCGGCAGGACCAACGCACTGACGAACGTCGCCGCCTGGATCAGCCATCCGAGCGTCACCCCGAACGGCGTCCGCATGAGACCGGCGGCGATCAGGCACAACACCGCCAGCCCGCTCCCGACGAGGAGGTAGACCCCTGCCCGCGGATCCCCGGTTGCCGCTCCTAGCGCACGCGCGACCAGCGCCCCGAAGAACACGATCACCGACTGACCGCCGAGCACCACCGCGCCCATCCGCCAGGTGAACTTGCCGGTCGCGCCGAAGAACGGAAGGGCGGCCATGTGCTTCAGGGTATGCGGCGGGTCGCCGACGCTCCGAAGCCGCGTCTCACACGCCGGGGTGGTCCGCGAAGAACTGCTCGAGGATCGGCAGCAGGATCGCGTCTCGGCGGGTCACCTGCATGTGCGTCGTCGCCGGGAGGACCGCCAGCGCCGAGCCGGGGACCTTGTCGAGCATCACCGCGGCGTGCGAGACCAGCGTGAAGTCCGTGTCGCCCTGGACGATGAGGACCGGACAGGAGATGCCGGCGAGCTGCTCGTCGGTCCAGCCGGCGAAATCGCTGTCCATGCTGCTCAGCGTCAGAAGGAAGGTGTCGAACTGCTCCGGGTGTGGCGACAGCCGCTCGTACGCTTCCTTGAACTCCGCGAAGTCCTGCGCCGTCGGCATGATCGGCGAGGTCTCGAACGTCGACGGGTCGCTGAGGTCCGGATGCATGCCGTCCTTGCTGATGCTGGCCGATATCGGGACGATCGCCGTCAGGCGTTCCGGGTGGCTCACGGCCATCTCCAGGGCGACGCCGGCCCCCATGCTGTGGCCGACCACCGCCGCCCGCTCGATGCCGAGGTGGTCGAGCAGCGCGACGACGTCGGATGCGAGGTTGGGGTACGTGATCTTCCGGTCGATATTCGCGGTGCGACCGTGGCCCTGCATCTCGACGCCGATGACGGTATGCGTCTGAGCCAGCGTGGGGATCAGCGTCGCGAAGTTGAGGTTGATGGTCAGCATTCCGCCGTGCAGGAGAACGAGTGGTGGGCCAGACCCGTACGTCTCGTAGTACACATGCAGGCCGTTGACGTCCGCGTACCCCGTCGAAGCTGGGGGGATGGTCATGTCGCGTCCTTCCGGGAGTCGAGGCGCTGTCATCTGTGCTACGAACGGAAACCCGCGCGGAGGACAGCGGCGCGCTCAGGTGTCGTCGGCGCCGAGCAGAAGCCGGGCGTCCGCGGCCGTCACGACCGAACCCGTCACGAGCACTGCCCCGCCGATGCCCTCCTCCTCGGCCAGCGTGACCGCGGCGTCGATCGCGTCCGGCATTGACTCCTCCACCGTGACCCGATCCTCCCCGAAGATGTCTGAGGCGATCGCGCCAAGCTCGCTCGGCGCGATCGAGCGCGGCGACGTGTTTCTGGTGACCACGACGTGGTCGAGCGCCGGCTCGAGGATCTCGAGCATCTCGACCGGCTCCTTGTCGGCGAAGATGGCGACAAGCCCCACGAGGCGAGTGAACGAAAAGGCGTCGTTGAGGGCGGACCGGAGTGCACGCATACCGGCCGGGTTGTGTGCGGCGTCGACGAGCACTGTCGGCGACCGCCGGACGACCTCCAGCCGCCCGGGCGACGTCACCTCGGCGAACCCCTGGCGCACGACCTCGAGGTCGAGCCGCTGAGCGCCACCGCCCACGAACGCCTCCACCGCGGCCAGCGCGGTCGCGGCGTTGCTCGCCTGGTGCTCGCCGTGGAGCGGGAGATACATGTCGGGGTAGTCTCCGGCCAGCCCGCGGAACGAGAGCCGCTGGCCACCAACCGCGACCTCACGTGCGGCAACGCCAAAGTCGTTGCCCTCGAAGACGATCCGCGCGTCGACCTCCTTCGCCCGGTCGAGGAGGATCTCCGCGACGTCGCGCTCCTGAACGGAGGAGACCACGATCGCCTCCGGCTTGATGATCCCCGCCTTTTCGAAGGCGATCTCCTCGACCGTCGAGCCGAGCAGCCGCGCGTGGTCGATCGCAACCGGGGTGACGACCGCGACCTGCCCGTCGGCGACGTTCGTCGCGTCCCAGGTGCCGCCCAGGCCGACCTCGACTACCGCGACGTCGACGGGCGCGTCCGCGAACGCCGCGTAGGCGAGGACGACCGACATCATGAAGAAGTTGAGCCGGTGTCTCCCGGCCGCCGCGGCGCGCTCGTCGACCAGCTGCACCATTGGCGACAGCTCGTCGTAGACCTCGATGAGCCGCTCCGGAGCGATCGGCTCACCGCCGATGGTGATCCGCTCGCGAAAGGAGTGAAGGTGCGGCGAGGTGAACCGGCCGGTCGTCAGGCCCATCGCGGAGAGCAGCGAGTCGATCATCCGGCTCGTCGACGTCTTGCCGTTGGTGCCGGTCAGGTGGATGACGGGGTATGCGCGCTGCGGGTCGCCGAGAAGGTCCATCACCTCGCGCACGGTCTCGAGGGTGGGGTCGACGTGCGTCTCGGCAGCTCGCGAGAGGATCTCCTGCTCGACGTCGAGCAGTCGGCGCAGCGTGTCGGGGTCGGGGGTGTCCAGACCGCTCGGGCGCTTCCGACGTGGTCCCTCGCTCATCTGGCCGCCACCGGCCTGGCCATCCAGACGTTGCCGGGCAGGCCGCCGGAGCCCGGCTCGCGCTCGACCTCCACGAAGCCCTTGTGGGCGTAGAAGCCCCGTGCGCTGAGGTGACCGTCCAGGTAGGCGGCGCGGATCTCGGGATAGAGCCCCCGGGCGCCCTCGACCACGCGCTCCAGCAGCCGCGCTCCGATTCCGCGCCCTTGGTACTCCGGGAGGACGTAGAGCTTCCACAGGACCAGCCGGCCGTTATGCGGTCCCGCGGCGACCACCCCGACCACCAGGCCGTCGACGTCCGCGACGGTGACCCGGCCCCTGGCGATGAGTGGTCGGATGGCGTCGGCGCTCCACCACTTCGCCAGGCCCATGGCTACGAAGTCGGCTCCGGCGATCGGCTCGTACGTCGTCGGCCAGGTGCGGTGGCCAACCTCGATGACCGCGTCGAGGTCCGCCTCCGTCGCGGGGCGGACGAGGACCTTGACCACGGCGGGCATCAGGCCTTCCTCCTCACCTGGACGCGGGCGCGGTGCCCGTCGCCGACGGTGACCTCCGCCACACCGTCCTCGCCGGGCAGGTCGTCGAGGGTAGGCGAGGCGGCGAACTGGGTGGCCAGGGTCTCCCGGACGAGGTGGTCGCGGTGGGCGACCGTCGCGTCAAACACCTCCTGGTCACTGGTCACGGTGAGCGAGATCCGGTCGCTGACGTGCAGACCCGCATCGCGACGGGCCTGCTGGACCGCGCGGACCAGGTCGTTCGCGAGACCCTCGCGCTGGAGTTCCGGTGTCACCGCGGTGTCCAGGACGACGAACCCTGCGCCGGGCAACATGGCCACGGCCTGATCGCCGCGGTCGACCGACCGCTCGACGACCGTCTCGACGGTGTATTCGCCTGCCTCGAGGACGAGGCCGCCGGCGGTGACGTTCCCCTCGTCGGCCATCGACCAGTCACCCGACTTGGCGGCCTTGATCGCAGTCTGGACGTCCCGGCCCAGCCGCGGCCCAGCGGCGCGGGCGTTCACCGTGAGCCGTCGGGTGACGCCGAAGTCGGCCTCTGTGGCGTCGGCCAGGTCGACCAGCCGGACCTCCTTGACGTTGACCTCGTCGCGCACCACCGCCGAGAACGGCTCCAGCGCAACGGCATCCCGCGTCACGACGGTGAGCGAGGACAACGGCAGGCGGGCCCGCAGCGAAGCGCCCTTGCGCAGAGCCGACGCCGTCGAACAGACGGCGCGGGCCCGGTCCATCGTCGCCACGAGGGTCTCGTCCTCCGGCAGGTCCTCGTACGACGGCCAGTCGGTCAGGTGGACCGATCGCCCCCCGGTCAGTCCGCGCCAGATCTCCTCGGTGGTGAGCGGCAGGAGCGGCGCGACGACGCGGCATACCGTCTCGAGCGTCGTGAAGAGCGTGTCGAAGGCCGCCCTGGCCGACTGGTCCTCACCGCCCCAGAACCGGTCGCGCGATCGCCGGATGTACCAGTTCGTCAGGACGTCGAGGAAGCCCCGCATCGTGTCGCAGGCGTTCGCGATCTCGTACGCGTCCATCTGTGCCTGCATCGTCGCGACGAAGTCGCGCAGCTTGGCCAGGAGATACCGGTCGAGGACGTCCGTCGAGGATGTCGACCACTGCGCGCGGTAACCCGACCCACCGTCGGCCGCGTTGGCATACAGGGAGAAGAACGACCAGGCGTTCCACAGCGGGATGAGGACCTGGCGCACACCGTCGCGGATGCCCCGCTCGGTGACGATGAGGTCGTTGCCGCGAAGGATCGGTGAGGACATGAGGAACCAGCGCATCGCGTCGGCCCCGTCGCGGTCGAACACCTCGCTGACGTCGGGGTAGTTGCGCAGCGACTTGCTCATCTTCTGGCCGTCCGAGCCGAGGACGACCCCGTGCGAGACGCACGACGAGAACGCCGGCCGGTCGAACAGCGCCGTGGCGAGAATGTGCAGCGTGTAGAACCAGCCCCGGGTCTGCCCGATGTACTCGACGATGAAGTCGCCCGGGAAGTGGTGCTCGAACCAGTCGCGGTTCTCGAACGGGTAGTGCACCTGGGCGAACGACATCGAGCCGGAGTCGAACCACACGTCGAGGACGTCCTCGACGCGTCGCATCGTCGACTGGCCGGTGGGGTCGTCAGGGTTCGGGCGGGTGAGCCGGTCGACGTACGGACGGTGCAGGTCGGTCACCGCGACGCCGAAGTCGCGTTCGAGCTCCTCGAACGAGCCGTAGACGTCGATCCGCGGGTACTGGGGATTGTCGGACTTCCACACCGGAACCGGGCTGCCCCAGAACCGGTTTCGGGTGATCGACCAGTCACGCGCGTTCTCCAGCCACTTGCCGAACTGGCCGTGCTTGATGTGTCCCGGCGTCCACGAGATCTCCTCGTTGAGCTCAAGCATCCGCTGCTTGATCTTGGTCACCTCGACGAACCAGCTCGACACCGCCATGTAGATCAGCGGTTCGCGGCACCGCCAGCAGTGCGGGTAGGCATGGTCGTAGCTCTCGCGGCGGAGCAGCACCGTGGCCTCGGTCACCGCGCCAGGGTCGCCCTCGCCGCGGGTACGGGCCCTGAGGTGATCGATGATCGGGAGGTTGGCATCGAAGACGAGCATTCCCTCGTAGTCGGTGACCGGGTACAGGAACCGGCCGTCGGCACCGACCGGCACGACCGGTTCGATGCCGGCCGCGTCGGTCACGATCTTGTCCTCCTCACCGAAGGCGCCGGCCGTGTGGACCAGCCCGGTGCCGTCCTCGGTGGTGACGAACTCGGCCGGGAAGACGTGATGGGCGCGCGGGTGGCCGACGTAGTAGTCGAACGGCGGCGTGAACCTCCGGCCGAGCAGGTCGGTGCCCTTGAGCCGCTCGACGACGTGCGCCTGCGGGTCGTCGCCGTTCGGGAACAGGTCCCTGGCGTATGCGGCGAGCCGAGCCTCCCCGAGGACAAAGCGCTCGGCGGTGCCGGTGACGTCGGACTCGACGACGACGTAGTCGATGTCAGGGCCGACCATGATCCCGAGGTTCGCAGGAAGGGTCCATGGCGTGGTTGTCCAGACCAGAGCCAGCTCGCCGGTCTCGAGCCGCAGTCCGACGGTGACGGCGGGGTCTTGCCGGTTCTGGTAGACGTCCTCGTCCATCCGCAGCTCATGGTTGGACAGCGGCGTCTGGTCGTTCCAGCAGTACGGGAGGACCCGGAACCCCTCGTAGACCAGGCCCTTGTCGTAGAGCTGTTTGAACGCCCACATGACCGACTCCATGTAGTCGGGGTCGAGTGTCTTGTAGTCGTGGTCGAAGTCGACCCAGCGGGCCTGCCGCCGGACGTACGCCTGCCACTCGTCGGTGTAGCGCAGCACAGACTCCCGGCACTTGGCGTTGAACGTCTCGATGCCGAGCTCGAGGATCTCCTCCTTGGTCTTGATTCCCAGCTGGCTCATCGCTTCCAGCTCGGCGGGCAGGCCGTGGGTGTCCCAGCCGAACCGGCGCTCGACCCGTCGGCCGCGCATCGTCATGTACCTCGGGACGATGTCCTTGACGTAGCCGGTGAGCAGGTGGCCGTAGTGCGGCAGCCCGTTGGCGAACGGCGGCCCGTCGTAGAAGACGAACTCGTTCGAGCCGTTCTCGCCGGCGTCGCGGTTCTCGACCGATGCGAGGAAGGTGCCGTCCTCGTCCCAGTACCTCAGGACGCGCTCCTCGATCTCCGGAAAGCGCGGGCTGGACGGCACGTGCGGGTACGGCGCCTGGGCGCCAGGAGTCTGCGGCGAACGCTCGCTCATCGGTGGTCGGCTCCTGCGGTTCGGTATGCGAGTGGTCCTGCTCTGCGAGGACGACGTTGCCGCCGCGGTACCACCCCGCTTGCCGCACGCTGGACGCATACGACCGCTCTGGCCGAAGGCTGTGACGGGCCCACCCGTCCGGGTCTAGTAGGAGCGTGCGCTCTGTTCTTCCGGAGGCTCGCCGCTGATGACGGCTCGAACGCCTGTGCAGCCAGTCTACCGGCGACCGGCCACTGCTTTCCGCAGGACTGGTAGAACCGTGGCATGACGGAGACGGAGGTCGCAGCCGGCTGGCTGACCCGTGAGCAGCTGCGTGATGCCCGGGAGCGGCTACCGATCATCTACGTCGAAGCCGTTCCCGTGCGGGTGGACGAGCGCGGTGTCGTCACGACGATCGGACTGTTGTTGCGCGCCTCGGCGGAGGGGACGATCGACCGCGAGCTGGTCTCGGGCCGGGTGCTCTACCACGAGCGGATCCGGGACGCCTTGATTCGGCACATCGACAAGGATCTCGGACCGCTGGCGATGCCGCGGATCCCCCTGTCACCGCAGCCCTTCACGGTGGCGGAGTACTTCCCCACTCCGGGCGTGACGCCGTTTCACGACCCTCGCCAGCACGCGGTGGCGCTCGCGTTCGTCGTCCCGGTCATGGGTGACTGCTCGCCGCAGCGCGATGCGCTGGACTTGGCCTGGGTCACGCCCGACGAGGCCGCCGCGCTCGCTGCCCTGGGCGACATGGACGGTGGCCATGGCGTGCTGCTGCGCCAGGCGCTCGCCCACGTCGGCCACCCCGTCTGAGGAGCCGGTCGTGCCGGGACGCGTCACGCACATCGCCGTCAACGCCGACGACGACGGGGCCACCCGGGCGTTTTACGAGGCGCTGTTTGAGTGGCGGTTCGAGCTGTACTACCCGGGATTCGTGCGCACCCCGTTGCCGGCGGCCGACGAGATGGTGGCGGCGGTGCAGAAGAGGCGGGAGCTGCTTCCGGGCATCCGCACCAATGGGCCTGAGGTCACCATCGAGGTGGACGACCTCCGCGCGGTGCTCGGCCGAGTAGTCGGACTGGGTGGCCGGATCCTCATGGAGCGGTCCACCGTCCCAGGCGTGGGCGATCTGGCGTTTCTCGCCGACCCCTCCGGGAACCTCGTCGGTGTGATCCAGTACGCCCGCGACTGAGACTGCGCGCCCCAGACCCCAACGTCTGCGCAGACCTCGATGCCAGCGCGCAGACCGGGCACGGTGTGCGTGTCGGACACAGGGTGTGCGCAGACCCTGCAGACGAGCGGTCGGCGAGGTCAGCGGGACTCGGCGAGCGCCGCGCGGCCGCTCCCGAGCACGGTCAACGGCAGCAGCGTCTTCCCGGTGGGCCCGATCTCGATCTCGGTGCTCATTTGGGGGCACACCCCGCAGTCGAAGCACGGCGTCCACCGGCAGTCGTCGACCTCGGTCTCGTCAAGGGCGTCCTGCCAGTCCTCCCACAACCACTCCTTGTCGAGGCCAGAGTCGAGGTGGTCCCAGGGCAGCACCTCAGCCTGGTCGCGCTCCCGAGTCGTATACCAGGCGACGTCCACCAACTCCCCCGCCAGCGCCTCCGACGCACACCGCATCCACCGCTCGTACGAGAAGTGCTCGCTCCACCCGTCGAACCGACCGCCGTCCCGCCACACCGCCTCGACGACCCGGCCGACCCGTCGGTCGCCGCGGGACAGCAGCCCTTCGACGATCCCTGGCTGGCCGTCGTGGTACCGGAAGCCGATCGAGGACGCATACCGTCGGTCGGACCGGATCGCCGCACGCAGCTTGGTCAGCCGCGCATCGGTCTCCTCTGGTCCCAGCTGCCCAACCCACTGGAACGGCGTGTGCGGCTTCGGCACGAACCCGCCGATCGAGACGGTGCAGCGGATGTCCCGCCGCCCGGACACCTGACGGCCGGTCTCGATCACCCGCTTGGCGAGATCGGCGATCTGGAGGACGTCCTCGTCGGTCTCCGTCGGGAGGCCGCACATGAAGTAGAGCTTCACCTGCCGCCAGCCGGCGCCGTACGCCGCGGTCACCGTCGCGATGAGGTCCTCCTCGGTGACCATCTTGTTGATGACCTTGCGAATCCGCTCCGAGCCGCCCTCCGGTGCGAAGGTCAGGCCGGACCGGCGGCCGTTGCGGGTCAGCTCGTTCGCCAGGTCGATGTTGAAAGCGTCCACCCGCGTCGACGGCAGCGACAACCCGATCTGCGTGCCCTCGTAGCGGTCGGCCAGCCCGCGGGTGATGTCGGCGATCTCCGAGTGGTCGGCCGACGACAGCGACAGCAGCCCGACCTCCTCGAACCCCGTTGCCGCCAGCCCGCGCTCGACCATCTCGCCGATGCCCGTGATCGACCGCTCGCGCACGGGGCGGGTGATCATCCCGGCCTGGCAGAAGCGGCAGCCCCGGGTGCAGCCGCGGAAGATCTCGACCGACATCCTTTCGTGGACCGACTCGGCGAGCGGAACCAGCGGCTGCTTCGGGTAGGGCCACGCGTCGAGATCCGTCACGGTGTGCTTGGACACCCGCCACGGCACACCGTGCAGCCCAGCCCGAGGTGCGACGCGCTGGATCCGCCCGTCCGGCAGGTACGACACGTCGTAGAAGGCCGGCACGTAGACGCCACCGGTCCGGGCCAGTCGCAGCAGCAACTCGTGACGCCCGCCGGGTCGACCCGCGGCCTTCCAGTCGGCGACGAGGTCGGTGATGGTCAGGACGGCCTGTTCGCCGTCACCGATGACCGCCGCGTCGACGAAGTCGGCGATCGGCTCCGGGTTGAACGCCGCGTGTCCGCCCGCGATGACAATGGGGTCGTCCTCGTCGCGGTCGGCCGCGTGCAGAGGTATGCCTGCCAAGTCCAGCGCCGTGAGCAGGTTGGTGTAGCCGAGCTCGGTGGAGAACGAGACGCCCAGCAGGTCGAAGTCGCGCACCGCCCGGTGGCTGTCCACGGTGAACTGGGGCACGCCGGAAGACCGCATCAGCGCCTCGAGGTCCGGCCACACGGCATACGTCCGCTCGGCCAGCGCGTCCGGCCGCTCGTTGATGACCTCATAGAGGATCATGACGCCCTGGTTGGGCAGCCCTACCTCGTATGCGTCGGGGTACATCAGCGCCCAGCGCACCGTAGCGTCGCCGCCGCAGTCCCAGTCCTTGGCGGTCGAGTTCAGCTCGCCGCCTACGTACTGGATGGGCTTGCCGACCTGCTCGAGCAACGGCTCGAGCGCGGCCCACACGGAAGCCCCGCGAGTGCTGGTCGACGGCATCCGTCCAGTCTAGGAGCGCCGTCGTCGGCGCCCGAATCGCCGCTCAGCCGCTGGCGACGGTCTCGACGACAGCGGAGCGCACGGCCGGTCGGGCCCAGAGCCGCGCGGTCCACCACAGGCTGATCAGGGACGTCGCGGCCAGGAGCATGGCGAGGACGACCGGGTACCACCACGTCGTGAAGAGCCGCCCGACCACCGAGAACGCCAGGCCGGTCAGCGTCGCCGCGGCGGCCAGCCGAGCCGAATAGGCGACCATGACCAGCGGCGGCGCCGGTGTCGCGCGGACGCTGCGGAGGTCGACGCTGAAGGGCCGCCGAACCGACCACCGTAGAGCGGAGGCCACGGTGCGCAGGGCTATCGTGGCGGTGGCGCACAGGGCCGCACTGAGCTGGGTGGACGACGGCGGTCCCGCCCGCCAGCCGCAGATCAGCAGCGTGGCGACGGAGGCGGTGCCCAGGACCTCGACGAGGACCCAGGCCCGGGCGACGAGCATGGTGCGGGGAGCGACCGGCAGGCTCTCCCGCCATACCGCACCACGCGCGTCGAGCGCCCACGCGTTGACGCCGAAGAGCAGGGCCCCACCGGAGGCGACCAGTCCCGGCAGGACCGGCACCATCAGCCAGTCGAGCCGGCCCGCGAAGGCGACCACCACGGGGAGCAGGCTGAGGAGGACGAGCCCGCGGCGCAGCGGTGCCGACCGCCACACACTGCCGCGGTCGATCGCGACCAGCGCCCGAAGGTCGCTGCGCGGCAACGGCCGCGGCGCATACCGCCGGCTCTCGACCCTCGCTTGGGTCGTGGCCGGACGCGTCCAGGTCAGCTTTGCCGTGCTGGACCCCAGGATCGCCGCTCCGAGAGCGGCGGCCACGAGGAGTAGACAGCCGAAGAGCCAGTTGAGCCAATCCCCTTCGGCGCCGAGGTAGGGCAGTGACGACGCCCAGGCGGCGGGGGTCAACACGACGACGTCGAGGAGGTGGCCGGTACTGACGACGGCGACGATGACCAGCCCGACGACGACGGCTCCGGTCCGCACGAAAAGCTCCCCACGCGGACCGCGGCGGACGTACTCGACCACCCACGACAGCCACTGGACGCCGACGGTCGCCGCCACCAACCACAGCACAACGGGCACGACGGCCGCCCAGGTGTGCCCCCCGTGGGTGAGGACCGCAACGCTGGCGAGCAGGGTCCAGGCCTGCAGCAGCCAGGCCAGGTTCAGCGGCGCCAGGACCAGCCCGGCGAGATGGTCGGTGGTCGGCCCGACGGGAAAGGCGACGACCTGGTCGGCCGGGAGAGCTTCGCGGCCCCCACCTCCGAACAGCGCGGCGGTCGCGGTCGTCAGGACGAAGGCGAGGTATCCGACGGGCAGGTAGCGCCCCATCGCCTCGGTCAGCTCCGGCGCGAGCCCTACCTGCGAAGGGAAGATCACCGAGACGACGGTCATCGCGACGAGAAGGGCGACGCCCACGACCACGGCGATGCGAGCGCCGGTACCGAGCCCTCGAGCCCGCAAGCCGAGCAGTATCCCCAGCGAGGCCGCCGGACCCGGATGCGCGGGCCGCTCAGCCGAGGAGCGCTCGGTAGGCACGGGCGCCTCCCTCCCCGGCCATTTCGCGGGCGTCGACGCTGGCCACCGCCAGACCGCCGCGGAGGACGACCGCGTGGTCGCAGGCCTGGACGGCGAGGTCACGCAGGTGGGTGGAGAGGATCACCGCAGCACCGCGAGCCCGGGCGTCGGCCACCGCATCGAGGGTGGCGTCGACCCCGGTCGGATCCACCCCGTCGAAGGGCTCATCGAGGAGGAGGACCGGCGGCTCGTGGAAGACCGCCAGCGCCACCGACATCCGACGGCCCATGCCATGGCTGAATCCGGCCGTGACCCGGTGCGCCTCACCACCGAGGTCGAACTGCTCGAGCAGGCTGCGGGCGCGCGCCTCCCAGTCCCGGAGACCACGCAGCCGGGCGCTCAGCTGCAGGTGCTCCCAGG
>JBKPKI010000060.1:0-5978 GCA_046731055.1 Actinomycetota bacterium | reverse complement strand
CGCACGGGCCGCCGCCGCGCGCGCCGCTGCGACCGCGCCCCCGCCGGCCACGACCAAGACGACGACCAAGCCGACGACGACGAAGCCGACCTCGACGCCCCCGCCGCCGCCCGCACCCTCGGGTGGCGTGGCCGCGGTGATCGCGTTCGCGCGAGCCCAGCTCGGCGAGCGCTACGTCTGGGGCGGAGCCGGACCGGACGTCTGGGACTGCTCCGGGCTGACGATGATGGCCTGGCGCCAGGCGGGAGTGCGGCTGTCGCACTACACCGGGTACCAGTGGGCCGAGACCGACCGGGTGCCGATCTCACAGCTCAAGCCGGGGGACCTGGTCTTCTATGGGACCAGCGGCCCGACCAGTCACCACGTCGGGCTCTATATCGGCAACGGGCAGATGATCCACGCGCCGAACCCGAGCACCGTGGTCAAGATCGCGTCGATCTACTCGATGAGCGACCTGCTGCCCTACGGCGGCCGCCCGTAGCTACGCGCTAGGCCAAGCCGTGCCTGCGGATCGTCCGGAAGATCTTCGCGGCCGTCACCGCCACCGCCGGCGTGGTCGAACACCGGCAGGCCGCGTTGGAGCGGATTGGCTGGATCCTGATCGACTGGGAACGAGCCCGCACCGACCAGATGGCCGTCGAGGCCCGGATGGTCGCCGTCCTCGGCCAGCTCCAGCTCACTGACCTGGTGTCCTCCATCGACGGGCTGTCCCCGGTCGGCGCTGCGGCGATCCTGGCCGAGACCGGCGACCTGTCCCGGTTCACCTCCGCCCGCGCGGTGGTCAAGCTCGCCGGCCTTGCCCCGCGGGAGCGGATGTCCGGCACGTTCGCCGGCAAGACCCGCCTGTCCGGTGCCGGCCGGCCGCGGCTGCGGGTAGCCGCGTGGCGGGCGGTGTGGGGGTGCCTGCAGAACAACCGGGTGTACGCCGCGCGCTATCGGCACCTGACCAGCCGGGAGGTCAACCGGCTCAAGCCCACCCAGGCCCAGACCATCGTCGCCGCCGCGATCCTGCGCCAGCTGTACGCCGTCATCACCACCGGCCAAGCCTGGGACCCGCACATCGCCGCCCATGGTGTCGGACTAACGTGTGGAGGTGGTTGCGGTGTAACCCGATCCGCGTGAGGACCTCACGCGTCACCAGCCAGGTCGGGGCGAGCCTTCCGCGGCATTGAGGACCATCAGGTAACTCGTCGCTCATCACAGGCCGCCCCGGCCGTCGCCGGACACAACCCGATCACACGCTGCCGGGCCCAGCCCGATTACCGCTATGCAGGGAACCGACGACGGACCAGGGCACCGACCAAACCCTTTACGCACAACGCCTCACGCTGATGAGCGGGCGTTGATCGGGTGCTCCTCGCCACCGACCACCTCACGCGCGGCGAGTCCGAGCGGCTAGACATCGACGTCCGCTTGGGCATCTGCGTCCCCTTGGGTATCTGCGTCGATTGTGCGGAGCACGGCAGCCAACACTGGGTCCTGGTCCAGGTGTGCACCGATGTGGTCTAGACCGGCGAGGGGGACGAATTCCGCATTCGGGATCTCACGCGCCGCCCGTTGCGCTCCGTCGAAGAAGTCGACATCTGCTGCGCCGACGAACAAGAGGCACGGGAACCGCCACGAGCGGAGGTTTACCGCGATGTCGCTCTCGGCCAGCATCGCGGCCGACGCGGCCTCGATCGCGGCTGGGTCGTTGTCCAGCCAGAGCGCTCGCTTGTCTGCTGGTAGCGGCGCACCGGCCCATTTCGCCAACGCGTCCACGAATGGCTCCATGGTGCCGACGGCACGCGACGCCGCGAGGCTTTCGGTGAGCATGCGCCCCAGGGCGCTGTCCGGATCCATCCGGTAGGGCTGCTGGCCACCGATCACCAGCGACAGCACCCGGTCCGGAGCATGCTCGCCGATCCCGAAACACAGCCGCCCGCCGTATGACGTCCCGACGAAGTGCGCACGCCGGACCCCCGTCGCGTCGAGGACGCTGACGGCATCGGCCACGCGCAGCCGCATGGCATACGCCGCACGTTCGTGTGGCTTGTCGCTACGTCCCACGCCGCGGTGGTCGACGTAGACCAGGCGGAACGGGTCAGCAGGCAAGGCTTGCGCGACCGGTGATAAGCGCACGGCCTCGACCGAGTCCACCAACCCGCCATAGAACACCACCGGCGCTCCGTCGCCACCGTCGTCCTCGAAGTAGACGCGTGTGCCGTCGATGGAATTACGGGCGTACGGCATGACCACGCCTCCCGGCAGCCGAGATACGCCCAGCATGACACCTTCGAATGAGGAGAGTCGATCATGCTCTCGGCGGCATGAGCGTGCCGGGTCGTCGGCCGCGCAGGTCGCGTAGCGGTTTCGCGCTTGAGGTGCGCCGGAACCGTTACGCTCAGTTCGTGGTCGTCCGGGATGACGTCCGCACGGCGGAGATCGTCGCCTCGTTGTCGCTCGCCACGGACCTGGCGATGGGACTGCCTCTCGAGCATGGCTTGGAGAGCGCGGTCATCGCCACCGGGCTCGCACGCAGCCTCGGCGTTGATGCCGACACGTCGGCTCAGACTTACTACGGCAGCCTTCTCTACTACGTCGGCTGCACGGCGGATGGGGAGATTTCGGCGCAGCTGTTTCCGTGGGGCACCATGCCGCAGAACTTCAACCCGGCGATCTATGGCAGTTCCGGCGAGGTCATGCGCGGCATCGTGCGCTCGATCCCGGACCCGGATGTGGACCGGCTAACACAGGCGCTCCAGGTCGCCCGCATCCTGCCGCGGGCGATGCGCGGCCATCCCGCACACATGACCGCCATGTGCGAGGTCGCCCAGATGCTCGCCGGGCGTGTCGGGCTGCCTGGGTCGATCAACAGCCTGTTCGGGCAGCTCACCGAGCGCTGGGACGGCAAGGGCGGCCTCAAAGGCCTGAAGGGCGACGCGATCCCGCTCGCCCTACGCATCGTGGCCGTCGCCCGCGATGTATCGATCCAGAAGTGGGTCGGCGGCTTTGAGTACGCGGTCGAGGTCATCCGGAGGCGCGCCGGCAGCGGCCATGACCCCCAGGTCGCGGCGCAGTTCTGTGCCTCCGCAGACGAACTGGTGCCCAGCGATTTGGGGTCGCTCTGGGACCTTGTCCTTGCGTGCGAGCCGGGGGGCCCGTTGATGCTGAACGGCCCAGCGGTCGACGGCGCACTGGCGGGCATGGGTGAGTTCGCGGACCTCGCGGCTCCGTGCCTGACCGGCCATTCGGACGGCGTGGCGCGGCTGACGGAGGAGGCCGCGGAGCGGATGGGCTTTGAACCGGTCGTTCGGCGTGACGTGACCCGGGCGGCTCGCGTGCACGACTTGGGCCGAGTCGCCGTGTCACCCGCCGTGTGGCAGAAGCCGGGGCCGCTCACCACCGACCAGCGGGAGCAGGTGCGCCTGCATGCGTATCACACCGAGCGACTGCTGAGTCCCTCATCGTTCCTGTCGCGGCTCGCTGGCACGGCGTCGGCGCACCACGAGCGGTGCGACGGTTCCGGCTACCACCGGGGGGTGGGCGCTATGGCACTCTCGCCGGAAGCGCGGCTGCTGGCCGCCGCTGACGCGTACCGCACGATGATCGAGCCGCGGCCGCACCGGCCCGCGTTGTCGCCATCCGCGGCAGGGGAGGCGCTCGCTGAGCTGAGCCGGGACGGCCGGTTGGACGCCGACGCGGTGCGCGCGGTGCTCGATGTAGCCGGGCAGCCGACTCCGCGCCGCGCCCACCCCGCGGGCCTGACGGACCGGGAGGTGGAGGTGCTCGGGCTGCTCGCCCACGGCTTTCAGATCAAGCAGATCGGTCGGAGGCTCAGCATCTCGACCAAGACGGCCAGCCGACACGTGCAGAACATCTACCCCAAGATCGGGGTCTCGACCCGCGCCGCTGCTGCCGTGTTCGCCATGCAACACGGGCTTGCGGAATGGGGTGAACGCCCGATCGCGGATGACCGGCCCCGCTTCTAGCGTCAAAAACGCAGCCCCGTCGGGGCTATCAGGAGGCCGTCATGAGCGCCATCAAGGACACCCGAGTGGTCACAGCAGCCCGCTCGGATCTCATGCACTGGGGAGCCGTCGCCGGCATCGCCGGCCCCGTCGTCTTCACGCTTGGTTTCCTGGCACAGGAACAGTTAAGGCGCGGCGAGTACGACCCGATCAGCCAGGTCGTCAGCGCCCTTGAGGCAGGTGACAACGGCTGGATGCAGCAGGTCAACTTCGTCGTCCTGGGCGTGTTGACCATGGCCTTCGCGTTTGGCCTGCATCGGGGGCTAACCCCGAGCCGGGCGGGGATCCTGGGGCCGGCCGTGCTCTTCGTCAGCGGAGCCGCGTGTGTGCTGGCTGCCTTCTTCCCCTTGCGGGAGGACGCTGCCGCCCAGGTATACGACCCGGGCGGCCACCAGGTCGTCGGCACGCTGTTCTTCGCATCGAGCGCCGTCGCGCTGGTCGCGCTGTCGCGTCGCTGCGCGGCGGACCCGCATTGGCGCGATCTCAGCGCTTGGATCCTCGTCGCGGGCGCACTGGCGGGTCTGTCGTTTCCGCTCATGGGCGTCCTCGTGATCCCGGACGACGCTCCCCTGCACGACTGGGCTGGTTTCGCCCAGCGCCTGATCGTGCTAGTGCTGTTGTTCCCCGCACGAATCGCGCTGGCCATCCGCCTGCTGCGCGTTGCCAGGGGCCACTGACACTCGCTCATCGGCATGAGAGGGCGTGCCGGCGGCTCCGTATTGGGTGACCGGCTCGCGGCTGCTAGACGATTCCGGCAGGCCCGGTATCTGGCCAGACGCGGTCCAGGTGCCCGGCGGGTTGGCTCTCATCTGGGCTGCGCACCCGGTCTTTCGGGTGTGGCTCAACTCCGGTTTGCACCCCGCCGGGTGCCGTGACGAGGCGTGGCTCAAGAAGGGACTGCCCTGCTCGTAGTAGCAATGCCCACCTCACCGTCCACATCGGTACGAGCGCAGGCGGGAGCAGCACATGCAGCAGATGGAGCACGAGCAGCACGTTGTCATTGGGGTCGACCCGCACAAGTTGTCGGCGACGATCGAGGTCGTCGACCAGGACGAGCGAAGGCTCGGAGCGGGGCGGTTTCCCACTGACCAGGCGGGCTGCGCCGCGATGCGGATCTACGCGAAGGCATGGCCGGAACGGGTGTGGGCGGTGGAGGGCGCTAACGGTGCGGGCCGTCCGTTGGCGCAGCGGCTGCTGGCCGACGGCGAGAACGTGGCCGACGTCCCGGCGAAGCTGTCGGCTCGGGCTCGGCTGCTCGACACCGGCCACAACCGCAAGACCGACGCCCACGACGCGCACGCCGTCGCGGTGGTCGCCGTGCGCACCAAGACGCTGCGGGTGCTGTCCTACGACGCCGAGCTCGAGGTGCTGCGGATGCTGGTGGACGCGCGAGGAGTTGTCGCGCGCGAAGGTCCAGGCGGTCAACCGGTTGCACCGGTTGATGTCCGAACTGGCTCGCCGCCGGCAAGACCCGCATGGAAGCCATGCGCTGCCTCAAGAGGCGCATCTCCGACGCGCTCTATCGACAACTCCGAGCCGACGCCCGCACGGGCGCGACAGTCGGTGCGAACGCGGGTCCGGGAGGGCACCGCGGGGCGTCTCATGTATCCAGCGCGGCCGGCTTCCACCCGCACACCGACACTTCGGATCAGCCACTTCCCGGACCCGCACCAACGACGCTACCCACGCCCACACCGACACGGAAGACCACGATCCTCAGACCCCTCGAACCCGCCTCTTGACAACAGAGGGGAGCCGGAGTGACGCAGCAGAGGCGCGCCGCGGCGTCCGCGCGCTTCATCGGGCAGGCGATGCCACAAGGCGGGCTGTCTGTTGCCGTATGGGAGGATCGCGCCGACGAGCGCACGCATAGGGGGCGTCTTGCGATGCAGATGAAGTTGGAACTGATCCCGCTGCCGGTTTCGGACGTGGACCGAGCCATCGCCTTCTTCGCTGACCAGCTCGGCT
>JBKPKI010000059.1:0-3558 GCA_046731055.1 Actinomycetota bacterium | reverse complement strand
TGCGTCCACCCTGCAGGCCGATGACGACGAGGCGCCCGTTCTCGGCCAACAGCGTGACGTTGGGGACGAGGTATTTCGCGCCCATGTTGTCGAGGATCACGTCCGCACCGTGCCCGTCGGTAGCCGCCCGCACGACCTCGGCGAAGTCCTCCGACCGGTAGTTCACGAGGATCGTCGCCCCGAGCTCACGGCATACCTCGAGCTTCTCCGGCGACCCCGCCGTGACCGCCACCCGCGCACCCACCTCACGGCCGAGCTGAACAGCCATCGTGCCGATGCCGGAGCCGCCCCCGTGCACGAGCAGCACTTCCCCGGGCTGCAGGTTGGCGGTCATGAAGACGTTGGACCACACCGTGCAGGTGACCTCCGGCAGCCCCGCGGCGTCCTCCAGGCTCACCCCGGACGGAACAGGGAGCAGCTGGCCGATCCGCACGGCAACCTTCTCCGCGTACCCCCCGCCGGTGAGCAGCGCGCAGACCTCGTCGCCGACCGACCATCCCTCGACCCCGTCACCCAATCGGCCGATGCGACCGCTCACCTCGAGTCCGGGGTATGCGGACGACCCCGGCGGTGGGTTGTAGTGCCCTTGGCGTTGCATGACGTCCGCGCGGTTCACCCCGGCCGCGACGACGTCGACGACGACCTCCCCGGGTCCGGGCATGGGGTCGGGGACGTCGTCGAGGACGAGAGCTTCCGGTCCACCGGGTTCGGGGATGGTGACGGCCTTCACGTCGCGAGCCTATGGCGGGCGGCCTCGAGCGCCTCGGGGGTGTCGACGTCGAGAGCGTCCTCCTCCGGCACGTCGAGCGTCGTGTGCGCCACCGCCAGCAGGGAACGCGCGGGCTGTCCTTCCGGCGGCCACGGCAGCGCGGCGCGCAAGGCATCGGTCCGGTATGCGGCGAGGAGCGGGTTGGTTCGTCCGCTCGCCTCTCGGGCGGCCACTGCGTCGGTCGTCGCGTCGCCGTTCAGAACCCCGACGAGCCGGATGGCTGAGGGCGCCGCGAACGGCATGTCTCCGGCCAGCACGACCACGAGATCCGTTGCCACCAAAGGAAGTCCGCCGGCCACCGCGGCGACGGGACCGCCGCCGGGCAGCATCTCGCGGGTCCACCGCACGGCGCGGTCGGTCGCTCGCTCGGGACCGACGGCGACGACCGGCCACGACGCGGGCAGCGCGTCGAGGAGACGGTCGAGCACGCTCGTGCCACCGAGCTCGGCCGTAGTCTTGTCGATGCCGAGACGGCGGGACTCGCCCCCACAGAGGACGAGGGCGGTCGCGTCGACGTCGCCGGACGGCACGGGTCAGCTGGCCTCAGCGATGCATGCGGTTCCGACGCGGCGGAAGCCGACCGCCTCGTAGACCCGGGCAACGGCGTCGTCCTGGGCCGAGCAGAACACCGTCCGGACGCCCTGTTCGAGCGCGTTGCGAGCAAGCAGCGCGGTGATGGCTGCGGCCAGTCCCCGTCGGCGGTAGGCGGGCAGCACGCCGACGCCGACCACTTCCGACACGTCGCCGCGTGGGTTGTGGCTACCGCCGCCGACTGGACCCGCTTGCGGATCGAACGCTCCCACGAGCACGCTCAGGCCGGCGGTCAAGATGGCCGCGACCCGTTCCGCGTAGGTCGGCCGGCTGGCGGCCTCCTCGTCTCGTTCGGCGACCGAGGCTTCGCCGACGGCCGTCCCGGCGTGCGCGAAGCTCACGGATACCGCCGCACACACCAGTTTGAGGTCGGGGTCGTCCACCGCAACGACGCGGGCGCCGTCGGGCTTCACGTTGGGTGGATCCCCGGCGAGCACCAGGAGCGGGCACTCCTCGACGGTCATCCCGGCGGACCGGGCCGCCTCGATCAGCGACGGCGTCGTGTGGTGAACCCATTCGACCGCCCTCGGCAATTCGAGCTCGCGCTGCCTCGAGAGGACTGTCCTCACATCGTCGGCCGTGACCTGCCCGGTGAGGCCGAGGCGCGGCCGGGCGTAGTAGGGGAACCCGTTCGCGCGGCGCACGAAAAGCGTGAACGGACCGACCTCCTCCGTGTCGCACATGGCCCGCGGCGCGGTGTCGTAGTAGCGCTCCAGCTCGGCCAGCAGCTCCGTGGTGTCGGTCGTCACGCCCTCATCCTCGTGCCGCTGATCCGCCGCGACAACGTCGTTGCGGCCCCGACGACCGCGTCGGCCAGGACGCTCTCCTCGGCCGCGTCCACGAGGCCCTCTTCGTAGGTGACCGCGAACGCCGCGGTCGGGTACCCCGCGTGGTCGAGCGTCGCCGCGGCCACCGAGCCGAGGCCCGGCGTCACCGTGCCGTGCTCGACCGCATACCCCCTGGCTCGGACTGCGGTGAGGACCGACCGCAGCTGGGTCGACGAGGTGGGGCCGGTTCCGTGCCGGAGCACGAATGCGGACCGGGACGGGTAGAGAGCGCGGACCTGTGCGGCCGGAAGTGCGGCCAGCATGGCCAGTCCGCTGGCGGTGAGGGGAGCGGGCAACCGGACCCCGACGTCACTGACCAGCGAGGGCCGTCGCGGCGCACGCTCCTCCACGAGGTAGAGCACGTCGCTGCCGTGGAGCACGGCGAAGTGGGCGTTGTGCCGGGTGTCGTCGACCAGCCGCGTGAGGATGGGCCGCGCCAGGCGCTGAAGCGGCGCCTGACGGGAGTAGGCCGACCCCAGCTCGAAGGCGGCGACTCCGAGTCCGTAGCGGCGCTCCTCGGGAAGGTGGACCACGTACCCGTGGTCTTGGAGGACCGCCAACAAGTGGTAGGTCGAGGACCGGGGCAGGCCCAGCCGCTGGGCGATGGTCGCCGCGGGCAGGGGTTCGCTGTGCTTGGAGAGGAGGGCCAGGACCTCCAGTGCCTGAGCGGCGGCGGGTGCGTTGCTCACCGGTTGCTCAATGCTTCTCGGTGAGCCGGGCGACGGCGTCGACGACGGCTCCGGCGCCGTCCTCGTCGGCCAGCCGACCGGCGAGAGCCTCGGCCCTGGCCCGGTAGGAGGGCACCGAGATGACCTGGCGCAGGGCGAAGGCCAGGCGGTCCGCGATCAGCCGCCGGAAGGGGATCGGCTCCGACGCCACTCCGAGCCCGCGGATGCGGTCGGCCCAGAACGGCTGGTCGGCGAGGACGGGGACCGGTACAGCGGGTATGCCGGCGCGCGCGGCGGCGCCCGTCGTGCCCGCTCCGGCGTGATGGACGACAGCGGCCGTTCTGGGGAGCAGCCACTCGTGTGGAGCCTCGCCGATGGCGAGGACGTCGTCGCCGGCGGCGGTCAGGCCGGACCAGCCGGCCTGGAGGATGCCGCGCACGCCGACCTTCCGGAGAGCCTCGACCGCGATGTCGGCGAGCCGCTCGGCGTCGCCCGTGCTCACGGCCATGCTTCCCAAGCCGACGAGCACCGGCGGGTCGCCGCCTTCGAGGAAGTCGACCAGGTTCGGTGATGGGGTCCAGCGCGAGTCCGGGTCCGGCCACCAGTAGCCGACGACGTCGAGACCCTCGCGCCAGTCGGCCGGCCTGGGAAGGATGTGCCGGCTCCAGCCGTGCAGGATCGGCCAGCGGCGCTCGTCGAGCTC
>JBKPKI010000058.1:0-6837 GCA_046731055.1 Actinomycetota bacterium | reverse complement strand
CGATCGTCGACAGCGGCAGTCACGCGGGCGACGTCGTGGACGCACGGTCAGCCGCGTTGGCGGAAGTCACCCATCTGCGCAGCCGCGTCCTACGAGCGATTGGGGCACGCCCAGAGCGCATGCTGAGACTCTGCCGCCGGTCTCAAGCAGCAGGACCGACGCCACTGTAGGACTCCAGTCGCGACCCACCGAGGCACTCAGCGGCCGCTCGACGAGCCACCACGAGCGGGAGGATAAACGGCTTGCGACGTGGTCGACGATGCGGAAACTCGCGGCGAAACCCGGTTGCACGCTTGTTGCACGGGGCTACTCGAAGAGACGTTTCTGCAGGTCAGAGGCCTGTTAAGGGGTGCCCCCGGCAGGATTCGAACCTGCGCTCCCGCCTCCGGAGGGCGGTGCTCTATCCCCTGAGCTACGGGGGCCGGGTGGGTTGGGACGCGCCCGGTGACGCCACGCATACCGGCTCTTGGTGCCCGGCGAGGGTAGCAGCCTAGGGTTCCTTCCATGGAACCGGGAGGCACTCCGCCTCCGGTCCCCACAGCATCGGGCGCGGGCTGGATCCTCGTCTGTGACGACACCGCTTCGATCCGTCTGCTCATGCGGATCAACCTCGAGCTGGCCGGTTTCGAGGTCCTCGAGGCCGGCGACGGGCGGGCGGGACTCGAGCTGCTCGCCCGCAACCTGGACCGACTCCCGGTCGTCGTCATCCTCGACGCGCAGATGGCGCCGCTCGACGGTTGGGGCACGGTCGCCCGGATCCGTGCGAACCCGAGCCTTGCGCATCTCCCGATCGTCATGGTGACGGCCAGTCTCCAACAGCAGGAGAAGGAGCGGTCGATCGCCGCGGGAGTGGATGCGTTCGTGGCCAAGCCGTTCGAGCCGGAGGACCTCGTCGACCTGGTCAGCCAGCTCGCCGCCTCCGGACGGCCGGCGGCCCAGCCCTAGGCTGGGCGGCATGCGGGCACACGAGGCCGGGGCGCTGCACGCCGAGGGGTACGGCAGCCCCGCATGGCTACAGGTGCCGAGCGACGTCAACGCGCTCATTCCCTCGCTCTGGGCGTCGTCCGTCGGCCGGGGCACGGACGGCGCGCTTACCGTCGGCGGGGTTTCCGTCGACGATCTCGCGCGCGAGTTCGGCACGCCCGCATACGTTCTCGACGAAGCGGACTTCCGGGCGCGCGCCCGGGATTTCCGCGACACCTACGCGGAGCTGTTCGCCGACCTCGGCGGTGGCGCCGACGTCTACTACGCCGGCAAGGCCTTCCTCTGCACCGAAGTGGTTCGCTGGATTCGCGACGACGACCTGCGGCTCGACGTGTGCACCGGCGGCGAGCTAGCCGTGGCCATCCGAGCTGGTATGCCGGGCGACCGGCTCGGTCTCCACGGCAACAACAAGTCGGTTGCCGAGCTCGAGACGGCGCTGCGGTACGGCGTGGGTCGGGTCATCGTCGACTCGTACAAGGAGATCGACCGGCTTACGGAGGTCGCCAAGCGGCTGGGCACCGTGGCGCGCGTCATGGTCCGGGTGACGGTCGGTGTGGAGGCGCACACCCACGAGTTCATCGCAACCGCCCACGAGGACCAGAAGTTCGGCTTCTCGCTGAGCGGCGGCGAGGCGGCGGAGGCGGTCCGCCGGATCCTTGCCGCGGCACCCCACCTCGAGCTGATCGGGCTGCACAGCCACATCGGCTCGCAGATCTTCGACACCTCAGGTTTCGAGGTGTCCGCGCGCCGGGTCCTCGGCCTGCACGCCGACGTCGCCAAGGAGCACGGCGTCGAGCTGCCCGAGCTCGACCTGGGCGGAGGCTTCGGGATCGCCTACACGACGGAGCACGACCCGCTGCCGCCCAAGCACCTCGCCGCCGGGATGGCCGAGATCGTCGAGCGCGAGTGCCGCGCCAGCGGGGTCGCGGTGCCGCGGATCTCGGTCGAGCCGGGCCGGGCGATCGCCGGGCCGAGCACCTTCACGCTCTACGAGGTCGGCACAGTCAAGGTCGTCGACCTCGACGGCGGCGCCTCGCGCGCATACCTGTCCGTCGACGGAGGGATGAGCGACAACATCCGCACTGCGCTCTACGAGGCGAACTTCTCCTGCACGCTGGCCAACCGCACCACCTCCGCTCCGCCCCGGCTGTCGCGGGTGGTCGGGAAGCATTGCGAGAGCGGCGACATCGTGGTCATGGACGAGTTCCTGCCATCCGACATCGCCCCGGGCGACCTGCTCGCGGTGCCCGGCACGGGTGCGTACTGCCGGTCGCTCTCGAGTCAGTACAACCACACGCCGCGGCCTCCGGTCCTGTCGGTGCGGGACGGACAGGTCCGGGTGCTGGTGCGCCGCGAGACGGTCGACGACCTGCTCGCGCTGGACGTCGGGTGACCAGATCCCGGAACATCTGCGTCCCGATGCGTGGACCGACGGCAGGATCGACGGCGTGATCGACGCGAAGGAGGACGAACCGCTGCGCATCGCGCTGCTCGGCTGCGGCGTCGTCGGCTCAGCCGTGGGTCGCCTGCTCACCCAGCACGGCGACGATCTCGCGGCGCGCGTCGGGCGCCCGCTCGAGATCGCCGGCATCGCGGTGCGGCGGGCCGGACGCGATCGCAGCGACCTCGGCCTCGATCCCGGGCTGTTCACCACCGACGCCGAGGAGCTGGTCACGCGCGCCGACGTCGTCGTCGAGGTCATCGGGGGGATCGAACCGGCCCGCTCGCTCATCCTCAGCGCGATGAAGCACGGCGCCTCCGTCGTCACCGCGAACAAGGCCCTCCTCGCCCAGGACGGCCCGACGCTGTATGCCGCGGCGCAGGACGCCGGGGTCGACCTCTACTACGAGGCCGCCGTCGCTGGAGCGATCCCCCTGCTCCGCCCGCTGCGCGAGTCGTTGGCCGGTGACGACGTGCGCCGCGTCCTCGGCATCGTCAACGGCACCACGAACTACGTCCTCGACAAGATGGACACCACTGGCGCGAGCTTCCACGACGCCATCGAGCAGGCGCAGGCGCTGGGATACGCCGAGGCCGACCCGACCGCCGATGTCGAGGGCTTCGACGCCGCGGCCAAGGCCGCGATCCTCGCGTCCCTCGCGTTCCACACTCGGGTCTCGGGCGCCGACGTCCACCGAGAGGGCATCACCGAGATCACGGCCGCTGACGTCGCGGCGGCCAAGGAGATGGACTGCGTCGTCAAGCTGCTGGCGATCTGCGAGCGTACCGGCGACGGCGTCTCGGTCCGGGTCCACCCCGCGATGATCCCTCGATCGCATCCTCTCGCCGGGGTGCGGGAGGCGTTCAACGCGGTGTTCGTCGAGGCCGACGCCGCCGGCCAGCTGATGTTCTACGGGCGCGGCGCCGGCGGCGACCCGACTGCGTCGGCGGTCCTCGGCGACGTCGTCGCCGTCGCCCGGCACCGGGTCGGAGGCGGCCGCGGGCCGGGGGAGAGCGCTTACGCGGACCTGCCGATCCTGCCGATGGGCAGCGCGCAGACCCGCTACCACATCAGCCTCGACGTCGCGGACCGTCCGGGTGTCCTCGCGGGGGTCGCGTCGGCGTTCGCGGATCACGACGTCTCGATCGAGACCGTCCGGCAGCAGATCGTCCCCTCCGCCGTCGACGACGCGAGTGACGGGCGCGCCAACCTCGTCGTCGTGACGCATACCGCGCCCGACGCCGCGCTGTCCGCGACCGTCGAGGCGCTCGCCGCGATGCCGATCGTCCGCGCCGTCGACTCGGTGATGCGGGTCGAAGGGTCTTGACGTGGCCTACCAGTGGCGTGGAGTGATCCGCGAGTACGCCGACCGGCTGCCCTCACTGGCCGGTGTGCCCGTGGTCACCCTGCTCGAGGGCGGCACGCCGCTCATCCTGGCCGAGCACCTTTCGTCCCTCGTCGGCGCCGAGGTATGGCTCAAGTTCGAGGGCCTGAACCCGACCGGCTCCTTCAAGGACCGCGGGATGACGACGGCCATCTCGGTCGCCTGTGGGCACGGAGCCAAGGCGGTCATCTGCGCGTCCACCGGGAACACCAGTGCGTCGGCCGCAGCGTATGCGGCCAAGGCCGGGATCGCCTGTGGGGTGCTCGTGCCGGACGGCAGGATTGCCATGGGAAAGCTGAGCCAGGCGGTCGCGCACGGAGCCACCCTCCTCCAGGTCGAGGGCAACTTCGACGACTGCCTGACGTTGGCCCGCAAGCTCGCCGAGGCGTACCCGGTCGAGCTGGTCAACTCCGTGAACCCAGCCCGGATCGAGGGGCAGAAGACCGCAGCGTTCGAGGTCGTCGACGCCCTGGGCGACGCTCCGGACATTCACTGCCTGCCGGTCGGCAACGCCGGGAACATCACTGCCTATTGGCTGGGTTACCAGCAATACCAAGCTGATTCGGCGCAACCCGGACCGGCTACGCACACCCCCAAGATGTGGGGGTTCCAGGCTGCGGGCGCGGCGCCGATCGTCCTGGGCCACCCCGTGGACGAGCCGGAGACCATCGCGACGGCCATCCGCATCGGCAACCCCGCTTCGTGGAAGCAGGCCGAGACGGCGCGTGACGAGTCCGGCGGCCACATCCTCGCGGTGACCGACGACCAGATCCTCGCGGCCCACCGTCTGGTCTCGTCGAAGGAGGGCGTCTTCGTCGAGCCGGGCTCGGCGGCTTCGGTCGCCGGTCTGCTCGCCTCGCACGAGACCGGGCTGGTGCCGGCGGGAGCGCGGATCGTCTGCACCGTCACCGGCCACGGCCTCAAAGACCCGCAGTGGGCGCTCCGCCAGGCGGACGGGTCCGAGGTCGTCCCGGTCCGGGTGCCGGTCGACGCCGTCACGGCGGCGGTGGCCCTGGGCCTCGACAGGTGAGTACGGGTATGCCCGGCCGGCCGCCCGCGGTGCACATCCGCGTTCCCGGGAGCACCGCCAACCTGGGTCCCGGCTTCGACTCGGTCGGGTTGGCCCTCGGGCTGTGGGACGAGTACGACGTGACTGTCGGCGATGGCCATGGACTGCGCGTGGCAGTGTCTGGAGAGAGCGCCGAGGAGGTCCCTCGAGACGCGACGCATCTCGTGGTCCGGGCGATGGCCCATGGGTTCGCCCGGCTGGGCACACCCATGCCCGCCGACCTCTGCCTCGAGGCCCGCAACGGGATCCCCCACAGCCGCGGGCTCGGGTCGTCGGCGTCGGCGATCGTCGCGGGAGTTGTCGCGGCACAGATCTTCTCGAACGTCGAGTCGTGGGCCGAGGCCGACGCGGGCGCCCCCGTGGACGTCGACCTGGAGGTGGCGACCGACCTGTCCACCGAGCTGGAGGGCCACCCCGACAACGCGTCAGCGAGCGTCCGCGGCGGATTGACCGTCTCGTGGATGCGCGACCCCGGAGACCCGTCGCCGACGGCCACCGGGACCGCCTCGGTGGCAACCCATCCGGACATCACCGCGGTCGTCCTCGTACCCCGGGAGCAGCTCGCGACGCATACTGCCCGCGCCGTTCTACCTCCCCACGTCGACCACGTCGACGCGGCCCTCAACTCTGGCCGCGCCGCCCTGCTCGTCGAGGCGATGAGCCGTCGACCCGACTTGTTGTTGCCGGCCACTCGGGACTGGCTGCATCAAGGCTTCCGGAGAGCCGCGTTCGCGCCGTCGATGGATCTGGTCGACGCGCTGCGCGGGGAAGGGCACGCCGCGTTCATCTCCGGAGCGGGACCGAGCATCGTCGTGGTGACCACCCACGAGCGGGCGGCCGGCGTCCTGCTTCCGGCAAGCCGTCCGGGCTGGCAACGGCTGGAGCCGGGCATCCCGTCGTCGGGAGTGGAGGTCGTCCGCGCCTGAGCCACGCCGGGCGGGCGGTCGGAACACCGCGACCCGGCGCGGTGTTACATTGATGCCGCGACGCACGGCAGGCCGCCCCTGTCACCCCCCGAAGTTCTCCGCTTCGCTCCGATACTTCGCGGGGACCCCGACTGGCGGCCCGGCAGCGGCGACATTCCCCACCCGGCAGCGTCCGGCGCCGACAGGCCACGGGCCTCGGCAGCGCCGCGCGCATCGCCGCGTGAACCTCAATCACATCGGACGGCCGGATTCAACGACCGACACCGGTGTGGCCCGGGCAGGGTCGCACCGACGACGAGGGGGAAGGACCTTCGTGACAGACACCACCGAACGGGTGGCTCCCGCCGGGCGCACCGGACTCGCGGCGATGAATGTCGCCGACCTCAAGCGCCTCGCCTCCGGCCTCGGAATCACCGGAACGACGAAGATGCGCAAGGACGACCTCGTCGCGGCGATCACCGCGCGCCAGGTCGGCAGCGCCCCGCGGTCTGAACAGGCCGCCCAGCCGCGACGGGCGGCGTCACCCTCATCGTCCGACGGCGCGCCCGAGTCGGACGCCGCCGGTCTACGTGAGCGGGCCCCGGCCATGGACGGTGCGCCTCGGGGGGATCGCGAGTCCCAGGCGGCCCGCGACCAGCGCAGCGAGGACCGCAACCGCAACTCCACGCCGGACCAGGGACCAGACACCCGCGACACTCCCGACCGTTCCGACGGCGGCCGGGCGGACCGATTTGTCCACCGCCCTCAGCGCGAACGCAGTGAGCAGGCCCGTCAGTCGGACCGCCAGCGGTCCGACCAGTCGTCGGATCGGCAGCCGTCGGACCGGCAGCCGTCGGATCGGCAGCCGTCGGACCGACCCTCGAACCGGCCGCCCGGCCAGCAGGGGCAACAGGGCGCGTCGTCCGGCCCAGGGACCCAGCCCGGCGGCAGCGCCGACGACGAGGACGCTCGCGGCGGCCGCCGTCGCAGTCGCCAGCGAAGCCGCGACCGCAAGCGCAGCCGCGGCCAGGGAGGGGGGACCCAGGAGTACGAG
>JBKPKI010000057.1:0-23254 GCA_046731055.1 Actinomycetota bacterium | reverse complement strand
CGGGCCTGGGTACATGCTTCAGTAGAGAAAGGCGTCGGCCCGCGCCGCGATGAGCGGAACCGCCACGGCCACAGCGACGATGGCCAGCGCCATCCGCCGCACCACGCTGGAAATCGGCCGGTTATACATCTACTGCCCCTCGTCATGACTCGGCCATCCCCCCGAATGCCAAACAAGGCTAACCGCGGAAAGCCAACGTGGTGCGTCCTTCATCCGGATGCTACGGCCGGAAGGACAGCGCGATGAGCAGGATCGCGGGGACCGACAAGAACGTGCTGACGAAGATCGCGTCGCGCGCGAGGTAGGTCGCCCGTCGGTACGTGTTGGCGTAGGTGAACACGTTCTGGGCGGTGGGCAGCGCGGCGGTGACCGCGGCGGCGAACAAGGCGGTCCCTCGCAGCCCCACCCCCGCATACCCGACCGCGATGGCGACGACCGGCTGAAACACCAGCTTGAGACCGACCAGCGTGGCGACGTGGCCCCGTGATCCGCCGGCCCCCGGCCTGGGCCCGCGACGCAGCGAGATCCCGAAGGCGATGAGCATCGCCGGCACGGCCATGTTGCCGACGAGCTCGACCGGCCGCAGGAGAGCGGCCAGCAGGTCGGGGTTGACGTACGGCACGACCAGCGAGAGCAGCACGCCGGCCAGCGCCGCGATGGTGATCGGGTTGCGGGTGACGCTGCGGAACCCGGTGAGGAGCGACGGTCGGTGGCCGCCGCGGTCGGCGTCGAGGAGGGCGAGCGAGATCGGCGTGATGACGAGCAGCTGCAAGAGCAGCGTCGGTGCCATGAGGGAGATGTCTCCGAGCACGTAGAGGGCGATCGGGAGGCCGAGGTTGCCCGCATTGACGTATGCGGAGCAGAGGCTGCCGATCACCGCCTCGCCGAGCGGGGGGCGCCAGCGAACCCGGGCGATGGCGAGGTAGACGCCAACGGTGACGACGACCGACGCGGCGGACGCGAGGAGGTTGGCGGACAGGATCGCGCTGATCGGGGTGCGGGCCATGACAACGAGCAGCAGGGCCGGCGAGGCGACGAAGAAGGCAAGCCGGCTGAGGAACAGCTGCCCGCTGGTCCCGAGGACGCCGAAGTGGGCCAGCGCCCAACCCAGGGCAACGACGGCGGCGATCGTCGCGAAACCCTGGAGGACGCCGAGCACGCCCCGATGCTGTCAGGAGTCGCGCAGTACCGGCGTGAGCCGGTCGAGCACCGATGCGTCCTCGATGGTTGCTGGTGTGGCCGGATTCTTTCCATCGGCGATCTCCCGCATGGTTCGGCGCAGGATCTTTCCGGAGCGCGTCTTCGGCAGGGCCGCGACGATGTCCACCTGGCGCAACGCGGCCACGGCTCCCACCTCGTCTCGCACGCGGGCGACCAGCTCGCGCCGGATCCGGTCACCGTCCGCGGACGCGTCGACGCCGGCCTTGAGAACCACCAGTCCCCGCGGCACCTGGCCCTTGAGCTCGTCGGCTACACCGATCACCGCGCACTCGGCCACGTCCGGGTGGCCGGAAAGCGCGGCCTCCATCGAGCCGGTCGACAGCCGGTGTCCCGCAACGTTGAGGACGTCGTCGGTGCGGCCCATGACGTACAGGTAGCCGTCCTCGTCGAGGTAGCCTCCGTCGCCGGTGAGGTAGTACCCCTCGAACGCTGAGAGGTACGACGACACGTAACGGTCGTCGTCGCCCCACAGGGTCGGCAGCGTCCCAGGGGGCATCGGCAGTTTCAGGCAGATCGCTCCCTCGACACCCGGTGCGACCGGGTTGCCGTTCTCGTCGAGCACCGTCACCGCGTACCCCGGCATCGGCACGGACGGAGAGCCGGGCTTGATCGGCAGCGTCTCGATCCCGCGCGGGTTGCAGGCGACCGGCCAACCGGTCTCGGTCTGCCACCAGTTGTCAATGATCGGGATTCCCAGCCGCTTCGACGCCCACTCCCACGTGTCCGGG
Source organism: Actinomycetota bacterium (assembly GCA_046731055.1). Lineage (GTDB taxonomy): Bacteria > Actinomycetota > Actinomycetes > Actinomycetales > Dermatophilaceae > Lapillicoccus. Next base: position 21,305 of record JBKPKI010000057.1, on the reverse strand, counting down.
TCGAGTCGCTCCCCCGCGAGGAATAGCGTCCGCAGCGCTGAGAGGTCGTAGGCGCCGACCTTCGCGCCGGCCGCGTCCTCCTTCTTGATCGCCCGGTATGCGGTGGGTGCGGTGAACATCGCGACCGCGCCGTACTCGGACATGACCCGAAGGAACGCGCCGGCGTCGGGCGTGCCGACCGGCTTCCCCTCGTAGAGAACCGTCGTGCACCCGGTGAGCAGCGGCGCATACACGATGTACGAGTGCCCGACGACCCACCCGACATCGCTGGCCGTGAACCACGTCTCCCCAGGCCGGACGCCGTAGATGTTCTCCAGGGACCAGCGCAGGGCCACCGCGTGTCCACCGTTGTCGCGGACGACTCCCTTCGGCTTACCGGTCGTGCCCGATGTGTAGAGGATGTAAAGCGGGTCGGTCGCGGCGACCTCCACGCAGTCGGCGCCCGCGTCGGCCGCGGCTGAGGAGACGAACTCGGCCCAGTCGACGTCGCCCGGTTTGAGCTCGGCCGGCGCCTGCTCACGCTGCAGGACGACGCAGACGTCCGGACGGTGGGTGGTTCGGGCGCCGGCGGCCTCGATGATGGGCTTGTACTCCACGATCCGGGTCGGCTCGATGCCGCATGAGGCGGTGAGCACGACCTTGGGCTTGGCGTCGTCGATGCGGACGGCCAGCTCGGCCGGGGCGAACCCACCGAACACCACCGAGTGCACCGCGCCGATCCGTGCGCAGGCCAGCATGGCTACGACCGCCTCGGGAACCATCGGCATGTAGATCACCACTCGGTCGCCCTTGCCGACCCCCGCGCCAACCAGCGCACCGGCCAGTCGGCGCACGTCGGCGAGCAGCTCCGCGTACGTGATGGAGCGCTTGGTAGACGTGACCGGCGAGTCGTAGTGGATCGCGACCTGGTCACCGCGGCCGGCCTCGACGTGGCGATCGACCGCATTGAAACAGGTATTGAGCGTGGCACCGGGGAACCAGCGGTAGAACGGCGGCCGAGAGTCGTCGAGGACACGGTCTGGCGGCGTGATCCAGTCGATGTCCTTGGCGGCGTCGCTCCAGAAGCCCTGCGGGTCCTCGAGGCTCCGGGCGTAGGTTCTCGCGTAAGCGCCGTCGCTCATGGCCTTGACCTTAGCCAGGTCACTACGCCGCTGCGAGCCTCCGGAGGTACGTCCGGCCGAGCTCGGTGGCCCGGCGGTGCGCCTCCTCACGCCGGCGGTCGGCGTCGGCCACGACCAGGTTGGGCCGGAACTCCACCGTGGCGAGGTCGGTGATGCCCGCCCACCGAAGCCAGTCCTCGACAAAGGTGGACTGGAAGTCGGATCCGAAGGACGCGGGGCGTCCAACTCCATAGACCGCGCTGGTATAGGCCACCACCGCTCGCCGCCCGGTGAGCAGGCCCGTGTAGCCGCGATCAGGGTCGAAGGTGAAGACCATTCCCGGCTGGCTCACCACGTCGACGAGCTGCTTGAGCTTGTACGGGACGGCGGCGTTCCACATCGGAACCGAGAACAGGTAGGCGTCCGCGGCGGCGAATCGGCTGAACGTGCGCCGAACCGCGTCCCACGCCTCGCCCGCGGCACCGGTGGGCTCCTGTCCCGCGAAAACGGTCATCTTCGCTCGGGCGTAGTCGGGACCGAACTCGGGCAGTGTGCCGTCCCAGAGGTCCCAGTGTTCGACCTCGACATCGGGCCGCGTCTCGGCGAGGCCGGCCAGGAATGCGTCGGCGAGGGCGATCGACTCCGAGAGGTCGCCCCGGGGCGACGCGGAGATGTGCAGCAATGTCGTCATGTGATCCCATCGTATTCATGTGCGTGCGCACACACTTTACTACTATGTGCGTGAGCACGCAACTCCTATAACCTTGGCGCATGCCCGCTTCCCGGAGACATCTGGCCGCTGACGCATGGGGCGGCCTGCTGCGGGCCCACGCCCGGCTCGTTCCCTTGCTCGATGCCCGGCTCCGAGCGAGCGGCGTGTCGCTGGCGTTCTACGACGTCCTCCTGGAGCTGCAGGCAACCTCAGGGGGCCGGCTGACCATGAGCGAGCTGGGTACGCGGGTCGTGCTCAGCCGAAGCCGAGTCAGCCGCGTGGTGGACGACATGGCGGCCGCCGGCCTCGTCCGGAGGGAGACGAACCCGGACGACGCCCGGTCGGCGTACGCGGTCATCACGTCGTCGGGACGGAACACCTTCCGCAGCGCCGCGCCGATCTACCTCGGCCTCATCGAGCAGCACGTCGCCCGCGACCTGTCCACCCACGACCTCAGGCTGCTCGCGCGGCTCCTGGACCGGATCGCCGCCCCTCCCGAGGAGGAACGGCAGTGACAGGATCCTCCGCGTGGAGATCGAGTCGACCCGCCAGCTCACCGAGTGGCTCGCGGCCGGCCGATCGCTGTGCGGGGTGCGTCTGCAGGACATCGACCTGAGGCCAGTCGAGTCCCGCCTGATCCGCGAGAAGCAGCTGCGGGGGCTCGTCGTCCTCGGTGGACGGGTCTCTGATGAGCTGCTCGTCCACCTCCAGGCCCACGGCGCCGTCGTGTTCCCGGCCGACCCCGGCACACCGGTCGATGTCTTCCGGGCGCACCTCTACACCGGGCAGGAGCTGTACGCCGGGTTGGATGGATTCGGAGGGTATGCCGCGACGGTCGACTCGCGTGCGTACGAGTGGGGCCGCGACATGCGGCTGGCGGGCGACGCATACGCCTCGCTGCTCAAGGCGATCCACGACGACTCGATCAGCGATGCCCTCGACGAGTGGGTGGCGGGACGGCGAGTGGTCGGCGTCATGGGCGGCCACGCCGAGCCGCGAGGCACCAGCGGGTATGCGGCCGCGGCGCGACTGGGCCAGGCGCTGGCCTCGGCAGGGATGGTCGTCGCGACCGGCGGTGGCCCTGGAGCGATGGAGGCGGCCAACCTCGGAGCCGTCGCGCCCTCTCCGGAGGCGCTCGCCGAGGCGCTCGTGCGGCTGGGGCCGGTTCCGGCGTTCGTCCCCGACGTGCGCGCCTGGGTGCAGGTGGCGTTCGACGTGCTCGACTCCTTCGGTCCCGTGGTACGGCCAGAGCCGGGCTCGCCGGCGCCGGTGGTGCCGTCGGGGGCGCCGGCGGACGTGCCGAGGTCGCTCGGCGTGCCCACCTGGTTCTACGGCCACGAGCCGCCGAACGTGTTCGCCGAGGGAATCGCGAAGTATTTCTCCAACGCGGTGCGGGAGGACGGGCTGCTGGCCCGGTCGAACGCCGGGGTGCTGGTCATGCACGGTGCGGCGGGCACCGTGCAGGAGGTGTTCCAGCTGGCCACCCGGCTCTATTACGCCCGGCCGGACGTCACGCCGCCGCCGCTGATCCTCGTCGGGGTCGACCACTGGGTCGAGACGCTTCCGGTGTGGCCGCTGCTGCGCGCCATGGGGCAGGGTCGCGGCATGTCCGACCGGCTCCATCTCGTCGACGACGCCCAGGAGGCGGTGGAGATTATCGCCGCCTCCGGGTGAGCCTCAGCCGACCGCGGCCCGCGCCGCCACGAACGCCTCGACGCACCGGCGCACGTCCGCTTCCGAGTGGGCTGCAGATAACTGGACACGGATGCGCGCTCGGCCTCGCGGCACGACCGGGAAGGAGAAGGCCACCACATAGACGCCGTCCGCGAGCATGTACTCCGCGATCCGAGTCGCCCGGAGCGCCCCGTCCTCGCCGGCGAACATCACCGGCGTGATCGGGTGCGTCCCCGGCAACAGGTCGAACCCGGCTTCCTCCATGAGACCGCGGAACTGGATCGTATTGCGCTCGAGGCGTTTTCGCAGGTCGCCGGCTTCCTGCACCAGGTCCAGGGCGGCCAACGAGCCGGCGACGACGACCGGAGCGACCGAGTTCGAGAAGAGGTACGGCCGCGACCGCTGCCGCAACAGGTCGACGACCTCACGATGGGACCCGACGTATCCGCCGGACGCCCCACCGAGGGCCTTGCCCAGCGTGCCGGTGAGAATGTCGACGCGGTCCTGGACGCCGAACAGCTCCGGCGTTCCCCGACCGCCGGCACCGACGAACCCGACCGCGTGGGAGTCGTCGACGAGGACCATGGCCCCGTACGACTCGGCGAGCTGGCAAATCTGGTCCAGGGGCGCATACGAGCCGTCCATGGAGAAGACCCCGTCCGTGACGATAACGGTCCGCCGGGCGCCGGCCGCCGCCTCGAGCTGGGCGGCGAGGTCGCCCATGTCGGCGTTGCGGTAGCGCAGCCGCCGAGTGCGGCTAAGCCGGATCCCGTCGATGAGCGAGGCGTGGTTGAGCTCGTCGGAGATGATGGCGTCCTCGGCTCCGAACAGGGTCTCGAAGATCCCGCCGTTGGCATCGAAGCACGACGAGTAGAGGAGCGCCGCCTCTGTGCCGAGGAAACGCGCGAGCCGGCGTTCCAGCTCGGTGTGGAGCGTCTGAGTGCCGCAGATGAACCGCACCGAGGCCATCCCGAAGCCCCACTCGTGGAGGGCGGCGCTGGCGGCGGCGATCACTCGCGGATCGTCGGCGAGCCCGAGGTAGTTGTTCGCGCAGAAGTTCAGGGCGTCGGCGTCCTGCGTCGTGACGCGCGCCGACTGCGGCGACGTCAGCTGGCGTTCGTGCTTCCACAGCCCCGCGTCACGGATTTCCTGCAGAGTTCGGGCGAGGTCGTCCCGCGTCGCGGTGTCCATGGCCTTGACCGTACGGTGGCCCGGTGCCGTTGACCCAGCAGGAGTGCACCGCCGCCATAGCCGAGCACAGCGCGGGGTTCGCCGACGCGGCGAGGGGCAACCTTGACGCCGACGTCGAGTTCTGCCCGGGATGGACCGTCCGGGACGCCGTCCATCATCTGACCCGGGTGCACTGGTTCTGGGCGACGATCGTCGAGGAGGGCTTGACCGAGCGACCCGATGATCTCGAGGAACCGGAGAAGGCCGATGACGACAGCACCATCGACGCGTTTCGGGCGGGTGCCGAGCGACTCCTTCGGGTGCTCGGCGCGGCCGACCCGGCGGCGCCGGTGTGGACGTGGGCGCCCGCTCAGCAGGACGTCCGGTTCGTGATCCGGCATCAGGTCCAGGAGGCCGTCGGTCATCACTGGGACGTCGCCCGCGCGGCGGATCGGGCGATCCGGATCTCACCGGAGGTCGGCGCCGACTCGGTCGACGAGTTCCTCCACTTCTCGGTGTCCAACCCGTCCGACATCGAAGACCCGCCGCCTCCGCCTCTCGACGGGCCGCTCGGATTCGCGTGCACGGACTCGGACGCCGCGTGGCTGGTCTCCGACGCCGATTCGCCGGGGACCGCTTCGGTGGTCAGGACCACCAGAGCGGCCCTGGAGGCGGACGGCGTGCCGACAGTCGTCGGAACCGGCGGACAGCTGCTGCTCTGGCTGTACGACCGCCACTCGGATCCTGCCGGCGACGCGGACGCTAATGCCGTGGATCCGGCTCTGCGGCAACGGTTCCGCCGGCTCTGTTACACGGACTGACGCCTCAGGCCGTGGCGGCGGCGAGCTGGCCGCAGGCTCCGTCGATGTCCTGCCCCCGGGTGTCGCGGATCGTCGTGGGGATCCCAGCGGCCCGCAGCCGTTCGACGAACTGCTGCTCCACGCCGGGCCTCGACGCGGTCCACTTCGAGCCAGGGGTCGGGTTGAGCGGGATTGGATTGACGTGCACCCATCCCCGGCCGCGGGCATTGAGCTTCCGGCCGAGCAGGTCGGCCCGCCAGGCCTGGTCGTTGATGTCGCGGATCAGGGCGTACTCGATCGACACGCGCCGCTTGGTCGCCCGGAAGTACCGGTATGCGGCGTCGATCGCCGCGTCGACGGACCACCGCGTGTTGATGGGGACCAGCTCGTTGCGCAGCTCGTCGTCCGGCGCGTGCAGCGAGAGCGCCAGGGTCACCGGAAGGCCCTCCGCGGCGAGCCGGTCGACCGCCGGGACCAGGCCGACCGTCGACATCGTGACGCCGCGAGCCGACATGCCGAGGCCGTCTGGGGTCCGGTCGGTCAGCCGGCGGATGGCGCCGATCGCGGCGCGGTAGTTGGCCAGCGCCTCACCCATCCCCATGAACACGACGTTGGAGACGCGCAACGGCGCTTCTCGTTCCTGTTCGGCGCGCCCACCGGCGAGCTCGCCGCGGCGGAGCGAGCGCGCCGCGTACACGACCTGCTCGACGATCTCCGCGGTCGAGAGGTTGCGGGTGAGCCCGGCCTGCCCGGTGGCGCAGAACGGGCAGTTCATCCCGCAGCCGGCCTGGCTGGAGATGCACATCGTGACGCGGTTGGGGTACCGCATGAGCACCGACTCGACGAGAGCCCCGTCGTGGAGCCGCCAGGCCGACTTCACCGTCTCGCCGTCGTCGGCGGTCCGCTGCACGATCGGCGTGAGCAAGGTCGGCAGCAGGTCGCGGACCAACTCGTCACGGACGCGCTTGGGCAGGTCTGTCATGTCCTCCGGACCTTGGACCAGCCGCTCGAAGTAGTGCGTCGACAGCTGGTTGGCTCGGAACGCCTTGTGTCCCAACGACTCGACGACGTCGCGGCGTTCTTTCGGCGTCAGGTCGGCCAGGTGGCGCGGCGGCTTGCCGCGGCGCGGCGCGGTGAAGGTCAACTGACCAGGGCGCGGTGTCGTCGTCGTTGGGGTGGGGAGATCGGACATGTGACGGACAGTCTCTCAGCCTCGCGACGACCGCATGAACGGTTGGAGTACCCAGTCAGGTACCTGGGCGAGTCGTCCAGGCAACCGAGTCGGTTACCCCATCGGTTACCGGATGTGCCGGCTTCATGGTTCCACTTATCCCCATGCCGCGTTCACCACGACGGACCATCCACAGTGGCTCAGGTCGCCGTGGCGTGGCTGGCCGTCGACATCGACGCTGCAGTGATGGAACTTCCGGTGGCCCTCGCAGCGCTCGCTGGCGAGCAGTGTGGTGTGGTGACCCGTCGGCAGCTGGCCGCCCATGGCGTTTCCGTCGGCCAAGTGCGGTGGCGGCTGGGGCGGACCTGGCGTCAACTGCTGCCCGGCGGCGTCCTGCTGTCCCCGGCGCTGCCTACTCTCGATCAGCGCCGCGTCGCTGCACAGCTGTACGGGGGACCCCGGTCGTGGCTGGCCGGCCCCACGGCGGCGGCCCTCTACGGCTTTCTCCGGGAGCACGCCGAGCCTCGCATCCATGTCTTTGTTCCACCTACCGCCAAACCAGGCACCGTCAACTGGGTGACGGTCCGACGTACTCACCTCGTCGACGAGCGCCTCGTCGAACGTGGGCCGCTGACGTTGTCATGTCGTGCTCGGGCCGTCGTGGACGCCGCGGCCGTTCTCCCCGACTCTGCGGCTCGAGCGTTGGTCATCGACGTGGTCCATCGGCGGTTGGTGCGCCTCGATGACCTGACGCACTGGGTCGAGGCGCGGCAGACTCGTGGACGGCTGTGGCTGCGACAAGCCCTCCGAGAGGCCGCCGCCGGGTCCTGGTCGGTCCCGGAGGCGGATCTCGCCGCGTTGCTGCGGTCCTCCACGGTGCTCCCGCGAGCGATGCTCAATCCCGAGCTCAAGGACATGCAGGAGAGACGGCTGACGACGCCGGACGTGTGGTTCGACGACGTCGGCATGGCGGTCATGGTGCACAGCCGCGAGTTCCATGCGGGGGCGTTGCAGTGGGATGCGACGGTCACGGACGACTCGGACCTGTCCAGCTACCGGATCGTCGTCGTCGGTGTCACTCCCGAACAGCTCGCCCGGGATCCGCGATCAGTCCTGCGGCGTGTCGAATCGCGATACCTGGTCGCTCGAGCGTGGGGCTTTCGGCCAGCGGTGATCGCCACACCGCGGCTGAGGTTCCGGCACTCCGCCTGAGAGATGAGCGCTTCCATGTCGGCCTCGACGAAAGCCGGTCGTATACCCGGCCCGGGCGCTAGGACCCGACCGCCACCGGGACGAGGACTGCCAGCACGGCCCAGATGATCGGGGCCGTCAGCACGAGCGAGTCGAGGCGGTCCATGAGACCGCCGTGGCCGGGAAGGATGTTGGACATGTCCTTGATGCCGAGGTCGCGCTTGATCGACGACTCGATCAAGTCCCCTGTCGTCGCCGCGACCGCTGCTGCCGCACCGGCGACCAGTCCTGTCCACCACGGTCCGTGCAGCGCGAGTACGACACACGCCACGCCGACCGCCATGCAGAACAGCACAGAGCCGGCGAAGCCCTCCCACGACTTCTTGGGACTGATGGTCGGCGCCATCGGGTGGCGCCCGGCGAGGACACCCACCGCATACCCTCCGATGTCGCTCGCCACGGTGACGGCGATGTAGGTGAACATCCGCCACGTCCCGTCATCTGGCGCGAGCAGCAGCGCCGCGAAGGCGGCGAGGAACGACGGGTAGGCGGCGACCAGCGCCCCACCCATGACGTCGCGAGCCGCTCCGGTCACCCCGTCCGCCACCCGCCAGACGAGGATCGCCACACAGGTCAACGCGTAACAGACCAGCAGGGCCTGGGCGCCACCGACGTACGCGGCACCGAGCATGCTGATACACCCGACGACGCTGGGGACGACCGGGACGGCGAAGCCACCTGCGCGCAGCGCCCGGCAGAGCTCCCAGACGCCGACGCAAACCGCCGCCGTCGCCAGGACCACGAAGGTCCACTTGGGAATGACGAACAGGGTGACGACGACCGCCGCACCCAACGTCAGCCCCACGGCGATGGCGGCCGGGAGGTTGCGGCCGGCGCGGGAGACTTTGACCGACTCGACCTCGGTCGTCACCGGTGCGACGAGCGGACCCTCCGACTCGTCGGACGACGGCACCGGTTCGTCGGTCATCTTGCGTGCGGGCACGGGCATCTCGGCAGGCCGTTCAGACCTCGCGGAGCTCGCTCTCCTTGCCCTTGAGCAACGCGTCGACGGTGTCGACGTACTTCCGGGTGAGCGTCTCGAGCTCCTTCTCACCGCGCACGCCGTCATCCTCGCCGACCTCGCCGTCCTTGACGAGGTGATCGAGGTCGGTCTTGGCCTTGCGGCGGACGTTGCGGATGGACACGCGCGCCTCCTCCGCCTTGTGGTGCGCCAGCTTGATGTACTCCTTGCGCCGCTCCTCGGTGAGGATCGGCAGGACGATTCGGATGATGTTGCCGTCGTTGCTGGGGTTCACCCCGAGGTCGGAGTCGCGCAACGTCTTCTCGATCTCGTGCATGGACGACTTGTCGAACGGGCTGATGATGATGGTCCGAGCCTCCGGTGTCTGGAACGACGCGAGCTGCTGCAGCGGCGTGGGCGCCCCGTAGTAGCTGACCAGGAGCTTGTTGAACATGCCGGGGTTCGCCCGGCCGGTCCGGATGCCGGCGAAGTCCTCCTTGGCGACCTCGACGGCCTTCTCCATCTTCTCCTCGGCCTCGAAGAGCGTCTCGTCAATCATCGTCGTTCTCTCTCCGTATGCGTCGGCGCGTCACACCGGGGTGACGAGCGTGCCGATCCTCTCACCTTGCAACGCTCGGGTGATGTTTCCCTCGCCCTCCATGCCGAAGACGATCATCGGGAGCTTGTTGTCGTGGCAGAGGCTGAACGCCGCCTGGTCCACCACCCGCAGTCCCTGCTGAAGCGCGTCGTCGAAGGTGAGCTGGTCGATCTTCCGGGCCTCTGGGTGGACTCGTGGGTCCTTGTCGTAGACCCCGTCGACGCCGTTCTTGCTCATGAGGACGGCGTCGCACTTGATCTCGAGGGCGCGCTGCGCGCTGACGGTGTCGGTCGAGAAGTACGGCATCCCGGCGCCTCCGCCGAAGATGACCACCCGGCCCTTCTCCAGGTGACGGATCGCCCGTCGAGGGATGTAGGGCTCGGCCACCTGGCCCATGGTGATCGCGGTCTGGACCCGGGTCTCGATGCCGTTCTTCTCGAGGAAGTCCTGCAAGGCGAGGCAGTTCATGACCGTGCCGAGCATCCCCATGTAGTCGGCTCGCGACCGGTCCATGCCCTTGGCCTGCATCTCCGCTCCGCGGAAGAAGTTCCCGCCGCCCATGACGATGGCCACCTGGACGCCGCTGCGCACCGCCTCGGCGACCTGGTCGGCAATCCGCCGCACGACGGCCGGGTCGAGGCCGAGGCGCCCCCCGCCGAACACCTCCCCGGACAGCTTGAGCAGCACCCGATGGAACCGCGGGCGGGACCCGTCGGCCTGGCTGGCGAGCGTCACAGGGCGACCTCCCGTGGAGTGGTGCGCGCGCGTGCCCCCGTCGTGAGCAGCGTCAGGGATCTTTTCACACCTCATCGTCCTGGATGCGAGAGGTGCCGTCCGCGGCGGGAGCACTCATCTGAGTGTCTCCAGCCGCTTCGACAGGAAGCCTGCTCGACCTCGTCGCCGGTCAGGGTCAACGCTTCGGCCCCGGATCGACAGCCCACCAGGTCTCCATTCGTGGGACCGCGGCCGCATCCCGTCCGACGTCGAGAACCCGGGCCAGGTGAAAGAGGTAGGCGGCGATGCCCGCCGCGCCCTGCATCCAGCCGACGCCCGGCGGCAGCAGCGGCTCGGGTTTGCGGTGTTCGATGAATCGCCAGTATGCGCGGCCGTCCGCCTCGACGGCCCGGTCCACGAGCGCCTCCCCCAGGCGGACGGCGAAGGCGAGGTCGGCCTCGTCAGCCGCTCTTGTCCAGGCGTCGAGGAAGGCGTCACCGACGCCTGCGGTTCCGCAGCAGCGGCCGTCGTTGTCCCAGAAGCCCGGCCGCAGCCGGTCGGGCAGGCCGGAGGTCCGCACGCTGTGGCGCCCCCGGGCATACCAGCTCATCGTGGGCTCACCCGAGATCTCCGCGACTCCGGCCCGGTCGAGAGCGATGAACAGCAGTGACGTGCCCGTCGGGCCGTGACACCAGCCGTAGGAGAACGGGTCCACCTTCGCCGGGTCCGCTGGAGGGATCGCGAGTGGAACCATCAGCCCGCCGTCGGAGGTGTCCCCGAGCGAGACCAGATGCTCGGCACCGCGCCGAGCGGCCGCGACCAGGTCGTTGCGGTCCAGCTCGGCACCGGCCAGAGCGAGGCCGGCGGCGATCCCCGCGAGACCGTGCGACCAGTTCGGCATTTGGGTCGGCGCGCCGAGAGTGAACCGCTGGGACACCATCCGCCAGTTGAGGCCGGGCGGTTCGACTTCCGCCTCCGCCAGGAGGATGTCAGCGGCACGGTCGGTCAGGGCGCGAGCCCCCGATATGTTGCAGCGGATCGCCCAGACACCCGCCAGCAGGGCCGAGGCGGTTCCCAGGGTCACGTCGTTGACCCGTGCCCTGGGCTGGTAGGCGCGGGTGGACAGGGGGGTGCCGGGCGGCCACCCGTCGGGTTCCACGGTGTCGAGCATGCGGCGGACTGCCGTGTCTGCGCCGGGCTCGTCGAGGGCGACAAGTGCGCCCACCATGCCGGACAACCCGTCGAAGAACGACACGTCGCTCACGACCGGGATCTGCGTCCGGAGTCGGTCGGCGATGCCGCCGGCCAGCTCGGTCTCCTCGTGGGTCCACTCCCTCGTTGACCGCACCTCGGCGAGCACCGGTGCAAGACCACCGATGCCGTCGTACAGGCCGTCGCGGTAGTCGTTCGACGGCGGCTCCTCGTCGTCACCTGCTTCGGGGCCGACGGCGTTGTCGACTGGGACCGAGGCCGGGATCCACGGGCCGTCGGCCCAGCGCACCTGGTCGAGGACCCAGCGCCAGCCCGCCTCGGCAACCTCTCGCAAGCGGGCGGGCGTGGTGGTCGTCACGTGCGCATCGTGGCACGCGTCCCCGACGACACAATCCCCACGACAGAATGTCGAGGTGCCGCAGGTGAGCTCGACGCGGACGACCAAGTACCGGATGCTCCGCGTCGTGCTGTGGCCGGCAACCACTCGCTCGACTGGGCCATGCGGCACCGGATCGCGCCTCGGGCGTTCGCGCTGCTGGAGACGAAGGGGCGGCGCACGGGTCGGGCTCGCCGCACCGTCGTGGGCAACGGCCTCGACAGCAACACATTCTGGGCCGTGTCGGCGCGGTCGCGATCGCTGACGTACCAGTGGGACGCCGCTATCGGCCGCGCCATCGCGACGGTGCTGACCGTGCGCATCGACCTGGACTGATGTCCTCTTGGCCAGTCGATCGGTCAGGATCGAAGAAGCCCGGCGCGAGTCCGGTTGCCTAGCGTGGGACCACACCGCCGACATAGGAGGAGCAGACCATGCCTAGAACCACCAAGGCCGCCAAGGCAACGACATCAGCACGCAAGTCGTCCGCGGCCTTCACCGACGAGGAACGCAGCGCGATGAAAGACCGCGCTCAAGAGGTCAAATCAACGCGCGGCGGCGCGAGCCCGGACGACGACGCGCAGGCGGTGCTCGACAAGATCGCGGAACTCTCGGGATCCGACCGCAAGATGGCCGAAGCCGTCCATTCCGTCGTCGTCGCCGCGGCACCCGAGTTGGCGCCCCGGCTCTGGTACGGCATGCCGGCCTACGCCAAGGCAGGCAAGGTCGTCTGCTTCTTCCAGCCGGCCGCGAAGTTCAAGGCTCGGTATGCGACCTTGGGCTTCAACGACCCGGCCAACCTCGACGACGGCACGATGTGGCCGACCGCGTACGCACTCACCACGGTGGGCTCCGCCGAGGAGAAGAAGATCGCGGCGCTGGTGAAGCGCGCCGCACGCTGAGGCGCGACGTCCGCGCGACTAGTGTCAGTTCCGCAACGCCTCTAACGATGGGAGGGTTGCCTCATACCTAGCTGCCGTCCGCGACGAGGAGACGCAATGACGACGTTCACGGCGTGGAAGTTCGACACTCCAGAAGGGGCGCAGGCCGCGTGCGACCAGCTCGACCGGGCCCGGACCGAGGGGCTGGTCAAGGTCATCGACCGGGCCGTCCTGGAATGGCCGCCCGGAGCCCCGCAGCCGACGCTGCGACACACCCATGAGGACGAGGTGCGGGCGGGGGGATGGGGAGCGTTCTGGGGGCTCGTGGTCGGAACCCTGTTCTTCGTGCCGGTTCTAGGAGCGGCGGCCGGCGCCGGAGCCGGCGCCCTCTACCAGCACCTCCAGGGGGTCGGGCTCACCAAGGAGCAGCTCGAAAAGATCAAGGCGGAGACGACGCCAGGGACGTCCGTGCTCTTCGCCGTCACCGACCAGGGTGACCTGGACCGGTTGGGCGAGCGGTTCCGCGGCTTCCGCGGCAAGCTGGTCGACACGAACCTCACGGGTCCCGAACGGTCCTTGCTGCTCGAGACCTTCGACTAAGGCGCGCGCCGTCGCGGTGTCGGTGGCTCGCGCCAGAGTGATCGCATGACGCATACACATCACGCGATCGACTACGTCGAGCTGGCCGCGCCCGACGTCGCCGCCGCCAAGGCGTTCTACGCCGCGGCGTTCGGCTGGACCTTCAACGACTACGGTTCCGAGTACGCCGCCATCCGCAGCCGTGACGGAGACGGCGAGGTGGGCGGCCTCACCGCCGCGGCCATGGCGTCCTCCGGCGGCGTTCTGGTGTTGATCTACTCCCAAGACCTCGACGCGTCCGTGCACGCCGTCGAGGAGGCGGGCGGAACCGTGACCAGCCCGCCCTTCGAGTATCCGGGTGGCCGCCGGTTCCACTTCACGGACCCCGCCGGCAACGAGCTGGGCGTCTACCAGCCGTCGTGACCACGCCGGACTGGGCGACCGTCCTCGCGGCGGTCGGCGAGGCGCAGACCGGCGACCGGACCTCGGGCGCGATCGGCTGCTCTCCTGCTGGGCGCGGACCACTCCCGGCGACCACGCGTACCGCTGCGTCGTGGCGCACTATCTCGCCGACCTCCAGGACTCGCTCGACGACGAGGTCGCGTGGGACCGGACCGCACTCGAGGAACATGCGCACCTTCGCGGCGATGCCCTGACCGCCGTGGGGATTCCGCACGTCGCGGGGCTGGCGCCGAGCCTGCACCTCAACCTCGGCGACGGCTGCCTTCGGCAGGGTCGGGTGGCCGAAGCCACGGAGCAGTTTCGGCAAGGGCAGGCCGCTCTCGGAGACCTCGCAGACGACGGGTACGGCCGGATGGTTCGCGACGGATTGACTCGACTGGGTGGACGCATCACCGAGGCGTCCGACCGACCGATGACTTCCCGCGTCGATCCTGGTCTGTAGGGCGACGCCGAGACAACGTCACTCCGCTGAACGCCTGGAGGGCCCAAGATGGAAACCATGGAGACGCAGACTCACACGCTCGAGACCCCCGACGTCGACCTCGTCTACGACGTGGCCGGCCCGCTGCCGACCGCTGACGGCCAGCCACCTCTGCTCCTGGCGGGCCACCCGATGACGGCGGAGGGCTTCCAGACGCTGGCCTCTCACTTTCCCGACCGGACGATCGTCACGTACGACCCCCGAGGGCTCGGCCGCAGCGGCCGCAAGGACGGCCGCACCGAGCGGTCCCCCGAGTTGCACTCCGCCGACCTCCACGCGCTCATCACCGACATCGGTGGGCCGGTGGACATCTTCGCCAGCAGCGGCGGGGCGGTGAACACCCTCGCGCTGGTCGCGGAGCACCCGGAGGACGTCCGCATCCTCGTCGCGCACGAACCGCCACTGCTCGCCCTACTCCCGGACGCCGACGCTGCGTTCGCCGCAGAGCGGGCCGTCCAGGACGCATACCACCAGCGCGGTTCCAACGCGGGGATGGCCCAGTTCATCGCGTTGACCGCCTGGCGGGGCGAGTTCACCGACGAGTACGCGGCCCAGCCGCCGGCCGATCCGGCGATGTTCGGGATGCCGACCGACGACGACGGCTCCCGCGATGACCCGCTGCTCTCGGGCACGGCGAACGGCATCACGAGCTTCCGCCCCGACGTTGAGGCTCTCACCGCCGCACCGACGCGGATCGTTATCGGCGTCGGGGAAGAGTCCGAAGACACGCTGACTGGGCGCACCTCGGTCGCGACCGCCGCAGCTCTCGGGCAGAAGGCGGTCACGTTCCCGAGCCACCACGGCGGCTTCCTCGGCGGCGAGCACGGGTATGCCGGTCAGCCGGAGGCGTTCGCGGCCCGACTTCACGAGGTACTCGAGAAGGCCGCCGGGTAGGCGCTTTTCCGCTCACGACGGGTATGCCGGCCGCCCGAGAAGGGCGACCGGCATACCGGAGCGGGGTGCGAGCCTCAGGCTCCGACGCGGAAGCGGGCGAACGCCTGAGCCTCGGCCTTTGCGTCTTCGAGCACCTGCCCGACGGTCTTCTTCTGATCCTTGGCGAACGCCTGCTCGACGAGGACGTTGTCCTTGAAGAACCCGTTGACCCGGCCCTCGATGATCCGGGGCAACGCGGCCTCCGGCTTGCCCTCCTCGCGGGCCGTGGCCTCGGCGAGGCGGCGCTCGTTCTCGACGGTCTCGGTCGGGATGTCGTCGCGAGTCAGCGCGGTGGGCGGCAGCGCCGCAGCGTGCATGGCGATGTCCCGGGCGACCTGGTCGTCGCCACCGGCGATCGCGACGAGGACGCCGATCTGCGCGGGAAGGTCCGGGCTCGTCTTGTGGAGGTAGGCGGCGACGCGCTCGCCCTGGATCCGGGCGACCCGCTTGACCTCGATCTTCTCGCCGATGACCGCGTTGGACTGGTCGAGCAGTTCCTGGACGGTGCGGCCGTCGGCGAGGGTGCTCTTGAGCAGCTCGTCGGCGGAGCCGGCCTTGGCCGCGATGGCCTGGTCGAGGACCTGCTCGGCCAGGGCGATGAACTTCTCGCCCTTGGCGACGAAGTCGGTCTCGCAGAGGACCTCCACGAGGGTGCCGACGCCGTCCTCGGCCTTGGCGGCGACGAGACCGTTGGAGGTGGCGCGGCCCTCGCGCTTGGTGACGCCCTTGAGGCCCTTGACCCGAAGGATCTCGGTGGCCTTGGCGTGGTCGCCGTCGGCCTCGTCGAGCGCCTTCTTGACGTCGAGCATTCCGGCGCCGGTCTGCTCACGCAGGGTCTTGATGTCCGCGGCGGTGAAGTTCGCCATCTCTCTCTTCTTCTGAGTGTCGATCTGGTGTGCTGGAGCGCTCGCCGGCGCTTCAGGCGTTGGCGGGCTCGTCGCTGGCGTCGCTGGTCTCGCCGGGGTTGGGCGGGGGCGCCGCGACACTGGCTCCGGCCTGGACGTCCTCGGCCTCGATCGGCTCACCGGCGACGTCGGCCGCCTCGGCGGCGATGTCCGGATCCGGGGTGACCTCCGGCGCGATCTCGGGCGCGACGGTCTCGGCGCCGGCCGTCTCGGCCGTAGCGGCCTCGGCGTAGAGCTCGCGCTCCCACTCGGCCAGCGGCTCCTCGGCGGCGACGCCTTCGTCCCCCGCGGTGCGGCCGCCGCCGGCCCGGGCCACGATGCCCTCGGCGACGGCGTCTGCGATGACCCGAGTCAGCAGGGTGACCGACCGGATGGCGTCGTCGTTGCCGGGGATCTTGTAGTCGACCTCATCGGGGTCGCAGTTGGTGTCCAGGATCGCAATGACCGGCAGCCCGAGCTTGCGGGCCTCGTCGACGGCGAGGTGCTCCTTCTTGGTGTCCACGACCCACACCGCGGACGGGACCCGCTGCATTGAGCGGATGCCGCCGAGGGTCCGCTCCAGCTTGTCCTTCTCGCGCTGGAGGATAAGGAGCTCCTTCTTGGTGCGGCCGGAGCCGGCCACGTCCTCGAAGTCGATCTCCTCGAGCTCCTTGAGCCGGGTCAGCCGCTTGGAAATCGTGTTGAAGTTGGTGAGCATGCCGCCCAGCCAGCGGTGGTTGACGTAGGGCATCCCGACGCGCGTCGCCTGCTCGGCAATCGGCTCCTGCGCCTGCTTCTTGGTGCCGACGAAGAGGACCGAGCCGCCGTGGGCGACGGTCTCCTTGACGAACTCGTATGCGTTGTTGATGTACGTCAGCGACTGCTGCAGGTCGATGATGTAGATCCCGTTGCGCTCCGTCATGATGAAGCGCTTCATCTTGGGGTTCCACCGGCGGGTCTGGTGCCCGAAGTGGACGCCGCTCTCGAGGAGCTGGCGCATGGTGACGACGGCCATGCCGTGTCCTCCTGCGGTGTGGTTGTGGTCGGTTCCGTCGGCGGTCCGCGGGGGGCGGCCGCCTGCCTGGCGCCTGACGCGCACCCCACCGGGAGCCACGCGGCATACCGGACCTACCGGGTGCGCGCCCCGTTTCGCCGGGTGTCCAGGTCAACGGGAGAAGGCGCGCGAATTCGGCCGTCAGGACGACGGCCGTGCCCCCATGGTATGCCGCGCCGGCTTCCCGCACGAAATCGCCCTGTCGGGGTCCCTGCGAAGTATCTGAGCGAAGCGGAGAACTTCGCAGGGTGACTTAGGGTGGCCCCCCGTGAGCGAGTGGCTGCCGGCGCTGCCGGCGCTCGCCCTCGGCGTCGCGATCCTGCTGCTTCCCGGAGCGGCGGTGGCGTACGCCGCAGGGCTGCGCGGCATCGCGGCCTGGGGCATCGCGCCCAGCCTCAGCACCACGGTCGTGGCCGGAGCCGCCGTGCTGGCGCCGCTCCTGCACCTGTCGTGGCGGCCTTGGGTGCTGGTGGCAGCCACTGCCGCCGGTGCGCTCGTGGCGTACCTCGTGGGGTTCGCCCTGCGTCCCCAGGGGACGGCGCCCCCGGGGTATGAGGCCTGGGACTCCGAGCGCACGAGCTGGTTCGCGCTCGCCGGAGTCGGCCTGGGTGTCCTGCTCGTCCTCGTCGCCGTGCTGCCGGGAATCCACCGGCCGGACCAGATGGTCCAGAGCACCGACGCCGTCGCGCACCTGAACCGGATCCGCGGCTTTCTCGACACCGAGGTGTTCTCATCGTGGGCCTCCGCCGGCCATCCGGCGTATCCGAGCGCCTTCCACGACGTCGCGGGCTCGCTCGCCCAGGTGGTTCCGGCGTTGGCCGATGGCACGGGGATCGTGATCGCGGCCAACCTCACGGCGGTCGCGGCGGCCGCGGTGGCCTGGCCGCTGGGCGTGGTCGCGTTGGTCCGAGTGGCGCTGGGGCGGTCCGCGGTGCTCCTCGTCGGTGCCGGACTGGTGTCGGCGGCGTTCACGGCGTTTCCCTACGTCCTGATGGGATGGGGGGTGCTGTGGCCGAACCTGCTCGGGACCGCGCTGTTGCCGGGAGTCCTGGGTCCGGCGTTGGTGGCCGTGCGCTGCGTCGCACCGGTGCCGGGGCTGCCGCGGCGGCTGGCCGTGGTGGTGACGCTGGGCGCGCTTCCCGGCCTGGCCCTGGCCCACCCCAACGCCCTGGTGTCCCTGGTGTTGTTCGTCGTGCTGGCACTGGGAACCCGGTTGGCGCTGCAGTGGCGTCACCTCGACCGGGTGGCCGCCGCTCGGGCCCGCGTACGGCTCGGTGTGCTGGCGGTCGTCGTGGTCCTCGGTCTGCTGGTCGTGCCACAGGTGTCCCGACAGGTCGCGGACACCGCAAGCTACGACTGGGGGGCGAGCGAGCGGCTCGGGCCGTCGCTTCGGGACAGTGCGCTGCTGGGCCTTCAGATCGGACCCCTTCCCTGGGGTCTGCTGGCGGTCATCGGCCTCGGGCTCATGGTCGCGCTGCGGCGGGTGCGGCTGCGGTGGGTAGTCGTGACGTGGGCGGCTTGCGTCCTGCTGTACGTCATCGCCGCGACCGGCCGGCCTGGGTGGGGCTCGCTGCTCACCGGGTACTGGTACAACGACAAGGTCCGTATCGCCGCCCTGGGCACGGTCCCGGCGGTGCTGCTGGCGGTGGTCGGCACGCATACGCTCGCCCGTGGGCTGTCGCGAATGCTGGCTGGGTTCTCGCCGCCCGCGACGGACCGCACGCGCCGGCCCTGGGCGCTCGTGGTCACCTCGGCGGCGGGAGCGCTGGTCCTCGTCGCCGTGGCTACCGGTGGCGCGTCGCACGACCAGGCCGGTGACGTCGTGGACCGGTACTACGTCCCCGACGAGCCCTACCAGGTGCTGTTGACCGACGCCGACAACGCGGCCCTGGGTGAGCTCGCCCGGCTCATCCCCTCCGACGTTGTGACGGCCAACGTCCCGGCCAACGGCTCGGCCTTCCTGTACGCGTTCCACGAGCGGCCGGTCCTCTTCGACTCGCTGCTGCTCGATCCCGACCCCGACCACGCGCTCATCGGCGAGCACCTTCGGGAGGCGGCGACCCGGCCGGACGTCTGCGACGCGCTGCGGCGGGGCGGCGTCGAGTACGCGGTCACCGGACCGGAGCGGTACTGGCTGAACCTGTACGACCGGACGGCCGGCATCGCCAAGCTCGAGGACGCTCCGGGGTTCGAGCAGGTCGGGGTCGCGGGGCGATACAAGCTGTTCCGGATCCGGGCGTGCGGATTCGACCCGGACTGGCTGCCGCCGTCGCTGTAGCCCCCGACGGTGCCGGCGCGGCGCATACGCTGCTGGTCATGCCTATCGGGCTTTCCACGGCGACGCCACTGGTCGAGCGGATGCGCGGGTTCGGGACGACGATCTTCGCCGAGATGTCCGCGCTGGCGACGCAGACCGGGGCCATCAACCTCGGCCAGGGCTTCCCCGACACCGACGGACCCGCTCCGATGCTCGCGGCCGCTGTGGCGGCGATCGAGAGCGGGCGGAACCAGTACCCGCCGGGGCCGGGAGTGCCGGAGCTGTTGTCCGCCGTCGCCGAACACCAGCGGCGGTTCTACGGGCTGACCCTGGACCCGTGGTCGGAGGTCCTCGTGACGGCCGGGGCGACGGAGGGTATCGCGTCGGTCGTGCTGGCGCTGTGCGAGCCGGGCGACGAGGTGGTGACCTTCGAGCCGTATTACGACTCGTACGCGGCGACGATCGCCCTGGCTGGGGCGATGCGGCGGACGTCAGTGCTGCGCTTCCCGTCGTTCGCCGTGGACGAAGACTCCTTGCGAGCCGCCTTCTCGCCGCGGACCCGGCTGGTGCTGCTGAACTCACCGCACAACCCGACCGGGAAGGTCTTCACGCGCGACGAGCTGGAGCTGATCTGCTCGCTCGCGCGTGAGTACGACGCGTGGGTGGTCACCGACGAGGTGTACGAGCACCTGACCTTCGACGGAGTTCGGCACGTGCCGGTGTGCACGTTACCGGGGATGTGGGAGCGGACCATCTCCATCTCGTCGTCCGGGAAGACGTTCTCGGCCACGGGTTGGAAGGTGGGTTGGGTGACCGGGCCCGCTGCCGCGGTGGCGGCGGCGCGCACGGTGAAGCAGTTCCTGACCTATGTGGCGTCGGGCCCGTTCCAGCCGGCCGTGGCTTTGGCTCTGGGGCTCGATGACGCCGTGTATGCGTCGCTGGCCGGGTCGCTGGAGCGGAAGCGGGACCTGCTCTGTGAGGGGCTGGCGGCGGCGGGGATGCCGGTGTCCCGGCCGGCGGGGACCTACTTCGTCGTGGCCGACGCGGCGGCGTTCGGGGCGTCCGACGGGCTGGCCTTCTGCCGCGAGCTGCCGTCGCTGTGCGGAGTGGTGGCTGTTCCGGTGTCGGTGTTCCACGACGACGTGGAGGCGGCGCGGACGCTGGTCCGGTTCGCATTCTGCAAGCAGGACGAGGTGCTGATGGAGGCGGCGTCCCGGCTGTCGAGGCTGCACGGGCGTGAGGTGAACGCGGGCGTCTGAGCGGCGCCGGCGAGGGTTGCCCGCCGCGTCGCGGGACCTTTGAGTGGAGGGGAGTTGACGTCAGCGTCACCTTTCCTCCACTCGGACCCGGCGGCCCCGCTCGTCGAACCGGCATGGCCTCTGTCCACACGGTCCGTCACGCTCGTCACACCGTCCACAGGCCGCCAGCGAGCACTCGACGGGACGGTCGTTGCGCCCGACGCTGACGGGATGACGTGGTTGGTAGCGCCCGTGTGGCGGTTGGCAGCAGTCCTGCTGTTGGCCTTCATCGGCGTGCTCGCTGCCGGGACCAACGCCGTCGCATCGGTGGCGCCGGACTGGACGGCCGACGCCAGGTCATCGAGTTGGGGCCCGACGCCTGGGCCGACGGCGGCCGCTTCCGACGGGATCCGGCGAGATCGGTGGAGCTGGCCGCTCCGACCCCCACGACCGGTCGTGAACCGGTTCGATCCTCCCGAAGCGCGGTGGGGATCAGGTCACCGTGGGGTTGACCTCGGCGCCACTGCCGGCAAGGACGTACTCGCGCCTACCGGCGGCGTGGTGGCATTCCGGGGCACTGTTGTCGATCGCGGCGTGCTGGTTCTCCAGACGTCGGGCGGGCTGCGGACCACGTTCGAGCCAGTGGACTCTGAGCTGGAGGTCGGGACAACGGTCGAGCAGGGTCAGGTGATCGGCACGGTCAGCGTGGTGACGGGTCACTGCGCCCCTGCTGGCTGTCTGCACTGGGGGGTGCTCGACGGCGACACCTACCTCGATCCGCTGGCCTTCGTCGGCGT
>JBKPKI010000056.1:0-23682 GCA_046731055.1 Actinomycetota bacterium | reverse complement strand
ATCCGCGCGACCTCTGCCTCGCTGATTCCTTTGACGTCGGTGAGCGAGAGCCGGATGCCGTAGGCGCTGCCGTCCGGTAGGTCGGGGTCGCGAGGCAACGGCAGCTCGGCGGACGTGTCGAGCCGCTCGATGACGTACGCCGGTTTCGAGGCGTTGACGTCGAGGCCGAGGACCGCGATGCCGAGGCTGCGGGCGTCGTCGAGGATGAGCCGCTTGGGATACATGCCGGGGTCGTGGGTGAGCACGCCAGCGAGGAACGCCGCGGGATGGTGAGCCTTGAGCCACGCCGACTGGTGGGTCGGCAGGGCGAACGCCGCGGCGTGCGCCTTGCAGAACCCGAACGACGCGAACGCCTTGAGCACCTCCCAGATCTTGTCGGTCACGTCCTTGGGGTAGCCGCGGGCGAGCGCCGCTGGTCGCCACCACTTCTCGACCTCCGCCTGGCCACGCGGGGATCCCATGGCGCGACGGACCTCGTCGGCCTCGGCGAGGCTGACTCCGGTCGTCTCGGCCACCATGAGGAGCACCTGCTCGTGGAAGACGACGACGCCCTCGGTCTCCTCGAGCGCCGGGATCAGGGTCGGGTGGAGGAACTCCGGGGCGTTCCAGCCCTGACGGGCGTTGAGGAACGGGACGATCATGTCGGACTTCACCGGTCCCGGCCGGAAGAGCGAGATGTCGGTGATGATGTCCTCGAACGACTCCGGTCCGAACTTGCCGATGAGCTCCCGCTGACCCGGACTCTCGATCTGGAAGCAGCCGAGGGTGTGCGTGGTGCGGATCATCCGGAACGTCGTCTCGTCGTCGAGCGGGACCTGTTTCCGGTCGTCGAGGTCGATGCTCACGTCGTCGACCCGGCGAACCTCGTCGACGGCGTGGGCCATGGCCGACTGCATCCGGATGCCGAGGATGTCGAGCTTGAGCAGCCCGAGTTCCTCGACGTCGTCCTTGTCGAACTGGCTCATCGGGAACCCGATCCAGCTGGCCTCCACCGGCGTGCGGTCGAGCAGCCGCGAGTTGGACAGGACCACCCCGCACGGGTGGAGGGCGATGTGGCGCGGGAGGCCGTCGAGGCGTTCGACGAGGTCGAGCATGAGGTCGAGCCGGGGTGCGTTGAGGCCGCTCGCCCGCAGCTCGGGCAGGTCGGCAATGGCGCTGCGGACGTTGCGGGCCGAGATGTGCGGGAAGGCCTTGGCCATCGCGTCGACCTCGCTCGGCGGCATCCCGAGCGCCGCACCGACGTCTCGGATCGCGTGCCGGACGCGGTAGCTGTCCATCATCGACACGCAGGTCACCCGCTCCCCGCCGAACCGGGCCAGGACCTTCTCGTAGATCTCGGTGCGCCGGGCCGACTCGACGTCGATGTCGATGTCGGGCAGCTGAGCGCGCAGCGGCGAACAGAACCGCTCCATGAGCAGCCCGTAGCGCAAGGGGTCGACCCCGGAGATCCCGAGCAGGTAGTTGACCAGCGACCCCGCACCGGACCCCCGCGCCGCGACCCGCACTCCCAGGTCCTTGATGAGGTCGACGACGGTGGCCACGGT
This sequence comes from Actinomycetota bacterium, assembly GCA_046731055.1. Taxonomy (GTDB): domain Bacteria; phylum Actinomycetota; class Actinomycetes; order Actinomycetales; family Dermatophilaceae; genus Lapillicoccus. The sequence goes on along the minus strand of JBKPKI010000056.1, from coordinate 22,138 downwards.
GAGGAAGTAGGTCGGGAAGCCCAGCCCGGCGATCACGTCGAGCTCGTCCTGGAGCCGCCGCTCGATCGCCTCGCGTTCGCCGGCCGTCGCATCGGGGTATGCGTCGCCGACCTTCGCCCGGCAGCGCTGCGTGAGGACGGTGTGCGGATCGATGTGCGGCTCGATCTCGAGGACGGTCTGCTCCGGCAGATGGACCGCGCCGATGCCGAGGTCGAGCGACGGGTCGAGGACGCACTCCATGGCGAGGGCGACCGTCGAGCGGAGTAGGTCGCGCGCGCCTTCCCGGGCCACGGCGGTGCCGCCCTGCAGTCCCGGCCCGGACGCCGCGAGAACGTCACCCGCGATGGCGTACATCGCCGGTGTCGGGCTGAGGTGCCCGGCGGTGGTGATGCGGTCGAGGTGCCGGACGTCCAGCGCGACGAGCCGCCGCGCCGCGTCGAGGACGTCGACGACGGCGGCCTCCTGGGGATCGGCGTGCCGCACGGCGGCGGTGAGGACGACGCGAAGCCCGTGGTCACGGGCGAGGGCGTAGAGCCGGGCGGCGTGGCCGAGGTTCGCCGGGGTGCCTTCCGGCCCGCCGTGGCACACCACCTCGATGGCCAGCGCGTCGCGCGGCAGGAGAGCACGCCACCGGGCCAGCGCAGCCTCGGCCTCCCCACGCCGCCGGTGGAGTACGGCCCGCCCCACGTCGGAGTCCGGTCCGAGGAGGACGACGAGCGGGCTGGGTCCGACCGAAGCCGGGTCAGACGTGGTCCGTGCGGAGCGTCCGGTATGCGACGAGCCTCCGGTCAGCATTCCCGCCGGGGTGGCCATCTCGGCGATGAGCTCGGGAATGGCCATCGGCTCACCGCGTTCACCGCCGAGGTGGGTGGCCGTCACCAGCCGGCAGAGCCGTCCCCATCCGGCACCGGGGTCGAGGCCGGAACGGTGGCCGCGCGCAAGGACGGTGACCCGTGGCAGTCGAGGATCGACGATCGCGCCACCTCGCACCGGAGTGCGGGGCGAGGCATCGATCGGCGCCGTCGCGTCCGGCGGTCCAGAGGCGCGTCGGCTGCGACCGGTCGAGCGGGCGGCGGCCGGAGGCAGGGACGGCCACCACGCCGACGCGCGTCCGGAGGTGGGGTTCGTCGGTCGAGGCCCCGCTCGAGGTCGTCTGCTGTCCGGTCGACCCGTCGGCATCCGGATCGCGAGGTCGACGCCGAGGATCGGGTCGATACCCGCCTCGGTACAGGCCTGGACGAACCGGATCGCTCCATAAAGACCGTCACGGTCGGTCAGCGCAAGGGCCGGCTGTCCCCACGCCACGGCACGCTGGACGAGGGCGGCAGGAGTCGAGGCGCCGTACTGCATCGAGTATCCCGACGCGACATGAAGGTGGACGAAGGTCTCGCCGGCACTCAGCCGGGCTCGAGGAGCCGCCCTCGCCGGGGAGCCCGACGGCATACCCGGCAGCGGGCCGGAAACCGGACGGGCTCCTTCGTCCCCGTCGTGGTCCTCACGTCCCACGTTCGGGCTCCTCCGGCGGTGCCGGTCCTGACCACGACACTGGTGCGACGTAGCGGGAGATTGGAGCCAGCGTGTCGTCCCGGGGCAGGCCGAGCAGGTCTTGGACGATCTCGAGGAAGTTCTCGGCCTGCCGCAGGAGGTCGTCGGACTCCCGCGCGCCGATCCGGCCACCTCGCTCGATCGCCGCGCGGCGGCGCGCTGAAGTCGCGAAGAACGCCGCCCACTCGGTGAGCTCGGGCGCGACCCGAGGGAGCAGCTCCCACACGCTGCGCGGGCGCGACCGGGTCGTACTGGTCCGAATGGCCCTCCCGCTGCTGGACGACCCCGCACCACTCGGCAGACTCCGGGCCGCGAGGAGGGCGGCCGCTGCCCGGAGTGCACCAAGATGGGCCTCGACGTACCGCTCGCCGGCGTCGCTGGTGCGGCTCGCCTCCAGCAGGCTGGCCCGCGACCGGTCGAGCAGGTCGAGCGACGTCGACGCGACCGGGGGCCGAGATGTCCGGACGTCCGGCGTGGTCTCGGGCGAGGAGGTCCGTGCCGCGCCGCGCGACGATCCTTTCGCCGAGCCGGCCGACGACTTCTTGGCCGAACGGCGCGACGAACCGCCCGACGCCGCCTTCGAACCGCCCGACGCCGCCTTCGAACCGGATGACGACGCCTTTGAACCGGATGACGACGCCCGGGAGCCGCGTGACGACCCGGTTGCCGAGCCGCGCGACGGCGGCGATGGATCGGGCGATTCACCCGATGACCTCCCCGATGACCCGCCCGACTTCCCCGGTGACAAGACCCGGGCCGAGCCCACCGGGCTGGCGGCGACGCTGCCGGCGCGGGCTGGCGTGGTACCGCGGGTGGTGCCCGTCGGCATACTCGCTCGCATACTCGCCGGCATATGTGCGGGCATAGCCGGCAGTTCGGTCGCGGGTGTGGTCGGCAGTGTGGTCGGCAGTGTGGTCGGCAGTGTCGTCGGCAGTGTCGTCGGCATTGTCGTCGGCATCCTCATCGGTACTCCTCAGTCGGCCACGCGCACCAAGCGCCAGTCCGCGGCGGCGCCTTCGGCCCCGTCGTTGGTGAGGTCGAACACCCCGGTAGCGAAGGACCGGCCGCGGCTCGCTTCGACTCGCCACACCTGCTGCTCGCGCGAGGCGACGTCGATGCCAGTGGCCTGCCCGGGCGCCGGGTCGAGGGCGTCGCGCCACCAGGGCCGACGCTCTCGCCAGTGGGCCAGGATGCGGCGGACGACGTAGAGCCGGCCCTGCCAGAGAAACGCCTCCGGCGCGCGAGCGGCCGTGCCGTCGACCGCCTCGGGACCCGGCGCCGGCGCCATCGCGTCGTCCACCGGTACCCCATCGCGTTCCGGGGCGGGCCCCTGCACCGCCCCGGAACGCGGACCCGACCTGACCTCGACAGGGTCGCTGTATCGGCGCATGACAACATCGCCCCTTCCAGGCATACGCAGGCACGGGTGTGAGACGTCGACCGGGTCGCAATCCCGGAATGGACGAACGACTCGTCAGTGAGTCATTCGTACATCTGTTCGACTAAACCCACGGTACCCCCTCCGTCCGACACCCTGTCAAGAGCGGTCCACCGAGCTGTTAGGGCCGCCGTTCGACCGGCGTTTGGACCGCTGGTCAGACAGCCCTGGTCGCGGTCAGGTCACCACCCGGAGCGCGTCACGGCGAAGCCGGCGGCGGGGCGTCGGCGTCGTTCCGCGCGCTCCTGCTGGCTCCAGACGATGTCCCGTAGGACGGCAGTGTCGTCGGCGCCATGCTCGAGCTCGTACCGGTCCAGCAGGGCCGTGAGATCGGTGCGGTCGCGGGGTGTGGAGCATGCGGCGAGGTCGGCCTCCAACCGACGGCGCCAGCGACGGTCGAGGGCGCGCAGCACGTGCCGCCACCGCCATGCGGACACCACGGACGCCAAGCTCATTCGTCGCCTCCTCCGTCGGACCCACGGTACGCCGGATGCGGCCGGAGAACCGCCTGGGGAAAACGGTCGGTCCCCAGCGAGGTCAGCCGTTACGGTTCCGGCATGACGGGCGACGCGTGACGAGCCGGCGATGACCAGCGCGCCCGCGGGCCCTCCCGAACCAGCTCCTGAACCGGCTCGTGAATCTGCTCCTGAACCGGTCCCCGAACCGGCTCGCGAACCCGCCCGCGAACCGGCCCCCGAGCCCGTCGACCAGATGCCCGACCAGACCCGCTCGGCGATCCTCGCCCATCCCGCGGTCGTCCGCGTCCGCGAGGCGCTGACCGCCGTCCACGTCACGACCGAGATCGTCGTCCTGGACGGTGCGGCGCGCACCGCCGCCCAGGCCGCCGCATACCTGGGGGTCCTGACGGCCCAGATCGCGAACTCGCTCGTCTTTGCGGTCACAGCGCAGGGCGTGGAGCACCCGGATCACGCCTCCGTGGCCCCCGAACCCCTGCTCGTCCTCGCCTCCGGCGCTCACCGCGTCGACACCTCGAAGGTGGCTGACCTGCTCGAGCTGGACACCGTGGACATGGCCAGCGCCGACCTGGTCCGCGAGGCCACCGGGTTCGTCATCGGCGGGGTCGCCCCGGTCGGCCACGTGCGGCTGGTGCGAACGCTCGTCGACGTCAGTCTGGCCCGGTATGACACGGTCTGGGCCGCCGCTGGTCATCCCCACGCCGTGTTCGCCACGACTTACGACGAGCTGCTGCGGATCACCGGCGGCCAGCCGATCGAAGCCACCTAGGCCACCCCACGAGGTTCTCCGCTCCGCTCCGATACCTCCGGGGACCCCGACTAGCCGCGGGAGCCGCGCCCATCGATACGGAAGTGTTGCCGAACCTCGGGAGTCGCGAGACCGTCAGGTGACGTTCTGTGAAACGGCACCATCCGCATACGAGAGGAAGCACCGGCGTGGGCACCGAACTCCTGCCCTGGGTCTTCACGACCGGCTGGGCGAGCGGCATCAACGCCTACCTGGTCGTCCTCATGCTCGGCATCGCCCAGCGGTTCTTCGACGTCTCCGGCGTGCCGGCGGCCCTGGGGCGCACCGACGTGATGATTGCCGCCGGTGTGCTCTTCCTCCTCGAGCTGTTCGCCGACAAGATCCCTTACCTCGACTCGGCGTGGGACACCGTGCACACGGTGATCCGGCCGATGGTGGGTGCGACGCTCGGATACCTCATCGGTCACGAGTCGTCCTCGCTCGACGCGGCGTTCAGCGCAGCCACTGGCGGGTTCACGGCGCTCGCGGCGCACCTGGTCAAGGCCGGCACGCGCGCCGCCGTGAACACGTCCCCCGAACCCGCGAGCAACATTGTCGTCTCGACCGGCGAGGATGTCGCCGTCGCTGGGGTCGTGTCGTTGGCCTTCCTCAACCCGTGGCTCGCCGCGGCCATCGCCGCGGTTCTCCTCGTCGCCGGCGCCTTCCTCGTCCTGTTCGTCTTCAGGAAGCTCCGGCGGCTCCGGCGGCGCTACGACGAGTGGGGCGAGCGCCGCGGCCTCGCACCACCGCGCGAGGACGGGCGCCGGCCAGGACGAGCAGAGGACACGCAGCGGTTGCCGGAGCGGCGACCGTAGGGTCGGTATGTGCGTCGCTCGGCGGGCGGAACGCTGCCGGTCGATGAGTTCCGCGCCCGCTCAGGGTCTGAACGTGCAGGTCGACCGAAGGAGCACGGCATGCCCGACCGCATCCGCGCGGTGATGCACGAGTACGTCGAGTCGGGTTCCGTGCCCGGCCTGGCCTGGTGGGTCTCGCGGGACGGCGAGGTGAGCCGGGGGCAGCTGGGGACCAGCCGTCCTCGTGGAGCCGGCGACGCGATCCGGCCGGACACGCTGTTCCGGATCGCGTCGACGACGAAGCCGGTTACCGCCGTCGTGGCGATGAGCCTGGTCGACGACGGGACGCTGGCGCTGGACGACCCCGTCGAGCGGTGGCTGCCCGAGCTGGCCGAGCGGCAGGTGCTCGCGTCACCGGATGCCGACCTCAGGCATACCGTTCCCGCCGACCGTCCGATCCTGGTCCGGGACGTGCTCGAGTTCCGGCTGGGTGTGGGCTACGACTTCGGCGGACCGCCGACCGCGGTCCTCGACACCCTCGAGCAGGCCGGCATCCACGTGGGACCGCCGGCACCGCAGGCGAACCCCGATCCCGACGCCTGGATGGCCCTGTTCGCTCCCCTACCGCTCATGTACCAGCCGGGCGAGCGCTGGCTCTACAACATTGGCGCGGAGGTCCTCGGGGTACTCGCCGCGCGAGCGTCGGGGACGCCTCTGCCGGAGCTGCTGCAAGACCGGGTGCTCCAACCGCTCAGGATGCCCGACACCGCATTCAGTGTCGCGCCTAGCGAGCGACGCCGCTTCGGACCGGTGTGGAACCCGGTGCAGGAGGGCGGCGAGCCGACCCTCTACGACGAGGCCGACGGTCAGTGGAGCCGTCCGCCGGCTTTCCCGAACGGCGCCGACGGCCTGGTCTCGACGGTCGACGACCTGGCGGCATTCGGGACGATGCTGCTCGAGAACGGCCGCGGCCCGTCGGACCGACTCGTGCTCCGCAGCGAGACCGTCGAGGCCATGACGACCGCGCGGATGACGATCGACCAGGACAACGGCGTGGGCTGGGGACTCGGGCTCGGCGTGCTCACGCGGGACGCCCCGGACGGGCGGCACGCGGGCTCGTACGGCTGGGATGGTGGCCTCGGGACCTCCTGGTGGAACGACCCGGTGACCCGAACGACCGGGATCCTGCTCACCAACCAGATGTGGGCCTCGCCGACGCCACCGGACCACTTCTCGGCCTTCTGGGGCGCGGCCTTCTGAGCTTTCATTCGTGCGGTCGGCGGTCGGAATTCGGTGCCGCCCAGAGCACGAACCGAGCTACTGGGCGGCCGCGATGCCGAGGTTCTGAAACACCTGGAGCGTCGCCGTCGACCGGTTCATGGTGATGAAGTGGATGCCCGGCGCTCCCTCCGCGAGCAGCTCCTCGGCCAGTCGGGTCGTGATGTCCACGCCCACCTCGCGTACCGCTGCGGGGTCGCCGTCGACCGCCTGCAGGCGTGACGTCACGGACGCCGGCACCGGCTGACCGGACAGCTGCGTCATCTTCGCCAGCTGCTTGACGTTGGTCACCGGCATGAGGCCCGGAATGATGGGGAGATCTCGGCCGCGCGCGGCGACCCGGTCGCGCAGTCCCACGTAAGCCTCGCGGGTGAAGAAGAACTGGGTGATCGCGTACTCGGCGCCCGCGTCCGCCTTCCGGACCAGCACTTCCGCGTCGAAGTCCAGATCCGGACTCTCCGGATGACGGTCGGGAAAAGCCGCCACGCCGACCGTGAACGACCCCAGCGTGCGCACCAGCGACACCAACTCCTCGGCGTGGTCGACGCCATCCGGGTGCTTGACCCACGGTTGGCCAGGGCCGCCCTGTGGGTCGCCGCGCAAGGCGAGGACGTTGCGGATCCCCACCGCCGACAGCGAGCCGACGACGCCCCGGATCTCGCCGACCGAGTGCCCGACGGCGGTGAGGTGGGCCAGGGGCGTCAGCAGGGTCTCGCGGGCGATCCGCTCGGTGACCCGGATGGTGCGGTCGCGCGTGGTGCCGCCGGCGCCGTAGGTCACTGACACAAAGGTCGGGTGCACCTTCTCGATCCGCCGGATCGCCTCCCAGAGGACCGCCTCACCGGCGTCGTCCCGCGGCGGGAAGAACTCGAAGCTGATGGTGGGGAGCGGGCCGGACAGGGCAGCAGGGATGGACCGAGTCAGGTGCTCAGGCCTCGACATGCGGGTACTGACCGACATACGGGTCAGGGTACGTTGGGCTCTCCCACGTGGGCGGGAAGGACCAGATCGCGGCTGGGTGCATCCGCAGCCGTACCCTGGCGGACAAGCAGGCATGAAACGTGTGTCAACCGGGGAAGGACCTGCCGTGACCAGCCCGCTCGATCTCTGCGACCTGCGGACCCGAGTCCAAGCGGCGGTGGACGCTGAGATGGACGTCCAGCGAGCCGTCCTGTCCCCGGTCGGTGACGAGCTGGGCCCGCTCGTCGACGCCGTCGTGCGGCTCATCGCCGGCGGCAAGCGGCTGCGGGCAGGCTTTCTCTACTGGGGCTACCGCGCCGCCGGAGGACCCGACTCCGATGCCCTGATCCGGCTGGCGGCGGCCATGGAGTTCTTCCAGGCTGCGGCCCTGCTCCACGACGACGTCATGGACGGCAGCGACACGAGACGCGGTATGCCAGCCGCCCACCGGTCGTTCGCGGCCCTCCACGCCGACTCCGGCTGGGCCGGGGACAGCGCCAGGTTCGGGGAGTCGGCCGCCATCCTGGCCGGGGACCTCTGTCTGCAGTGGTCGGACGAGATGTATGCGACGTCGGGGCTTCCGGCCGCGGAGCTGGACCGGGGTCGGCGGACCTTCGACACCATGCGCACCCAGCTCATGGGCGGTCAGTACCTCGATCTGATGGAGTCGGCGCGCGGGTGGGACCGCCTCGACACGTCCTCGCGGATCGACAGTGCTCGCAACGTGATCCGGTACAAGAGTGCGAAGTACACGATTGAGCACCCGCTGCTCCTCGGCGCCACCGTCGGCGGCGCGGTGGCGGCCGACCTGGCGCACCTGTCCGCGTTCGGACTCGCGCTGGGCGAGGCGTTCCAGCTGCGGGACGACGTGCTCGGCGTGTTCGGGAACCCGTCCACGACGGGCAAGCCGGCCGGCGACGACCTGCGCGAGGGCAAGCGCACGGTGTTGGTCGCGCTGGCCCTCGACCATGCCGACTCCGACCAGATGGCCCTGTTCGAGAAGCTCTTCGGACAGCCGGACCTCGACGCCGACGGCGTCGCCCAGCTGCGAGGTGTCATCGCTGACACCGGGGCGGTCGACCTGGTGGAGACGATGATCGGCGACCTCGCGGCTCAGTCGCGGTCTGCCCTCGCCAGTGCACCGGCGCTGGACCGGCAGGCGGTCGAAGTCCTATGGTCCCTCGTCGACGTGACGACGGCTCGCACCGCCTGACCTGATCCGCCCAGCTCTCCAGCCGCCCGACTTACCGGCCGAGAGGCCAAGTTTGGTCGTTTACACGCCGTTGGAAGGACCAAACTTGGCCTCTCGCGCGCGGCGGGCGCCATCGGCGGACGTCGGCTCCGAGGGGCCACGGAGCCGCCAGCCCCACCAGACCCACAGCGCGCACGTGCCCAGCACCAGCGCGAACCCGAAGCCCAGGTCCTCCACCGGCGCATAGGCGATCCGCCCGTCCCCGAGGAACGGGACTGTGCCGGACCCGAGGATCGCCTCCGGGTCGTAGGTGACGATGAGCCGCCCGGTGAGCCACCCGTTGGTGAGCAGCTGGAACCCCACGACGATCGCGTATGCCGCCCACCACTGCCGGGTCGCGACGAGGCGGGTCCGAAGCAGCCCCAGGTCGAGGACCAGCGCCGCCACTACTCCGACGAAGGCGGCCGCGGTGTATGTCACCCGACTACCCCGCGCGACCGACGAGCGCGGCGCCGCGCCATGACGACACCAACCGCCTCGTACGTCAGGAGGCCGGCGACGGGGATCACGACGAAGAACCCGAGCTCCTCCAGTGGAAGCCCCCAGAAGCGGATCGCCAGGGTCTGCGACGGATCGAACCGCCAGTGCCCGGCGTGCGTTGCCGCCACGTCCCAGAGCACGAAGACGACGAACACCGGGGCGACCGACAGGACGAGCCGCCGCACCTGCCCCAAGACGCCCAGCCCGAAGAACCAGTTCAGCGGCAGCGTCCCCAGCAGGCAGAAGGCAAGCATCGCCGCATACGCGAAATGGCGCACGAAACCAGGCCTCTGGAGCCCAGGTCAGAACGCCGTGACCTGGGCCCGTCGCCGGACCTCGGTCGTGTGACCCGCGATCAGCGCGTCGATCGGTGCACCCGGGACTGGGAGTGTCTCGTCAGGGGTGAACAGCCAGCGCAGGATCTCCTCGTCGTTCATGCCGCCGTCGGCCAGGACCGTAAAGGTGCCGCGCAGCTCCGAGCGCGGTCCGCGATCGCCCAGGAACTTCGCTGGCACGCTGACCACCTGCCGCTCCCCGGCCCGCCACGACAGCAGCTCGCGGTCAACGATCGCCTGGCGCACGCGGGACAACGGCACACTCCAGCGCTCCGCGACGTCCGGGACGGTGGCCCAGTCCCCCACCAGCTGCTCGACATCGCTCACGCGCCCACTCTAGGTGCGGCCCCGCCTGCACCGTTGTCGTCCTGCGGCTTCGTAGACTCCCGCCATGACGTCGAGCGTCGCATCGAACGTCAGCGAGTCTTCGCTGCGTGTCGTCGGGCGGGTGCTCGACGGCCGCTACCGCGTGCTCTCGCACCTCGCGGACGGCGGGATGGCGACCGTCTACCTCGCCCTCGACGAGCGCCTCGACCGTGAGGTCGCCATCAAGGTCATGCATGACAACCTCGCGCGGGACACGACGTTCGTGTCGCGGTTCCGCCGGGAGGCACGGTCCGCGGCCCGGCTCGGCCACCCCAACGTCGTCGCCGTCTTCGACCAGGGCGAAGACAGCTCAGCCGGCGACGACCTGATCTTTCTCGCCATGGAGTACGTCCCGGGCCGCACTTTGCGCGACGTCCTCACCGCCGAGGGGCCTCTGACGCCGCGGGCCGCGCTCGACCTCTTCGACCCGATCCTCCAAGCCATCGCCGCCGCGCACGACGCCGGCCTCATCCACCGGGATGTCAAGCCCGAGAACGTGATTCTCCGCGAAGACGGCGTGGTCAAGGTCGCCGACTTCGGGCTGGCCCGTGCGGTGACCGCCGCGACGACGACCAACGCCTCCGGAACGCTCCTCGGTACAGTCGCCTACCTGTCGCCGGAGCAGGTCGAGCACGGCATCGCCGACGCCCGCTCCGACGTGTATGCGGCGGGGCTGGTCCTCTACGAGATGCTCACCGGCCGTAAGGCATTCGACGGCGACTCGCCGATCCACGTCGCATACCAGCACGTGCACGGGTCCGTTCCCCGGCCGTCCCAGACGGTCCGGACCGTGCCCGGGGAGCTCGACCAGCTGGTCGCGCTAGCTACCGCGCGCGACCCTGACCAGCGGCCAGCCAATGCCGGCGACTACCTCGACGAGGTCCGGCGCTCGCGAGCGCTCATGACGACCACCGAGCTCGACCTGCGGCCTGGGCTGGCGGAGCACGACGCTGCGGCCGCGATTCCGACCCAGCTGGGCGGCGACCGGTCACCGACGTCGGTGGTGCCGGTCGTATCGGACACCTCCCCGGACACGGCACCGGAGCAGAAGGAGATCGCGTCCTCGGACGACGCCTCTGATCACCCCCGCCGAGTCTGGCCCGTGGTCGTGTCGGTGCTCCTCGTCCTCGCACTCGCGGGTGGTGGGGCGTTCTGGTGGTTCACGGCCGGTCCGGGAGCGACGACGCGGGTGCCGTCCGTCCAGGCCCTCACGGTGACCGCCGCCCAGGATGAGCTGAAGCTTGCCGACCTGCGCGCGTCGGTCACGGAGGCCTACGACGAGACCGTCGCAGCCGGCACCGTCATGAGCGCGAACCCCGGCCCCGGCACTGAGGTGCGCAAGCTCTCGAGCGTCGACCTGACCGTCTCCAAAGGCCCCGAGCGGTATGCGGCGCCCGGGCTGGTCGGGACGTCAGCCGACGCCGCCGAGGCGGCCCTTCAGGCGCAGCACCTGGTCCTCGGAGAGCGCACGGAGCAGTTCAGCGACACGGTCGAGGCCGGCACGGTCGTCGCCCAGGACCCGGCGGCAGGAACGTCGCTCAAGCCCGGTGCCGCGGTCGCAGTGACGGTCAGCAAGGGCCGCCAGCCGCTCCCGGTGACCGACTTCACCGGCAAGTCGGCGGACCAGGCGAAGAAGGCGTTCACCGACGCCGGCCTGACGGTCAAGGAAGGAAACCCGGTCAACAGCGACAGCGTCCCGGCCGGGTCGGTCGTGTCGCAGAACCCCGAAAACGGCACGCTGTTCAAGGGCGACACCGTGACGATCGTCGTGTCGAAGGGTCCGGTCCTGGTCTCCGTACCCACGACGGTGGGCAAGCAGCGCGAGGAGGCGGCCAGGCTGCTCAAGGCAGCCGGTTTCCAGGTCGCGTACAACAACGTGCTCGGCGGGCTGTTCAACATCGTGCGGGCGTCGGACCCGGCCGGGGGGACCATGGCCCGCAAGGGCGCCACGGTCACACTGACGATCGTCTGAGGTGGCGCCGTCCGCCTCGCGGGCGAGGGCGGTCGCCACCGGCCTGCTCGTGCTCCTCACGGCGGTGTGGGGCTCGACCTTCTTCCTCATCCACGACCTCCTCGCCACGGTGCCGCCGACCGACTTCCTGGCGGTTCGCTTCTCGATCGCCGCGGTCCTCATGCTGGTGATCTTCTGGCGGAACGTCCGGCGACTGCGACCCCACGAGTGGGTGGTCGGCCTCGGGCTGGGCGTCGTGTACGGCGTGGCCCAGCTGCTGCAGACCGTGGGTCTGGCGCATACGGACGCGTCGGTGTCGGGGTTCATCACCGGAACCTACGTGGTGCTGACGCCGGTGTTCTCGGCGGTGTTGTTGCGAGAGCGGGTGCCGGCGACGACATGGGTCGCGGTGGCGCTCGCGACGCTGGGGCTTGGGGTGCTGTCATTGCGCGGGGAGCTGTCGATCGGGGTCGGCGAGATGCTGACCTTGGTCGCCGCGGCGATCTACGCACTGCACATTCTCGGCCTCGGCCGGTGGTCGACACCGGCGCACGCGACCGGGCTGGCCGCGGTGCAGATGGTGGCGATCGCCCTGGTATGCGTCGGGTCGGCGGTGCCGGGCGGCATCGTCTTTCCGTCCAGCGGCGGACAGTGGGCGGCGGTGCTCTACATGGCCACTGCGGCCGGCGTCTTGGCGCTGTGGGTCCAGACGTGGGCGCAAGCCCGGATGAGTGCCACGCGGGCGGCGATCGTCATGACGCTGGAACCGGTCTTCGCGGCGTTTTTCGCGGTGGTGGCCGGTCAGGAGTCGCTCACGTGGCGGATGGTCGTCGGCGGGATCCTCGTCTTGGTCGCGATGTACCTCGTCGAGCTCCGCGCCGCCGTGCGACGCCGCGCCGGGGAACCGTCCTCAGAGACGCTCCACCACGAGGTCACCTGACGGACCGCCCCGCTCAACCGCCCGCCGTTCTCGGACGCTCAGAAGGACGAAACTTGGCCTCTCGATGAGTTGGCTTGTGCAGGGGTGATGAATGGTCTCAAGACCGCCGTCGTGCGGCCGGTAGGCGACCACTCGGGCGGACCCAGAAGCGTTCCCAGCACTAGTGAGGATGATGACGGCCTTGACCGCTCAGAGCAGGCCACCGTCATCGCGGCCAGTCCACCGCCGAGCACCCAGCGTCAAGATTCCTTCATAGGCGCCGCCTCACAGGCAGAGACAACGTCGAGGCACCTGCGGCAAGGGCGATGACGTGTCGGGAGACGGCGAGGTCGGTTCCCTCGGTGCGGCTGCCGGGGGTTCCGAGGTTCCGGGCATACCGGGGAAAGGATCCGCCCCCGATGAGGAGACCGATGCGTGACCCCGCGCTGAAGCGGTGGGCGGCTGGGTCCATGGCGAGCCGGATACGGCCGTCGCCGCCGGCCTGTGGTGCGCCCCGGAAGGTCTCAGTGACGTTCCGTGACCGGCCGTCGGGTCGAACCTCGCTTATACGCACCCACAGGTCGAAGTGAGGGTTGTCAGAGCGGTGAGTCAGGCTCACTTCAGGGATGCCGATCATCTCGAGTGGCTCGAGGAGGGGCGTAGTCACCAAAGCCACGGTGTCGGGACGCCGCGCGAGATCTGAATCAAGCTGATATCCAGCGTGAATCGACAGCGTCCGTCCGCCCACCGTGGGCGTCGGGTCGTGGGGGTCATAGGTGAAGACAACTGGTGGGGCGGTCGCCGTGGGGGCCGTCGGCCTGAGGGACCCGCCTGGAGCCAGATAGAGAATCTGTTCCTGGGTCTGCGGAGGCCAGTCCGGTGCCGATCGCCAGCCGCCTCCACCGGTGACGTAGTACGCGACGGGGTCGCCGACCGGACGCTCCAGGTCTCCGGAGGCGTGATGGTCGACCCAGTCGAAGAGCTCGCTGAACACCCGTCGTCCGCCTCGGGAGGCCATCTCGAAATGGGTCCAGGGTCCGACGGTGAGCGCTACAGAGACGCCGCGGTCGCGGAGCCGCCGGTACTCGTCGAGCGACTGGCCGAGGAACACGTCTTGCCAGCCGGCGATCAGCCGCACAGGTGCCTGGAGCTGGTTGACGGCCGGAGTGGCGTCCTGGGCCAGCCAGTATCGGTCGGCCGGGTCGTCCCGGGTTGCTGTGTCCCGGTACCACGCCGAGTCGGGCCCGACGAACCGTTCAACGGCGTCAGCGACGGGTAGCGCGGACATCGCCGCGACATCTCGATTCGGGCGCAGTACTTCGGCCAAGACCGCGGTACGGGCGCGCTGCTGCTGCCGGGCCATGCCGCTGGCCAGGGTGTATTGGTTGTGGAGGGTGAACGCGCCGTCACCGTGGGTGACGGCGAAAGGGTCGTGAAAGCTGGCGAACGCGGCAACCGCGACCAGCTCCTCCAGCGGCTCCATGAGCATCGCCCACATCGTGTAGCTCAGGGCGGAGCCGCCGACGAGCGCCAGTCGCCCGTCATACCAGGACTGTTCGTGCAACCAGGCGAGCATGTCAGCGCCGTCGTCGATCTCCGCCACACCGGGGATGTAGTCGCCATCGGAGCCGAAGGTGCCACGGCAGCTTTGCAGCACGACGTGATAACCCCGCGGTGCGAAGAGCCCCGCGAGCATCTGCGACAGAACTCCGATCCGCTGGTACGGGCTGCGCATCAGTACCGTGCCCAACGCCCGACCCTCGGGAGCGAAGTGCTCGGTCAGCAACCGGGCACCGTCACGAGCCAACACCGGGATCGACGAGGTCACCTCATACTGATTGCGCCGAGGTGGGAGCCGGAACCCCTGGGTCGTCGCCGCGTCGACGATCCGCTGCCGGCGCGTCACCCGCCGGGCGTCCACTCCGACGTTCGATGAAGCCGTCCTGCTCATTGGGTTCCTCGCAGCTGTGCCGACTGTGTCTGCTCGTTGTGAAGGAATTGGCGGTCTCGGGTGATGAGGGTGAGGCCGACGACGACGCACATCGTCTCGAACGGGACAGCCAGCAGGACCAGCGCTGTCTGCTCATTCGCCAGCAGCAGGAGTGACGCCGATGCGATCACCCCGACCGCGAGCCAGGTCGGGATCAGTCGCGCCCGAAGGACAAGGACCGCGACCAGGATGCCGGTAGAAACGACGAGAACAAGAGCGGGCAGAACGAGCAGCGGCATCCATGAGAAGTCATCGTCGACTGCACCCGTCACCGCGGCTGCGCCGCCGAACCCTAACGCGCCGGCCGCGGACACGAGCGCAGCAATGCCGACCTTGCCCAGCGGTCGGCGCCGACGCGCGAGAACCACGAGCGACATCGCGGCCATCGCCAACAGCACGGCGCTGGCGACCGCAAACGGCCCCTCACCTGCAGCGGTACCTCGCATATCCTGCGTGAGGCAGTCCTGACCGACGCAACCCTCAGGCAGCGACGCGTGCAGCAACGTCTGCGCGATCAGCGCCGTCCCGCCGGCGACGCAAGTCCATCCGCTGAGCCGGAACAACGATTCGGTGCTCATGGCCCTCCCTTCGTGCCCTTAAGACGGATGTCGGTCTACGTCGAATACGCCGACTTCCCGACCTTGTCTGCAGACAGGTCGCCCCTCTCGCGTCGTGAAGGAGCCAGTCAGCTGTGGCCGCGCGCCTCGCCGTCGAGACGGCGGTAATGCAGTCGGCCGGTTACGACTGCCGAGTTGTGTGTTCCTAGTCGCGCGCTGCAACTCGCACCATCGGGCGGCCTCCCGAGGATCAGCCGATTCGCTCGGCCAGCGAAACGATGATCCCCTCCGGCCCCCTTACGTAGGCCATCCGCCAAACGCCTTCGTACTCGCCGATGCCACCGACCAGTCCAAAGCCCTCGGTAGCTGCCCAATCGACAGCCGCCTGCAGGTCGTCGACCTCGAAGGCCACGTTGCGCAACCCCAGCTCGTTGGCCATGGCGTCCGGTGATCCCGGCACGGAGTCCGGCCGCACGAAGCTGGAGAGCTCTAGGCGGGTTCCTCCCTCGGGCGGCTTGAGCATGACGATCTCGGTGCGGGAGTCCGGAATGCCGCAGACGGTGTCGAGGAACTCGCCTTCGACAGACGTCCTGCCCTCGACCTGCAGGCCCAGCGCGACGAAGAATGCAGTCACCACGTCGAGATCTGCGACGGTGATGCCGACATGGTCGAAGCGTTGTATCTGAGGCATTCGCCCTCCCGCCGGTCGTCTCGTCGACCGTACACGCGCCAGGCGGACTCGCGCTCCGGTCCCTCCAGAGCCGGACGCGAGAAGGAGCTCGAATTCGAGCTCATGCGCAATCGGGACGCCCGAGGAGTCCCGAAGGGGTATGGAGGGCTTGACCTGCCGAGAAGCGCTGACTCCGTCACGGTAGGAGGCACAGAGGTGCATCCCGAGACGTTGGTAGAAGGCAATGGCTCGGATGTTGTTGTTTGTCGTGGTCAGCCAGACTCGTCGACATCCGCGGCTGTGGGCATCTTGGATGGCCCGAGACAACAGTGCGCGCCCGACACCGTGAGCTTCGATCGCCGTGGAGATGGACACGACCTCGTACTCGAGCCCGTGTTGTCGCACCATGATCAGCCCGACGTCGACGCGGTCAAGGGACGCGACGAACCCGTCCAGAGCTGAGGCGTCGATCACTTGGCCCTTGCGAGCGGCGTAGACGGATCCCCACGCCCTTTCCAGTTCGTCCCGCACCCAGTCCGCGTCGGCTTGGCTCACGCGACGAACCGACGGCAGCGCCGGCATCATCACGCGCTCATCATCACGCGGCGGAGCCAACGCCGCGGTTCACCAGGAGATCAGTGCCTGACATTGGTGACAGCGGGGCGCTTACCGGTTTCGGAAAACGCAAGCAGTCATCAAGGGACGCGTGCGCACCTAGATTCGACGCTGTGGACAGGACCCAGCTGGATGCCGCGGTGATCGCCTGCCGATCACTGATCACGACTCGCTTTCCCGACTCGTTCGAGCATGGCGCGGCAGCGATGGTGCTGGGTGACGGCGGGATCGTGACCGGTACGAGCCCTCGGGGGACAACAACTCTGTCGCCCTGTGCCACGAGGCGGAGCCATACGCCGCGGCCTTCCGGCTTGCCCAGCCCGTCGCGGCATCGGTCTGTTTGCATCGGGATGCGCGGCAGGGCGTGGTCGTGCTCAGCCCATGCGGGTTGTTTCGTGAACGGTTGTCGGTATATGGGCCCAGGGTCCTGGCTGCGGTTCCGTCAGTCGATGACCCCCACCGAAATCGTGTGGAAGCAGTTGCACGAACTGCTGCCTGACGCGTGGATACAGCGTTCCCTCGGACCTACCGGCCTGGGCCCGCGACAGGTGAGCCATAGCCATAGCTAGGATCCATTTGCGCGGAACGGGCGCACAAATGCAACACCGGGGGCGTCTACCGGGCGGATCATCCCCGGCATGGCCGAAATGTAGAAGGGAAACGTAGATCAAAGACTGGTAAATCATGACCGAGGACTACCAGCTGCGGTCATCGTCCGCCTCGTTGACTGCCTACGAGAGTTCCAGCTGGCAGAACGAGGCAGCGCCATCGTGTGGCTTCGAGACGCGCCCGGCGACCTCCAGCACCGTGCTGACTCCACTCAGCGGGTGGTTGAGCGAAATCACCAGGAAGGTTCCAACATCCGAGTGGCAAGTGACGAAAGACAATCTCTCTCCACCACTTAGGTTAGTTGAAATCGTGCGCGTTAATTCCGCCTGCGCTGTGACGGAAGCTTGCCGGCATACAGGGAATTCCCAGGGCTTTCACGGCTTTTTCATATTTCGGTAAATGATCTCAATACCGCTCAGCCGAGGCTAGAATTCACTGTTGCGGTTGGGATTGACTCAACCGGCTTCACTGCCGCACTCGAACGGTCCCAGCCCGACCACCGTCGGACCGCGACGTGTTCTCAGATCATCACTTCGATCAATCAACCGACGGGCACGACATCCGCGGTGACGTCTTCGGGTGCCCGGGCGCGTAGCCGTGGCCTGCGTCACGCCGATCCGTAGAACCGCTCCCGAGAGCTGGTCCGCCCGCCGGGAGGGAGTTCGCCATGTCCACTCAACTCACCCCGCGGTCCCCTCTTAAGACCCATCGTCAGCCACTTCTTCGATTCCCGCCTGTCGTCCGACGGCGGTCCCCTCGCGTCGGGCGCCGGCTGTGGAGCATCGCGGCAGCGCTTCTGCTCGTGCTGGCTGCGGTCCCGGCCAGCAGCGGGTCGGCTTCGGCGAAGCCTCCCGCCAGCGATCCGAACGTGATCTCGGATTGGAACGCGATCGCCGTTAACACGATGGTCGGTGACACGACCAAGACGGGGCATCCCCAAGTCTTCTTATACCTGGGGTTCGTGCAGGCCGCCGTCTATGACGCCGTCGTCGGCATTGCCGGCGGGTATGCGCCGTACGCCTTCCAGGACCGCGCCCCCCAACCCAGCTCGAGTCAGGCCGCGGCGGTAGCCGCCGCTCACCGGGTGCTCGTCGCCTACTTCCCCTACGCGCAGACGACCCTGGATGCCGCGTACGCCGCCTCGTTAGCCCAGATCTCGGACGGAAAGGCCAAGACGAACGGCGTGGCGTACGGAATTCGCGCGGCGGACAACCTCATCGCGCTGCGCGCCCACGACGGGCGCGACGAACCCATCCTGTTCAGCCAACCACCGGCACCCGGCATTTGGCGACCGACACCGCCAGCGCTTCTCTCGATGTTCGATCCCTGGCTCGGCTTCGTGACACCACTGATGGTGCACAGCGCAACGCAGTTCGGGCCACCACCGCCGCCGACCCTCACCTCGGAGCAGTACACGCGAGACTTCGCCGAGGTCAAGGCATTCGGCTCGGCACCGCCGACGGCTCGCACCCCGGAGCAGACCGCCACCGCACTCTTCTTCTCGGGTAACTCGTTCTTCCAGTTCAACGCCGCCTTGCGCGACCAGGCAGCCATGCGACACCTGGACATCGCCCAGTCCGCCCGCATGCTCGCCGCAGCAGACATGAGCACCGCCGACGCGATCATCACGGTGTGGCACGCGAAGTACGTCTACGGTCTCTGGCGGCCGATCACCGCGGTCAACCTGGCCGACACCGACGGGAACCCAGCCACCATCGCCGACCCAAGCTGGGTGCCGCTGGTCAACACACCGCCATATCCCGAGTACCCGAGCGGCTACAACTCGGTCACCGCCACCACCACCGGCGTTCTCGAGCAGCTGTTCCACACCCAGCAGCTGAACCTGAACCTCATCTCCACCGCGGTGCCCAACGTCGTCCGCCACTACGAGACCGGTAGCGCAGTACGAGCGGACGTCGTGGACGCCAGAGTGTGGTTGGGCTTCCACTTCCGCTTCGCCGACATCGCCAGCCGAAACCTCTCGCTACAGCTCGCCGAGTGGACGGTGAACCACTACTTCCAGCCGACCCACAACAACCACTGAGGTGGACTAGGCGTGACTCGGTTTCCTTGACACCTCGTCCGGCGAACCGAGTCACGCTTCACTGCGCTCGACTCGTCAAGAATGAACGGGTTGATCCTCCCGACGCTCGTTGAGTGAAGGCGGTCCCCCTGGCGTCCGCAAGCGTTACCACCTTCCGCGGTGCACGACCTCGTCGAAGGGACGTCGGTTCAGCCGCTCGATGACGGCCAACGGCTTGTCCGACGGATAACCCACGGACAGCATGTATGCCAGGAAGCGTCCCTCGGGAAAGCCCAGCACGGCTCGGGCTTGGTCCTGATCGGCGGCCGCAGCATGGCCGGTGCCGACCCCCAGGTCGGCCGCGGCGACGGTCATCGCATACGTCGCCTGGCCAAGGTCGTACGGCAGCAGCGCCGACTGCCGATCGTCCTGCAGCTCCGGCGCAACGATCGCGATCGCGGCCGCCGCACCGGCGACGTGCTTGGCGCCTTGCCAGACCTTCGCCAGTTCGACAAGTTGCGCCCTGTCCGTGACCAGAACGAAGTCCCACGGCTGCCAGTTGCCCGCCGACGGGGCCCGTCGCCCGGCCTCGAGGATTCGGTCGAGCGCCTCGTTCGGGACTGGCTGCTCAGTGAACTGCCGAACGTTTCGTCGCGCTCGCAAGGCGTCCCAGGTCTCCACGGTGTCATCTTGCGCCTCCAGCGCCGTTGTGGCGACCATCCGCCGCGCCGGCTTACCCGCATCGGCGTTGTCGCCTGGATCGGTAACACCTTCTGGAGGCGGCGGTGCGCGCTGTCTAGACGCGGAGCGGCGAACACCTCAGATCTGCACGTCAGCTGGTCACCTGCCGGATGAAGGTGCCGAGGATGGACCAATAGGCATCGGGGGCGTCTAACCAGGTGAAGTGACCAGCTCCCGGCACTACCTCGAGACGGCCGATGCCGTCCGGCAGCGCGCGAACGATCTCCTCGGACGCGCCGACCGGTGTGACGGGGTCGAGCTCACCCACGCATACCAGCGTGGGTGAGATGATTGCGGCGAGCTCCTCACAGATATCAGTACGCCGGATCACGTCCATACCAGGCCGGTTCAGGGCGAGGTTCTGTGGCGCGGCGGCGCGTTTGCGGTCGTCTGGCAGGTGAGTCCCGAACGCCGCGTAGACCCGGTGCGCGTCTTCGTCGGACAGGTCCTGGCCTGCGTAGTCCCGGTGGGCGAGCTCGCCTACCTCATCGCCTGCGATCGCGGCGAACGCCGCAGCCAACCGGTCCGTGTCCCACCGGGCGAAGCCGGACTGGACCACGACACCCGCGGCGTGGCCGGGATGGCGAGCGGCGTAGAGCAACACGACCGGCCCACCCATGGAATGTCCGAGCACGACCGGGCGCTCGATGCCGAGGACGTCGCAGAAGGCCCTCAGGTCGTCGGCACACTGCTCCAACGTCCACGAATTGGGGTCCCCCCAGTCGGAGCGGCCATGTCCGCGCAGGTCGACGTAGACGACCTGCACGTCCGCGGCGAGTCGGCCGAACTCCGGCTTGAAGTAGGAGTGGTCGAACGTGCCTGGGCCGCCGTGCACCAGGACGGCGGTGGGGCGCCGCCGGTGCTCCGTGCCGTCCCAGACCAGGCCGACGCCGTCGACGTCGAACCACAGGCAGTACCCGTTCACGTTCACGTGCATGTCGTTCCCTCGTCCTGATCGCCTCAGTGTTCCGGCAGCCGCGGCAGACCCCAGACCATGTCATAGAGGACTCCAGGCCTGCCATTCCGGTCGAAGTCGGCGAACGTGATCGTCGGAGTGTCAGGATTCCCGGGGTCGATGAGGAAGATCCCCGAGCCGAGCGGCAGGGCCTGGCGGGTTACCCCTTCCTCGGTGACCGTCATTGACCGGTCCGTCGCCTGCACGTCGACCCGGCGATCCGGCCAGCCATACGCGCCGCGATACAGGGAGAGCCGCTCGGGCGGCGCTGGTGCCGAGTTCTGTGGAAGCGGCGGTACGGCGAGCCCGAACCAGTCGGGGCCCCCGTCCATGAGGACACCGCGTGCGAGCGCGCGACCGGCGCTGCCGTTGGTGAGGACGACGGCGGCTGTGGCACGGTTCGGCAACAGGCGCAGTACCGAACGCTGGCCGTGCACGACACCGTCCCAACCCCAGACCGCTTCGCCGCCCCAGTCGAACTTGCCCCAACCGAGCCCCCAGGCGTCGAGCCACCCTCGGATCGACACCTCCGCATGAACCTCGCGGAGCACAGCCAGCACCGGCTCGGCGAGATGCCAAGCGGCGTACCGGAGCATGTCCGGCAGCGTGGAGGCGATCGTCGCCCCCGCAGGGCTGTAGGCGCGGCACAACAACGGCTCGAGCGGAACAGGCCCATCCGGAGAGCTGTCGTACCCGACGGCCCGGTTAGCGCTCCCCGACGTCGTCCATATCGTCTCAGAGAGTCCCACCGGTGCCAGCAGTCGAGGCATCGCCTCGTCCCAGACATCGCCGGTCACCGTCTCGATCACCCGACCGAGCACGCACCAGCCCATGTTCGAGTACGACCAATGTCCTGCAGACGGCACTCCGGCGGACACGGCCGACACCAAACGGGTCAGGGCCTGGTCATCCTCGTCCTTGTGCTCCTCGAACCCGAATTCCAGCGCTGACGTCAGCGGAATCGGCGAGCGATTGGCCAAGAGGTCTCGAAGCGACGATGCCTGCGCCCAGGCACAGGACCGCAGCTCGGGCACATGAATGGCCACCGGATCATCGAATGCCAGCCGTCTGTCCGCGGCCAGCACCGCCAACGCCGAGGCCACCATGGACTTGGTCAGCGACCCAATCCCGAAACGGGTCGCCGGCGTCACCGGTGTACCGGCGGCCCGGTCCGCGAGGCCGGAATAGGCCGTATATACCTCGCCGTCCACCACCAGACCGACGCCGGCGCCTGGAACCTGGTGCGCGAAGCTGTGGTGCTCCAGGACATCGGTGAGCGTTCGTCCACTCACTAGGTGAGTTTACCGGTGACCTGGCCGATCACCTGGCCGATCACCGCCTGAAGCTTGCACTCTCATCGCAGATCCGGTCGCCCCTGCGGCGCCGGCAGGCGGCGG
>JBKPKI010000055.1:0-4304 GCA_046731055.1 Actinomycetota bacterium | reverse complement strand
GTGGCACCGGGTGAAGCTCTCCGCGCAGGGCGCCCAGGACGTCGAGTCGGAGGTCTTCATCGTCGGGCCCGACGTCACGACCGGCCTGGTCAGCGACATCGACGACACCGTCATCTCCACGTCGTTGCCCCGGATGATGATCGCCGCCTGGAACACGTTCGTTAAGCACGAGGGCGCTCGGAGGGTGGTGCCGGGCATGGCGCCGATGTACCGCCAGCTGCTCGCCGAGCACCCCGGCGCACCGATCGTCTACATCTCGACCGGCGCCTGGAACACCGCCCCCACCCTGAACCGGTTCCTGCGCAACCACGGGTATCCGGTCGGGCCCTTGCTCCTCACCGACTGGGGACCCACGAACACCGGATGGTTCCGCAGCGGCCAGGAGCACAAGCGGGCGTCACTCGACCGCCTGGCCAAGGACTTCCCGAACGTCCGGTGGATTCTCATCGGCGACGACGGCCAGCACGACCCTAAGATCTACCAGGACTTCGCCGAGGCCCGGCCGGAGCTGGTTGACGTCATCGCGATTCGACAGCTGACGGCGACCGAGCAGGTGCTGTCGCACGGACTGCCCGTCTCCAACGAGGAGCTGCAGCCACGCAGCTCGAGGCCCCCACGCGAGGTTCCGGTCTACTACGCGCCGGACGGGTACGGCCTCCTCGACATCCTCCGCACCGCCGGCAAGGTCGGGGCACCCAGCCAGGCCTGAGGAGTATGCGTCGCCGAACGGCGGTCTCGCGGTAGGCCCGTTGACCAGCCCATTTGCGAGCCCTCAACATGGGCCGGTGACCCTGTCGGTGCTCGAGGCGGACTACCTGGTGATGGGCGCCGGCGCGATGGGAATGGCGTTCACGGACGCCCTGGTGGACCACGCGGACGTCAGAGTGGTGATGGTCGACCGCCGGCACGGTGTGGGCGGGCACTGGCTGAACGCATACCCGTTCGTCCGGCTTCACCAGGCCTCCTCGTTCTACGGCGTGGCCTCGACCCTCCTCGGTGACCACCGGCTTCAGGAGGACGGCCCAGAGGCAGGTATGCATGAGCGCGCGACGGCGGCGGAGATCTGCGCCTACTACGGCCGGGTGATGGAGCAACGGCTGGTTCGCTCCGGCAGGGTGTCCTTCTATCCCAGCTGCGACTACCTGGGCGAGGGCCGGTTCGTCTCCCACGTGTCCGGACGGCGCTACGAGGTGCGTGGTACGCGGCGTGTGGTCGATGCCCGCTACCTCTCGCCGAGCATCCCGGCGACCACCCCAGCGCCGTTCGGCGTCGCGGACGGGGTTCGCGCGATTGCCGTCAACGACCTGGTCGACCTTGGCGAGGCGCCGTCGGAGTACGTGATCGTCGGGTCGGGCAAGACGGCAACCGACGCCTGCATCTGGCTGCTCGGCAACGGCGTGGATCCCGAGAGGATCCTGTGGGCCCGCGCCCGCGACCCGTGGATGCTCAATCGGGCGGCGGTCCAGCCGGATCCGGTCGTGTTCCTGACTACGGCAGCCGAGATCATGGAGGCGGCGGAGGCGGCGACCTCACCGGACCACCTGTTCTTCCTCATGGAGGAAGCGGGACTGATGCTGCGGATCGACCGGTCCGTGACGCCCACCATGGCCAAGGTCCCTACGCTCGCCCACTGGGAGTTGGATGGGCTGCGCACGATCGAACGCGTGGTCCGGCTCGGCCACGTGGTGAATGTGTCGAAGGGGCGGATGGTCCTGACCGACGGTGACGTCGCCATCACCCCGGACGCCGTGGTCGTGCACTGCGCCGCTCCGGGGCTGCGCTATCCGCCGCTGGTGCCGATCTGGGGCGACGACGCGATCACGCTGCAGCCGATCCGGAGTACCTTCGCCTGCTTCGGGGCGGCGCTTGCGGGCTACGTCGAAGCCACGCTCGAGGACGACGCGGAGAAGAACCGCATCTGCCCGCCGGCGCCGTTCTCCAACACGACGACCGACTGGGCTCGCCAGCAGGTGCTCGGAGCTCGGGCCTCCCTCGGTTCCCACCCCGATGTCGAGAAGTGGGCCGACACCGTGTCGCTGAACCCGGCCGGCGTCCCGCCGGAGCTGGCCCGCTCCCCCGCCGTGACCGCCGCCCGGCAGCGGTTCCGGGAGCATGTTGGCCCGGGGATGGCGAAGCTGGCTCAGCTGGCCGGAATGTGAGCCGGTTTCGCACGGCCTGGGCTCCCGTCGAACACGCGGCGAGGGATGTCAGCGTGGCGACCGTGACAGCGTGGACCGCGAACCAACCGCGTCATTATGGAGCGGAGACCCTCACCGCCTCCCGTCGCCGTACGGTGACGGGGTGGATGGGGGAGCCGACGAGAAGCGAATGCGGCTGCGCGATGCCGGCACCTGCCGAGTCAGTGGAGTCGAACTAGCCGCTTGTGCTGGGGCGATCTACGAGCGGACCAGCAAGACCGTCCCCTGTGTTAGTCATGACCGGAGTGCTCCAGTGGCGCCGGCGGCGATGGAGGTCGTTAACCTCGTTGCCCTGAGAGGGTCGAATCCGGAACGGCGGGCGCGTCGGCACGGCGGGAGTTGGAGCGTCGGAAAGCCAAGGGTGATAGTCGGATCCGGGCTAAGCACCCCAAACTCGGTGCCCTGATGATCGCGGTTACTGACCAGCCCCAATCCACCACAGCGTGGGACATCGGCGCTCGGCGCCCTCCGAATCATCCGGGGGTCCCGTCTTTCGAGGTCCGGGGGTGTAACAGGGACCTTTGTGGGGTCTCGATGCTCGACCCAACGGGCCGCGTCGTCGTGGAGGCCTGACGGATAGATTCCCAGGATGACGACAGGCCCTTCGGGTGCCCGGTCTAGCCGATCCGGCTCGGTGGCCTTCTCCGGCGTGATCGGCGCGCTGGCGGGCGCCGCCTTGACCGGCCGCAGGAGCGTCTGGACGAAGGTCGCCGGCACGGTGGCCGGGGCCGTCGGTCTCGCGGTCTCCGAGGCGGTGGCGCGGGCGCGCCAGCGTCCCGGACAGATTCCCGCACTCTGGCAGCGGATTGCGGTCAGCACCGCCCTGGCCGCGCCGCTGGGTTGGGCGGGTGGGCGGCTGACCGGCGCCGGGCCGGTCGCGGTCGGAGCGGTGACCGGTGGACTTGTCGGCGCGCTCGGTCTGCGTCCACAGAAGGTGGCGTTAGGTCCGGTGGTCGGCGTGTTGGTGGGATGGGGGTACGCCTCACGTCGTGCCGCATCGCAGGCGGCGGTGGTCGCCAGCAGCACCGTCCTGGCGTATCGAAGTCTGTCCGCTCTGCTGTTCCGGGACGCGCAGTTGAGCCTGCTGGCTGAGCGTGTCTCGCCCGAGGATCTGCCGTTCGTGGTCCCACTGCCGTCCCGCTCTCGATACGTCGGGACCGGGTATGTGCGGGAACTGGCAAGCTCCGTCGGTGGCGTGTACGTTGCCGACGCGTCAGATACCGGGATCCTCGCGTCACTCGATCAGCTGGCCGGGCCGGGCTTCGATCCGGCGCGAGTGGATCCGCGGGTGCGCGAGTTTTACGAGCACACCACACGATTCACCCTCGACATCGTCCCGGAATGGCGCCTCTGGGTGCGTCCCGGCTATCTGCTCTACCGCACCCTGGTGGCTCGCCCGCTCGGGCAAGCCAGTGTCCCGATGAACCAGCGCGAGGCGTTGCGTGGCGTTCGCAGCCGCATCGACACGATCACTCCTGCCGATGACCACGTGGTGACCGTCCGCGGCTGGATCCGCTCCTTCGCCGACAATGACGAGCCCATCTACGTCGGCATCTACACCACCTACCGTCACCACGGCCGCGGGTACGTCAGCGTCGGCTTCCCACTCCCACAGGCCAGTTTCACCGCCACGCTCCTGCCGCACTCGCGCCCCGGTGGAGGGTTGACGCTGACCAGCCGCGCCCACGAGACCCACGCTGGTCACTACCTGACCTACATCGACCCGGCGACCGGGGAGCTGACCGCAGCGGCGGTCCACGGGTTCGCGGAGCGCCTGGACGTGTACATCGAGGACGACCAGCTGCGGGCAGCGCATGCGTTCTGGGTATTCGGGCTGCCCTTCCTGATACTCCGCTACCGCATCCGGCCGAAGACGCCGGGATCCCTCGGTCCTACCGATCTCACCGACGAGTACGGCACGCCCCCGCAGAACGACTGACCTCGACCTTCAACCGGCGCCTCATCGGCGTGCTGATCAATGTCGCATCCTGACTCATTGGCGCAGCCGGAAAACCCCAACTCCCTCGCAACAGAATGGGGTCCGCGCATCCACCTCAACGCGCGGAAAGTCGGGCGGTGCTCGTCACGGTGCGGGCTAACGAATCC
>JBKPKI010000054.1:0-21951 GCA_046731055.1 Actinomycetota bacterium | reverse complement strand
CGCTGCTGGCCGAGCTGCGTACCGTCGCGGGCCGCTCGACGGGGGGTCGCGAGGAACACGCCACGACGCTGGTTGCCCTCACGGCTCGCGAACAGGAGATCCTCGCCCTCGTCGCGCAGGGCCGCACCAACGGTGAGATTGGGCGCCAGCTGTTCATCAGCACCAAGACGGTGAGCGTCCACGTCTCCAACATCCTCGCCAAGCTCGGGGCGGCCGGGCGCACCGAGGCCGCCGCGATCGCCCGCCGTGAGGGCGTGCTCCAGGACTGAAGGACAAAGACGACAAGTAGGACACGTCCGAGCAACCGGGGTCGGATCGCCCCGAAGCCCGACAACACCTCGGACATGTCCGAATACGGCACCGGCTCGCAGGACTACCAGCCTGCGGTGGCCGTGCGGCATAGACGATCCGGGTGAGCCAGGTCACCGCGTGACGGCCGTCTCATGTCCGGACTGCCATGGCTACCCGCCAGTACGGTCGGGCAACCTTCCGCCGAGGAACAGGAGCCGCGCTCCCATGGACGAGATCCGTGAGGCGATCATGGCCGGAGAGCGCGACCCGGCCGCGTGGCAGGCGCTGGCGGTACCGGAGTCCTACCGCGCCGTCACGGTGCACCGGGACGAGGAGAACCTCTTTGAGGCGATGGCGCACGCCGACAAGGACCCGCGCAAGTCGCTGCACGTCGACGACGTCCCGGTCCCCGAGCTCGCGCCGGGCGAGGCGCTGGTCGCGGTGATGGCCAGCGCCATCAACTACAACACAGTGTGGACGTCGATCTTCGAGCCGATCTCGACGTTCCGGTTCCTGGAGCGCTACGGCCGGCTCTCCGCTGAGACCAGGCGGCACGACCTGCCGTACCACGTCGTCGGGTCCGACCTGGCGGGCGTCGTACTGAGGACCGGACCGGGGGTGCACCTGTGGCGGCCGGGCCAGGAGGTCGTCGCCCACTGCCTGTCCGTGGAGCTGGAGTCGGCCGACGGTCACAACGACACGATGCTCGATCCGGAGCAGCGGATCTGGGGGTTCGAGACCAACTTCGGCGGCCTCGCCGAGCTGGCCGTCGTCAAGACCAACCAGCTGATGCCCAAGCCGGCCCATCTGACCTGGGAGGAGGCCGCGTGTCCCGGACTGGTGAACAGCACCGCATACCGGCAGCTGGTCTCGCGCAACGGAGCGGGGATGAAGCTGGGCGACGTCGTCCTCATCTGGGGGGCCAGCGGCGGGCTCGGTTCGTACGCGACGCAGATGGCGCTGGCCGGCGGCGCCACCCCGGTCTGTGTCGTGTCCAGCCCCGACAAGGCGGCAATCTGCCGTCGGATGGGCGCCGAGCTGGTGATCGACCGGTCGGCGGCCACCGGTGAGGGCTACGTGTTCTGGACCGGGAACGGGCCCGAGGACATCCAGGACCAGTCCGAGTGGCGCCGGTTCGGCGCGAGGATCCGCTCCCTGACCGGCGGCCGTGACCCCGACATCGTCGTGGAGCACCCCGGTCGGGAGACCTTCGGTGCCAGCGTGTTCGTCGCGCGCAAGGGCGGCACGATCGTGACCTGCGCGTCGACGTCGGGCTACCTGCACGAGTACGACAACCGGTACCTGTGGATGAACCTCAAGCGGATCATCGGCTCCCACTTCGCCAACTACCGGGAGGCCTGGGAGGCCAACGACCTGGTCGACCGCGGGCTCATCCACCCGACGCTGAGCCGCACGTACCCGATCGAGCAAGTGGGCCAGGCCGCATACGACGTCCACAAGAACCTGCACCAGGGCAAGGTCGGCGTCCTCACCCTCGCCCCCGCAGAGGGCCACGGCGTCACCGACCCGGAGAAGCGGGAGCTGTACGCGACCGAGCTGACCTGGTTCCGCAACGTGTGACGGCCCTGCCTCCCCGGAGGCGGCTTGACGCGCGGCTAGCGTCGGGTCATGGTCGACCTTCGCGGCCGGCTTCGGGACCTGCGGCAGCGCGAGCGCGCGCTTCGGGCCCGCTTCGTCGCCGAGCGTGAGCGGGCAACGGCCAGCCGGCGCCGGCCGCTGCTGTCGTTCGACGAGGAGCTCTCGACCGAGGACGAGCAGCTGACCCACTCCCTGCTGGCGGACACGTTGCCACGGCAGGACACTGAGCCGGAACCGCCGCGGCGACCGTTCGGACAGGCCGGGCGGCCGCTCAATCGGCAGTCGCCGTTCTACGTGGGCTTCGTGGGCGCGATCGGGGTCCTCGCCGCTTACGGGCTCTGGCAGGCCGTGTCATCACTCGGGACCGTCCTGACCCTCCTGACCGTCGCCGTCTTCCTCACCCTGTCGCTGAACCCGGTCGTCGAGCTCCTCGTGCGGCGTGGGCTGCGTCGCGGTGGCGCGGTGGCGGCGGTGTTTGCGATGGTCGTCGGCGTCTTCGTGCTGCTCGGCTTCGTCGTCGTACCGCCCGTGGCGCAGCAGGCGGCCGAGCTCGCCCAGAACGCGCCGCTCTACGTCAACGAGGTCCTTCGCAACCCGCGGGTCCAGGACCTCGACCAGCACTACCACGTCGTCGAGAAGGTGCAGGAGGAGGTCGACAAGAGGCTTACCGACGGCGACTTCATGTCCCAGGTGGCCGGCGGCGTCCTCGGCGCCGGGCGGGTCGTGGCCGAGGGCGTGTTCTCGACGCTGACCGTGCTGGTCCTTACCCTCTACTTCCTCTCGTCCCTCCCGACGCTCAAGCAGGCCGTGTATGCGGTCGTGCCGGCCAGCCGCCGGCCGCGGGTCATCTCGCTGTCGGAGGAGATCATGCGGCGGGTCGGCTCGTACGCGATCGGACAGGTCGTCGTCGCGGCGGTCAACGCGTTCTGCGCATGGATCATGATGTCGATCGTCGGGATCGAGTATGCGGCGGTCCTCGCGGTGGCGGTCGGGTTCCTCGGGCTGGTTCCCATGGTCGGCGCGACGCTGGGGGCGGTGCTCGTCGCCGTGGTCGCCCTCTTCGACGACCCGAAGAAGGCGGTCATCGCGCTCGTCTACTTCGTCGTCTACCAGCAGACCGAGAACTACCTCGTCGCGCCCCGCATCATGCAGCGGACGGTGTCGGTACCCGGTGCGGTCACCATCGTCGCGGCCCTCATCGGCGGGACGCTGCTCGGGATGCTCGGCGCCCTGCTGGCCATCCCGGCCGCGGCCGGTTTGTTGCTGCTCTACGACGAGGTGCTGGTCCCCCGCCAACGCCGGGTCTGACCGTGCCCGGACCGGACTCAGATGCTTCCGGCCTCCTCCCGACCGGACTCAGATGTTTCCAGCTTCCACGACACCGGCGGCCCAGAACCCGGCAACATCTGAGTTCGGTCCGGGTAGCGGCACGCCGATAGCCTCGTTCCGTGCGGTTCCTCAACGGCCTCGAGCCGACGTTCGACCTGACCTACGACGACGTCTTCATGGTTCCAGCGCGCTCGTCGGTCAGCTCCCGCATGGACGTCGACCTCTCCTGCTCCGACGGCTCCGGCAACACGATTCCGATCGTCGTCGCCAACATGACCGCGGTCTCCGGACGGCGGATGGCCGAGACGGTGGCCAGGCGGGGCGGTCTCAGCGTCATTCCCCAGGACATCCCGACCAACGTGGTCGCCGACGTCGTCTCGTTCGTGAAGTCACGGCACCTGGTCCACGACACGGCCATCACGGTCGAACCCACCGAAACGGTAGGCGGCACGCTGACGTTGCTCCAGAAGCGCGCCCACGGGGCCGCCGTGGTCGTGGACGACGGCCACCATCCCATCGGCCTCGTCACGGAGTCGGACCTGACCGGTGTGGACCGGTTCACGCAGGTGCGTGACGTCATGAGCCGCGACGTCGTCACGATCGGCGCCGACGAGTCGGCCGAGGATGCGTTCGGGCAGCTCGGCGACGCTCGCCACCGGATCGCTCCCGCTGTCGATGCCCAGGGGCGGCTGGTCGGAATCCTCACCCGGCAAGGCGCCTTGCGCGCCACCGTCTACTCGCCCAACGTCGACGCCCAAGACCGGCTGCGGGTCGCGGCCGCCGTGGGCATCAACCGCGACATCGCCGGTCGCGCCAAGGAGCTGGTGTCGGCCGGCATCGACCTTCTCGTCATCGACACCGCGCACGGGCATCAGGAGAAGATGCTCGAGACCCTTCGCGCCGTCCGCGACCTCGGCCTCGACGTACCGCTCTGTGCCGGCAATGTTGTTGCGGCGCAAGGGGTTCGAGACCTGGTCGACGCCGGTGCGGACATCATCAAGGTCGGGGTCGGTCCAGGAGCGATGTGCACCACCCGGATGATGACCGGCGTCGGGCGGCCGCAGTTCTCGGCAGTGCTCGAGTGTGCGACCGCCGCCCGCGACGTCGGCGCCCACGTCTGGGCCGACGGCGGGATACGCCATCCGCGCGACGTCGCTCTCGCTCTGGCTGCCGGCGCCTCCAACGTCATGATCGGCTCATGGTTCGCCGGCACGCTCGAGTCCCCCGGTGACCTCCAGACCACGCCGGACGGACGCGCATACAAGGAGTCCTTCGGCATGGCCTCCTCGCGCGCGGTCCGCACCCGCACCGCGACCGAGTCTCCCTACGACCGGGCCCGCAAGGCGCTCTTCGAGGAAGGGATCTCCAGCGCCCGGATGTTCGTCGACCCGGCGCGGCCGAGCGTCGAGGACCTGCTCGACACGATCACGGCCGGTGTGCGGTCGGCCTTCACGTACGCGGGGGCGCGCACCGTCGAGGAGTTCCACGAGCGCGCGGTGGTGGGCCTGCAGAGCACCGCCGGGTTCGTCGAGGGCGCGCCGCTGCTCAGCTCCTGGTAGTGGTCGTCAGCCGCGCCGCGCCGCGGGTGACGGCTCGTGCTGCTGCTCGGCCGCCGGCCAGGTGGTGAGCAAGGGCAGTGCGGAAGGGTTGACCCGCCGGACGATCTCCTCGTGGACCCGCCGCACGTACGGCTCGCCGACCCACAGGTGCTTCGCGCCGTCGACAGCGACCACCTCCGCCTGTGGCAGCGCGGCGAACCGCTCCTTCGCCTCCGCGGGTCGCAGGTAGTCGTCGAACTCGGGGACGAGCGCAACGAGAGGCTTGTTCGAATCCGCCCAGCTAGCAAGGTCTTCCGGCGTGGAGTACCGCAACGGCGGGCTCAGCAGGATGGCTCCCTCGACGGAGGGGTCGTTTCCGTACATCAGCGCGAGGTCGGTCCCGAACGACCATCCGACCAGCCACCGGTGCGGCAGCTCCGGCTCCTCGTGGAACTCGGCGTACTCGATCGCGGCGGCGACGTCGAACCGTTCGCGCTCGCCGTGGCCGAACTCGCCCTCCGAGGTGCCTCGCGGCGACGTCACCCCGCGAAGGTTGAAGCGCAGGACCGCAAGGTCGGCCAGCGCCGGCAACCGGTATGCCGCCTTCTTGTACAGGTGGCTGTCCATGAACCCGCCGTGGGTCGGCAGCGGATGCAGCGTGACGAGAGTGGCGACCGGTTCGCGGTCGACCGGCAACGCCAGCTCGCCGACGAGCCGGAGGCGGTCGGCGGTGTGGAGGACGACGTCGCGGCGGCGCGCGGGAAGGATCGAGCTGGCCCGGATCTCGTCGGGGTCGCGGCTCATGGTGCGCAGGTTACCGACGCGGGTTCAGCGGTAGGCGTTGCCGGCCGGGCGCGCGTCCCGTCGCGACCAGCAGCCGGTATGCCAGTGCCGGCGATCGCCCAGCCCTCCGACGCCGTCGGCCGGCCAGACGACCACGTGCGGCGTGCCGACGGTGATCTCTTGCTGACAGCCGGGGCAGCGGTAGGCCCGGGACGCGCGGACACCGCTGACCCGGCGCACGGTCCAGAGCGAACCCGCATACCGCTCGGTCGTCGTCTCACCGACGCCGTCCGCCGCGAGCGGGCGGTGGTCGGTGCGGCGACGGTTGGCACGCGGCATGGGTGCATTGTCCCGGGTTTGTCGCATGCTGCGGCCATGGGGCACGGTCGGAAGGGTCGTGGTTCGCCGTCCTCACGGCTACCAGGAGCTGCTGCTCTCCCAAGGTGAAGACCCGGAGGCGCTCTGGGGAAACCCCGACAGCGACGCCGACATCTGGGCCGCCCACACCCCTACGACCTGGCGGCGAAGCTCGAGGGCAGACCGTTGTTCAGCGCGAGCTCCACAACGCGTGGCCGATGTTCGCCAAGGCCCTCGGCATCTGACCGAGGCTTCGGTATGCAACGCGTCAGCTCGCCGTGAACCGGCTGGTCGTGCCCGTGGTGAGGATCTCGACGAGTGCGGGAAACGTCTCCTCGGTCTTGTTCTGGGGGTCCTCGGGATCCAGATACTCGTGGGGCGCCCGGAGCGACGGGGGCAGCTCGTAGACCGTCACGCGGTTGCCCGCGTCGCGCTGCCGGCCGACGAGTGAGCGAACCGCCTCAGGGTCGCCCGAGGCGTCCGCGGGGTTGACGACATGGACGACGTAGGCACTGGTGCGGGTGGCGCCGAGCGTCGAGCCGAGGGTCATCAGCCCGGAGAGGGTGCGGGTGGCGAACTTCGCGTAGTGGTACCGGGGAGCCTGGCTCTCCTCCTTGCGCGAGACGTCCCACCAGACATCCACGCTGGGCAGCAGGCGCATGCCGTTGGCGGTCGCATGGGCGAGCACGGGCGGAACCGCGACCGGACCAAGGAACGGCGCCAGCGCGACGACCCGCTGGACGCCGGCGTTGTGCTCGGCGGCCCAGAGCGCCAGCGTGGCGCCGCCCGAGAAGCCTCCGACGACGGTGCGCTTGTCGAGCCCGAGGGCGATGGCGGTCGTCCGCATTCCGAAGTCCGCCACATCCTGCGCGCCGACCGGGTCGGGCTCAGCGGTGGTATTGGCGACACCGTGCTCGGGCCAGCGGGGAACGAGGACGCGGAAGCCGGCCGCGGCGAGCCGGTCTGCGAGGGCGGCGAACTGGTTAGGACAGCTCGTGTAGTCGTGGAAGAGCAGGATCACCCCCTGCTGCGGCACGGTGGGGCGGACGTCGAGGGAGACGCACTCGGGAAGCAAGGTGGGATCGGCGCGATCCTTGGCGACCAGCTGCGCGTAGCCGGCTTCCGCCTGCTCGGGGGTTAGCGCGCCGGGGCTTGTGGCCACGGGCGGCGAGAACGGCAGGAAGCTGAGGCCGACGACGACGGTGACGACGACGGCCGCGATCGTCACCACGGTGGTGACGGTCCGGCGGAGCCAGAGCGGCATGCTGCGGCCGGTCCGTTCCGTCACCCAGCGATCGTATGCGGGTGCCCGACCACCCGCCCCGACCCGTCCGTTCGGCGCTCCTTCGGCTAGATCGTGGGAAGAAGGTGACGCTCCGGGGTCATCTCATCCCCACGTTGCATGGTGCAGCCCTGGCGACGGCACCGAACCGGGCTGCCTCGCCACCCTCGGTCCTTCAAGACCTCGGCCACCTCGCCAGCTGTCTGGCAGGGGTCCCAGCCACGTCGATCCAGAAGGCGCGCAGGGTGAGCCAACCCTGTCCCGCGCTGCGTCGGTCTCGCCGGCCGTCAGATATCCGTCCCTCACCGACGTGTCCCAGCCGGCCGTCCAGCTCGACGAGCACCCGCTGCTCGTCGTAGGCGACGTCGTGCAGCCGCAGTCGGCCCGCGACGCTCGGAGCCTGACGTCGGCCGCGCGGAAGACCGTGCGCGCGCTCCACGTCCTGGAGGAACCGCACCTCCATGGCGCTCTGCGCACCGTCTGCGACATCGGCCAGCACATCGGTGAGAAGCCGCCGCCGGCGGTGCCGAGCTCGGTTCTCCAGGAGCGACCGCAGCGTCGCCTCGGTTGTCTGCCCTCGAAAAAATGCACGTCCGAGGAGAGCCAGGACCTCGTCGGTACTTCCCCGCTCGGCGAGATCGAGAACCGTCTCCTCGAACCTGGTGCGCCACGGCCAGTGGAGTTCGTCAACGCGTTGGTCGGCGTACCGGCTCCGATGGACTCGTATTCCGAGGCCGGGCCGGACGTGGATCGCGGCGTCGACCACGAGCTCAACCGTCGTCGGGGCTGTTCGCATCAGTCCGTGCGCAAACTGCGCGGTCCCGAAGGCCCAGGCCGCTCCCGAGCCCACGCTGAGCAACGCGGACGTCGCTTGCCACCACCACCCTCTCGGCCGGGAACCGTGAGATACACCCCATGGCGCACGCGGGTCCACCGTCCGGTGTCGGGCCGATGGCGCACCGCCCGGTACGTGATGCCAGCCGCGAGGCACTGCTGCCGGGTGACGAGTCCGCGCTGCTGGTCGACGACAAGTCTCAGCGTGGCCAGGTCCGTCGGTGTCGGAGGGCCACCGAGTACGGGACCGAACGCGCGGAGATCCGTCACCGTCCCACGATCGTGAAGCCGTGGCTGCGCGGCCGATGCTTATCCACAGAGTGCGCCCGGAGCGAGCGACGCCACTCATTGTGGGAACAAGGTGACGCTAGAGAGTCACGTTGTTCCCACGGTGGCTCAAGGCACGAGAATCTCAAGGCACGAGAATCTCACGGCACGAGAATTACGAGTACTTTCGGAATCCGCGGCCGGTCTTGCGGCCCAGGTATCCGGCCGTGACCAGGTGCTCGAGCAGCGGAGCCGGCGCGTACCCGGGTTCCCGGAACTCGAGGTAGAGCTCGCGCTGGATGGCGAGCGACACGTCGAGCCCGACGACGTCGAGCAGCTCGAACGGTCCCATCGGATACCCGCAACCCGTCTTCATCGCCGTGTCGATGTCGTCCGCCGTCGCGTAGTGCGCCTCCAGCATCCGCACGGCGTCGTTGAGGTAGGGAAACACGAGCGCGTTGACAAGAAACCCTGATCGGTCCGCGCAGGACACCGGATGCTTGCCGAGCGAGGAGCACAGCCCGACGACGGTCGCCGAGACCTCCGGCGCCGTCGACACCGTCGACACGACCTCGACCAGCTTCATGACCGAGGCCGGGTTGAAGAAATGCATTCCGACCACGTCCTCCGGCCGCGACGTCACGGCGGCGAGCTCGATGACGGGCAGCGACGACGTCGTCGTCGCCAGCACCGCCCCTGGCCGGCACACCTTGTCCAGCGTCCGGAACAGCTCCTGCTTCGCCTCGAGCTCCTCGACGACGGCCTCGACGACGAGGTCCACCTCGGCGAGGTCGTCCACCGATGTCGACGGAGTCACTCGCTCGAGGGCGGACGCCGCGTCGGTATGCGTCAACCGTCCCTTCTCGACGGCCCGCGCCAGCGAGCGCGACACGGCCGAAACCGTGTCATCCGCCTTCTCCGACGACCGCGCCACGACGGTCACGGGGTGCCCGGCCTTGGCAAACACCTCGACGATCCCGATGGCCATCGTCCCCGACCCGACTACGCCCACCCGGGAGATCGGGCGCACCGAATCGCCCAGAGCACCAATGGAACTCGGCGTCAGCGCGTCCTGCACCACCCGCGAGGAGCCCGGCGACGCATACGTGTAGAAGCCCCGGCCGGTCTTGCGGCCTCGAAGACCCGCCGAGACCATGTGCTTGATCAGCGGACTCGGCGCGTGCAGGCGGTCGCGGCCCTGCCGGTACATCGTGTCGAGGATCTCGTACGCCGTGTCGAGCCCGATGAGGTCCATCAGGGCCAGCGGTCCCATCGGCAGCCCGCAGCCCAGCCTCATCGCCGCGTCGATGTCCTCCCGCGACGCGTACCGAGTCTCGTACATCGACACCGCGTGGTTGAGGTAGCCGAAGAGGAGCGCGTTGGCGATGAACCCGGCCTTGTCGCCGACGACGACCGGCTGCTTGCCGAGCTGCCGGGCGAGCGACACGACGTCGTCGACGACGCCGTCGTCGGTGACCACGGTTCGGATCACCTCGACGAACGAGAGCACCGGGGCCGGGTTGAAGAAGTGTAGCCCGACGACGCGGCGCGGGTTGGTGGTGGCGACGGCGATCTCGGTGACCGCGAGAGATGAGGTGTTCGTCGCGAGGAGCGCGTCCGGCGCGACGATCCGGTCCAGCGCGGCGAAGATCTCCCTCTTGAGGTCCAAGTGCTCGGGCACTGCTTCGACGACCAGTCCACAGCCGGCGACGGCATCGAGCGACGTCGCGTACTCCACCCGCCGATGCAGAGCGATGCACTCCGTCTCGGAGATCTTGCCCCGGGCGACCGCCCGAGCCGTGGAGTGCTCGAGCGCCTGGCGACCGCGTGCGACGCCAGCCTCGTCGACCTCGACGCCGGTGACGGGCAGCCCGTTTCGGGCGAGGACCTCGACGATGCCCGACCCCATCGTGCCCAGTCCGACGACGCCGACGGGCATGGTGTCTCGGGCCATGCCCCAGGGTGTCAGCCGGGGCTACCGGCCGGTAGCGAAGGGGGACGCGACGGTGGTCACACTCGGGCCGGGCCTCGCTAGGCTGCCCCGGTGCGTCTCGTCATCGCCCGGTGCAGCGTCGACTATGACGGCCGGCTGACGGCGCACCTCCCACTGGCCACCCGCCTGCTCGTGGTCAAGGCGGACGGGTCGGTCCTCGTTCACAGCGACGGAGGGTCGTACAAACCGCTGAACTGGATGTCCCCGCCGTGCGCCATGGTCGAGGTGGCGCCCACGCCGGAAGATCAGGCGAACGGCGTGACGGCAGTGTGGGTCGTCCAGCACGCCAAGACTGCTGACCAGCTGCGGGTATGCCTGCACGAGGTTCTCCACGACTCGCACCACGACCTCGGGGTCGATCCCGGCCTGGTCAAGGATGGCGTCGAGGCGCATCTCCAGCGGCTGCTGGCCGAGCACATCCACACTCTCGGGCACGGGTGGAGCCTGGTGCGGCGCGAGCACATGACGGCGATCGGGCCGGTGGACATCCTGGCCCGCGACCATGCCCGTCAACACGTCGCCATCGAGATCAAGCGTCGAGGCGAGATCGACGGCGTCGAGCAGCTGACCCGGTACCTCGAGCTGATGAACCGCGATCCCCACCTGGCCCCAGTAGCCGGGATCTTCGCCGCCCAGGAGATCAAGCCGCAGGCCCGAGTCCTGGCTGAGGACAGGGGAATTCGCTGCGTGGTGCTGGACTATGACGCCCTGCGTGGTATCGACGACGTCGAGGCCCGCCTCTTCTGATGGGGCTCGTCTTCGTGGACTGCGAGGCGACCGGCCGGTCGCCGGCCAGCGGGGTTCTGACCGAGTTCGGCGCCGTAGACTTCTCGTCACGCGAGACCTTTCACGGCGTCCTGTGGGACAGCGAACCGGATCCCGACCATCCGGCGACGTCGCGGATCACCGGCGGCCAGCACGACGCGGTCGACGTCTTCACCCGGTTCGACGCCTGGCTCGCGCGGCTCTCGGAGGGCCGCCAGCCGGTGTTCGTCAGCGACAACCCGGCTTACGACTTCCAGTGGATCAACTACGGGTTCGACGTCACGCTCGGGCGGAATCCGTTCGGTCACTCCGGACGGCGGATCGCCGACTTCTACGCCGGGCTGCACCGCGACTTCCGGCGCACCCAGGAGTGGAAGCGGCTGCGCCGGACCCCGCACGACCACAATCCGGTCAACGACGCGATGGGCAACGTCGAGGCGTTTGCCGCTCTGCTGGACGCGATCCGCGACGCCGAGGGCGGCCCGATCGGGGTCTAGTCTCCGGCGCCTGGGGTGCCCACGTCGAGGTCGTGGAGCTCGAAGCTCTTTCCCGGCCAGGCACCGACCAATCTCCACCCGTCCGCGTCGACCTCCAGCTCGGCGACCCCGCAGTTGGGGATGTCGGCCTGTCGAGTGAGGTCCTGCGGCGTATTGGTCGTGGTGTTGGGGATGGCGAGGGTCATGACGCCGCCGTGGCTCACGACAACGACGGTCTCGCCGCGATGCCGATCGGCGAGCGCGTCGACCGCCTCGACGAATCGGGCCACGACCTCGGTCCCGGTCTCCGCACCGGGCCAGCGGCGGTCGAGATCACCGCTGATCCAGGCGAGGAACACCTCACGCGACTTCGGCCCCGCTGCCGGCTTCCCGGCCAGCGACCCGACCGCGAACTCCTGCACGCCGTCGACCGTCGAGGGGGTCAGTCCAAGGCGGCCGCCGACGATCGCGCCGGTCTCCTGCGCGCGCGACAGGCGGCTGGCGTACACCGCCGCGACCCGCTCGTCGCGCAACCGGTCGCCAAGGTTACCCGCCTGGTCTCTGCCCAGCTCGGTAAGCCAACCACCCTCGTCGCTGAGGACGCTCGGGTCGGCGTACATCGCCTCCCCGTGCCGCGCGACGAGGATGCGGGCGGGGCACTGGAGGTCGCTCACCTCCTCACCGTACGGCGAGCGGGCGCGGCTCCTCCGGCACCCCTCGCCGGGCGAGCACCTCCGGACGGTTGGCCACGTACCCGACCATCCACGTCGGTTGGAGCCGGAACAGGACCACGTCGCCCCACGACAGCGGCGAGGAACCGTAATGGGCCGTCCAGTGGGCCTCCACCTCGGCCAGCTCGTCGCCCTCGAGCACTTCGGCGACACCATGAGTGAAGACCGCGACCTCCTCGCCCTCGATGCACGCCGCACTGACCGCCGGACGAGCCAGCAGCTGCCGGCCCTTGGGCGAGCTCCGCAGGGTGCTCAACGTCCAGTGCCCGTGCAGGAAGTGGCCGTCGAGCGCACTGACCCGAGGCTCACCACGGGCGGTCACCGTCGCGAAGCTCACCACCCGCATACCAGTCATCAACCCGGCGATCTCCCGCGCCGAGAGGGTGCGTTGGTCGTCGATGATCCCCCGCAAGTGGTCGCTCGCTCCGCCGTACGAGCGATCGAGCAGGGTCTGCATCGCCGCCAGCTCCTCGGCCGTCTCCTTCATGAGCACCAAGCAAACCGCGGACCTCCGACACACGGCAGAATCGTCGCCGTGACCGCCGCCGTCGCTGCGCCGAACGCTCTGGCCGTCCGAGCGGGTCTCGACGTCGTCCAGGCCGGAGGCACGGCCGTCGACGCCGCCGTCGCCGCGATGCTCGTCGCGATGTGCACCGAACCGGGCGTGGTCTCGCCGCTCGGCGGCGGGTTCGTCGCGGTCTGGCCGCACGACGGGCGACCCGAGCTCATCGACGGCAACGTCGAGATGCCCGGACGCGGGCTGCCGGTCGAGCGGTTCGGTGCGGGGCTCGTGGAGTTCGCCCTCTCGTACGGGGGCGGCATCACTGTGTATGCGGGTCCGGGCAGCGTCGCCACGCCCGGCGCGCTGAGCGGGCTAGGGCTCGCCCACGAGCGGCACGGTCGGGTGCCCTGGCGCGAGGTCGTCGCGCCGGCGGCCGCGGCGGCGCGACAGGGCTTCCCTCTCGGCGCCGCCGCCGCGAGCTACCTGGCGATCACCGGGGACACGCTCTTCGCCTGGGACCCCGAGACCGCGGCGCTGCTCCTGCACCCGGGCGGCGAGCCGCGGCTGGCCGGCGAGAAGATCGTCGATCCCCATCTCGCCGACGCGCTCGACCGCCTCGGCGACGCGGGCGCCAGCGACCTCTACACGGGTGACCTGGCCCGGAGTCTCGCCGTCGACCAGCAGACGCGCGGAGGCCTGGTCACCAAGGCGGACCTCGCCGCATACCAGCCCATTGTGCGCGAGCCACTGCGGCTGCGAGCCGGGGCGTGGGACCTCGCGACCAACGCACCGCCCTCGATCGGCGGACCGGTGCTCGCGGTGATGCTCGGCGAGCTGGTCCGGCGCGGCCGGATAGACCTGGCCGATGTCCTCGAGATCCAGCAGCGCGTGCTCGGGCACCGGTTGCGCGTCCACGACTTCTCCCGCGACCTCGAGAAGGACGGCTACGACCTCCTGGCCCTTGTCGAACGACACGGGTTGATCGGCCTGCCGACGTCCGGGTCGACGGCGCACGTGTCGGTCGTCGACGCGGCCGGAACCGCGTGCGCCATCACGGCGTCTGCGGGATACGGCTCGGGCGCGACCGTGCCGGGAACCGGACTGATGCTCAACAACTGCCTGGGCGAGCCGGAGCTCAACCGCCTGGGACTGCACGTGCTGGAGCCGGGTACCCGGCTGGCGTCCAACATGTCCCCGACCGTCGGGCGGGCGACCAGCGAGCCGTCCGGTGTCGACGCCGTGCTGGCCATCGGCTCTCCCGGAGCCGACCGGATCACCACGGCCCTCATGCAGGTCCTCGGCCGGTTCTGCCTGGACGGACTGGACCTCGCTGAGGCGATCGACCGGCCTCGCATCCACGTGACGTACCGCGGAGACTTCACCGACCCGAGCGCCGCGGCGGCGGACGCCGGGGACGTGACCGTCCTTCCGGTCGACGAGCCGGTCGCCGTAGTCCAAGTGGAGGACGACGACGAACTAGTGTCAGGCGTGCAGGCGACCGGACTGGAGGCGGTCGTCCACCCGCGACACTCGATGTTCTTCGGCGGCGTGGCCGCTGCCTACCGGCGGGACGACGGCACCCTCGGCGCCGCGGCCGACGCTCGCCGCGAGTCCGCGACCGGCATCGGCTGACGTCCGAGCCCGTCGCCCCCGTCCCCAACAATCCCGCAGCTGATGAGAAATCACCCGACATTTCTGACATCGGCCGCCCACAAGTCATGACGTGCGGAGAAGTGCGCGGGAGGTTGTCGGGGTCGCAGTCCCAGCCGCAGCCTCGTCCAGGCGGTGCGCCGCCCGGATCAGCCGGACGAACTGGGCCATGATGTCGGTGATCGCGAAGTCCTTGGGCGTGAAGACCGCAGCCACGCCTAGCTCCCGCAATCCCGCCGCGTCCGACTCGGGAATGATTCCGCCGACCACCACGGGGACGTCGTCGAGGCCCGCTTCGTGCAGCCCGCTCAGGACGTCAGGGACCAGCGCCTGATGCGACCCGGACAGGAGGGAAAGGCCGACCAGGTGGACGTCCTCCGCGATCGCGGCGGCCACGATCTCCGCCGGGGTGAGCCGGATCCCCTGGTAGACCACCTCGAACCCGGCGTCCCGGGCTCGGACGGCGATCTGCTCGGCACCGTTGCTGTGGCCGTCCAGGCCGGGCTTCCCAACCAGCACCCGCAGCCGCCGACCGAGCTCCTCGCCCGTCCTGGCGACCGACTCCCGTACCTCGGCCAGGTCCGGGGACGGCTCGCCCGGCCCGACCGTCGACGAGACCCCGGTCGGTGCCCGATACTCGCCGAACACCTCCCGCAGCACCCCGGTCCACTCCCCCGTGGTGAGGCCGGCGCGGGCACAGTCCAGGGTCGCGGGCATGAGGTTCGTGCCGGTATGCGCGTCGGCCCGCAGCCGCTCCACCGCCCGCTCCGCACGCATACGTCGGTCCGGGTCGGCGTCGCGGTCCTCCCGCCACCGCCTGACCGCCTCGGCGGCGGCCTGCTCGACGTTGGGGTCAACGGTCTGGATCGCGTTGCCGAGGTCGGCGGTTAGCGGGCTTGGCTCCGTCGTGGTGAACCGGTTGAGGCCAATGACGACCTCCTCGCCTGACTCGATGCGCGCTCGGCGGGCGGCGTGCGAGGCGACCAGGGCGGACTTCAGGTACCCGGACTCGACCGCCGCCACCGCCCCACCGAGCGCTTCGACCCGGGACATCTCGGTACGCACGCCGTCGACGAGCTCGGCAACCTTGGCCTCCACGACCACGGAGCCGGTGAACAGGTCGTCGTAGTCGAGCAGGTCCGACTCGTAGGCCAGCACCTGCTGCAGCCGCAGCGACCACTGCTGGTCCCACGGTCGCGGCAGACCGAGCGCCTCGTTCCACGCCGGAAGCTGCACCGCCCGGGCGCGCGCGTCCCGCGAGAGCGTCACCGCCAGCATCTCCAGCACAATGCGCTGCACATTGTTCTCCGGCTGCGCCTCGGTCAGGCCGAGGGAGTTGACCTGGACGCCGTAGCGGAACCGGCGCTGCCTGGGGTCAGTGACGCCGTAGCGGGTCGCTGTGAGCTCGTCCCAGAGCTGCGCGAAGGCCCGCATCTTGCACATCTCCTCGACGAACCGGACCCCGGCGTTGACGAAGAAGGAGATCCGGCCGACGACCTGGCCGAAGTTCGCCGGGTCGACCTGCCCCGAGTCACGAACCGCGTCGAGCACTGCTACGGCGGTCGACAGCGCGTACGCGATCTCCTGAATCGGCGTCGCACCGGCTTCTTGGAGGTGGTAGCTGCACACGTTGATCGGGTTCCAGCGCGGCATCTCCCGGACGGTGTAGGCGACCATGTCGGTGACCAGCCGCAGCGACGGACCGGGCGGGAACACGTAGGTTCCCCGCGACAGATACTCCTTGATGATGTCGTTCTGGGTCGTCCCGGCCAGGTCCGCCACCCGGGCACCCTGCTCCTCGGCGACCGCCTGGTACAGCGCCAGCAGCCACATCGCCGTCGCGTTGATGGTCATCGACGTGTTCATCTCGGCCAGCGGGATACCGGCGAAGAGCGTCCGCACGTCGCCGACATGGCTCACCGGGACACCGACCTTGCCCACCTCGCCGCGGGCGAGCGCATGGTCCGGGTCGTAGCCGGTCTGGGTCGGCAGGTCGAAGGCCACGGAGAGGCCGGTCTGACCCTTGGCCAGATTGGTTTGGTACAGCGCGTTGCTGGCCGTGGCGCTGGAATGACCAGCGTAGGTGCGCATCACCCAGGGCCGGTCACGCTTCCGTTCGGCCCGCGCGGAGGCGGCGTCGTCCGGCATACCGAAGGACGGTACCGGCGGGTAACGCCGGTACGGCAGGTCCTCAGGCGGTGAGAGGCGCCACAGCGGAGTTCGGCACGGGCAGGTGGAGCACGCGGTGGAGGCGGGCGGCCCGCAGCAACCGAGCGGTGCGCGGCGTAATGCTGGCCAGGACCAGCCGCCGGCTCGCGC
Source organism: Actinomycetota bacterium (assembly GCA_046731055.1). Lineage (GTDB taxonomy): Bacteria > Actinomycetota > Actinomycetes > Actinomycetales > Dermatophilaceae > Lapillicoccus. Next base: position 5,235 of record JBKPKI010000054.1, on the reverse strand, counting down.
GGCGGGCTCGGCGGTGTGACTCGACGAGGACTCCCAAGCCCGTGGCGTCGCCGATCTCGACGTCTCCCAGATGGAGATAGAGGTCGCCGGTGCCGTTGTCGATGGCGGCGTGGAGCGCGAGCCGCAGGTCAGCCGCCGAGCGGACGTCGATGCGCCCGGCGACGACGACCTCCTGGCCTCGAGCAGAGTCGACGACATGAACCGCGGCGGTCACGATCGGCTGACGTGCCATTGGTCCCCCTCAAGGCCCCCTGGCCCTGGTGGGCCTTATTGACTCATGCTCAGAGTCGCGCGCGCATCTGTGCGGCGGTAACGATCCGGACTCCTTCGGAAGGAAGCGCAGCCTTCATGGTCGTGATACGTCGGTTGGACTGTTATCGACCCGGTGGGCCGATGACTCCTCAACGGTAGGGCCGCCGAGCCGTCCTTGAGACAGGGAGATGCACCGTTAAGCGCAGGATTCGGTAAAGACTTGACAAACCGCGGTCAAGGGTAGAAATCGTCATCGGGCTCCCGGACGACGTCCGCGCCCAGCCGTTGCAGCTGCCGTTCGAAGCGGTCGTACCCCCGGTCGACGTGGTGGGCCCCGCTAACAGTGGTCACCCCGTCCGCCACCAGCCCGGCGACGACCAGCGCTGCGCCGGCACGGATGTCGCTCGCCTCCACCGGCGCCCCCGAGAGCAGCGGCACCCCGTGCACCATGACGTGATGGCCGTCGATCCGGGCGTCGGCGCCCAACCGGGCCAGCTCCTGCACGGTGCGGAATCTCGCCTCGAACAGGTTCTCCGTGACCATGGCACTACCGTCCGCCACGGCGTTGTAGGTCAGGGCGAAGGGCTGCAGGTCGGTCGGGAATCCCGGATAGGGCAGCGTGGCGACGTCTACGGAGCGAGGCCGTCCCTGCGGACCGATCACCCGGAACCCGTCAGCCGTCGAAGACACCTCGGCGCCGGCCCCAGCGAGCAGGTCCAGGGAGATCTCCAGGTGTTCGGGACGACCGCCGACGACCTCGATGTCGCCGCGGGTGGTGGCCGCCGCGAACGCCCAGCTTCCGGCCGCGATGCGGTCGGGGACGACCCGGTGCTCGGTGGGGCGCAGCTCGTCGACGCCGTCGATGTCGATCGTGGAGGTGCCGGCGCCGGAGACCTGGGCACCCATCGAAGCCAGGAAGTGCGCGATGTCGGTGATCTCCGGCTCGCGGGCGGCGTTCTCGATGCGGGTATGCCCGGTGGCCAGAACCGACGCCATCAGCACGTTCTCGGTGGCCCCCACACTGGGAAACTCCAAACGGATGTCGGCGCCCTGCAACCCCTGCGGAGCCGCCGCGATGAGGTACCCGTGCGCCACGTGGACCTTGGCGCCGAGCGCCTCGAGACCCTCGGCGTGCAGGTCGAGGCCACGCGAGCCGATGGCGTCACCGCCGGGGACCGCGACGTCCGCCTCTCCCACCCGCGCGATGAGCGGTCCCAGCACGCAGATGGAGGCGCGCAAGGCGCGGACGAGCTCGTAGTCGGCGCGGTGACCGATGCGCTCCGGCACCTCGATCTCAACGACGCCCTCAGGGGCGCGCCAGTCCACCTCGCACCCGAGCCGCCGCAGCAGTTCGGCCATGATCGTCACGTCGACGATGTTGGGGACGTTGGTCAGTCGGGTTCGACCGACCGCCAGTAGCGCCCCGGCCATGAGTTTCAGCGCGCTGTTCTTGGCGCCGACGACGGTCACCCGTCCGCGAAGGCTGGCGCCGCCGAGGACCCGGAACCGTTCCCGCACGTGCCAACCGTAGCGACCCGATCCGGCGGCGGGTGGTCGTCGCCTGGATGGCACGCTTGGCCCATGGTCAACCTCACGCGCATCTACACGCGGACCGGAGATGACGGCACGACGTCCCTCGGTGACTTCAGTCGGACCTCCAAGAACGACCCCCGGCTGGTCGCGTACGCCGACACCAACGAGGCCAACGCCCAGATCGGCGTCGCGCTTGCCGCCGGGGACCTGGGTGACGAGGTGACCACCACGCTGACCCGGGTTCAGAACGAGCTCTTCGACGTCGGCGCCGACCTGTGCAACCCGCTTCAGACGTCGTACCAGTACGAGCCGCTGCGGGTCGCGCAGCCCTGGATCGACGACCTCGAGGCCGACTGCGACCGCTATCTCGAGCGGGTCGAACCACTCCGGTCCTTCATCCTGCCCGGCGGGACCGTCGGCGCCGCTCACCTCCACGTCGCCACGACCGTGGTGCGGCGCGCGGAGCGCAGCGCCTGGGCCGCCATTGCTGCCCATGGTGACCAGCCGGGCAGTGAGAAAGGCGTGGGCGGGGTCAACCGCCTAACGGCGACCTACCTCAACCGACTCTCCGACCTGCTCTTCATCCTCGCCCGCGCGGCCAACGCCGAACGTGGAGGCGACGTGCTGTGGCAACCGGGCGGTGGACGGGTGGAGAAGCCGCCGCGAACCGGCCGCGCCTAGTTGTAGTCGGGAACTTCGTGGGGTGATTTAGTCGGGGTCCCCGCGAAGTATCGGAGCGCAGCGGAGAACTTCGTGGGGTGATTTAGTCGGGGTCCCCGCGAAGTATCGGAGCGCAGCGGAGAACTTCGTGGGGTGATTTAGGCGACGTTGGCCGCGGAGCCGGGCGGTGCCGCCTCCGCCCAGGAACGCAGCGCCGTGTAGGCGCCCGGCGTTAGCGCGAGTTCGAACCGCCGGCCGTGATGGCTGCACGGCACCGGAACCGCGTCGGGCATGAAGTCGATGAGGTCGGACCGGCGCCGTGGCCGCGGGGCCTCGAAGTCGACGCCGACACGGTCCCATCCGCGTTGTGGTCGGGCGGAGAGCCCGAGCAGGCTGAACCACTCGAGCCGGGTGTTGTCCAGCCGCAGATGGCCCAGGCGCCATCGGTTGCGGCGGTTGGCCCGCCACCCGCACGGCACGAAGAGGATGGCGCCGCGGGAGATCACCCGGCGACGCGCATACGTCGCGACGATGAAGGCGAGGAGGAGGACGAGCAGCACTCCGACGGCGATCTCGGCGGACAGGAGCGCGGTCGGCATGAGGGCTACGGTGTGTCGGTCAGCTTGGACCGGATGTCTGGACCGACTCCGCCACGATCGTGACGCGGTCGTGCTCCACGGAGAGGAAGCCGCTGTCGATCGTCGCCGTCTGGTCGCCGCCCTCACCGTGGATGACGACGTCTCCCGAGACGAGCACGCCGAGCAGCGGAGTGTGGCCGGGCAGGATGCCGAGCTCGCCGTCCATCGAGCGCGCGCGCACCATGCTGGCCTCTCCACTCCAGACCCGGCGGTCGGCCGCGACGAGTTCGACCTGCAGTGGGCTCACGAGATCCTCCGGTTCGGGTGGGGCTGCTACCGGCGTGTTGCGCGCAGTCTAGCCGTCATGGGGCGTCGAACCGGGCACCGGCGTCCACCGGCATGCCCCGGTGTGCGTCGACGACCCGGTCGACGACGAAGCGCACGTTCTCGTCGTCGTCAGTCGCGGCGGCGACCCGGGCGTAGCAGTCCTTGTCGCTCTCGGGCATGCAGGGACGCTATCGGCCGCAGCCGAGACGGCAGCGCGGTGGCTTTAACCCCTCATCAGGGGCACAACCCACCGCGTTGGTGTCCGCGTCGGGTCGAGTTACAGGGTCTTCTGGATCTCCGCCCACTGGCGCTCGACGTCGTCGAGACCACCACACATGAAGAACGCCTGCTCGGCAACGTGGTCGTACTCGCCGTCGGCGATCTTGCTGAACGCCTCGATGTTCTCCTCCAGCGGCACGGTCGACCCCTCGATGCCGGTGAACTGCTTGGCCACGTAGGTGTTCTGGGAGAGGAATCGCTGGATGCGGCGGGCCCGGTTGACGAGGATCTTGTCCTCTTCGGAGAGCTCGTCGATGCCGAGGATGGCGATGATGTCCTGCAGCTCCTTGTTGCGCTGGAGGATCTGCTTGATGCGCACCGCTGTGTCGTAGTGCGCCTCTGAGATGTAGCGCGGGTCGAGGATCCGGGACGTTGACGCCAGCGGGTCCACCGCGGGGTAGATGCCGAGCGAGGCAATCTCGCGGGAGAGCTCGGTCGTCGCGTCGAGGTGGGCGAACGTCGTCGCCGGCGCCGGGTCGGTGTAGTCGTCCGCCGGCACGTAGATCGCCTGCATCGAGGTGATGGAGTGGCCGCGGGTCGAGGTGATCCGCTCCTGGAGCACACCCATTTCGTCGGCCAAGGTCGGCTGGTAACCAACAGCAGACGGCATCCGGCCGAGCAGGGTCGACACCTCGGAGCCGGCCTGGGTGAACCGGAAGATGTTGTCGATGAAGAGCAGCACGTCCTGGTTCTGGACGTCGCGGAAGTACTCCGCCATCGTCAGCGCGGAGAGCGCGACGCGGAGCCGGGTGCCCGGCGGCTCGTCCATCTGCCCGAACACCAACGCCGTCTGGCCGAGCACGCCGGCCTCGTCCATCTCGGCGATGAGGTCGTTGCCCTCGCGGGTGCGCTCCCCTACCCCGGCGAAGACCGAGACACCACCGTGGTCACGCGCGACGCGCGCGATCATCTCCTGGATGAGCACCGTCTTGCCGACACCGGCGCCACCGAAGAGACCGATCTTGCCGCCCTGCACGTAGGGCGTCAGCAAGTCGATGACCTTGATGCCCGTCTCGAACATCTGGGTCTTGGACTCGAGCTGGTCGAACGGGGGCGCGGTGCGGTGGATGCCCCAGCGTTCCTTGACCTCGAGGGTCTCACCCTCCTCGAGGTTGAGGACGTCGCCGGTGGTGTTGAACACCTTGCCCAGGGTGACGTCGCCGACCGGCACCGTGATGGGACCACCCGAGTCCAGCACCGCGGCGCCGCGGACGAGCCCGTCGGTGGGCTGCAGTGAGATGGCGCGGACCATGTTGTCGCCGATGTGCTGAGCGACCTCGAGGTTGACGTGCTTCACCTCGCCGCCGAGCTCCACCTCGGTGCTCAACAGGTTGTACTGCTCCGGGATCCCGTCCGGAGGGAACTCGATGTCGACGACCGGACCGGTGATCCGGGCGACCCGGCCACTGGGGCCGCCGCGCTGCTCCTGGACCTCGTCGAGGGCGGTGAGTGTCATGGGAATTCCTTACTTCGCAGCGGCCAGCGCGTCGGCACCGCCGACGATCTCGCTGATCTCTTGGGTGATCTCGGCCTGGCGGGCCTGGTTGGCCAGCCGGGTGTAGGTCTTGATGAGGGCGTCGGCGTTGTCGGTGGCCGACTTCATGGC
>JBKPKI010000053.1:0-13986 GCA_046731055.1 Actinomycetota bacterium | reverse complement strand
GGGGTCGGCGGAACTCCGTGACTCAGGCGCGTGCTCCTCGGCCACGCGGACCGCCTCCTACGAGGGAGCGTCGGCGGGGACGTCGGCCTGCGGCGCGGCTCTCTCCGGGGACCCGTCCGCGACCGCGTTTGCCGGCACGCGCGGCCCACCGGTGTCTCTCGGGCGAAGGTCCGAGAGCAGTGCGAGCCCGGTCTCCTTGTCGTAGATGCGCATCGCCTCCGGCGCCACGCGCAACCACACCTCCTGATGCGGCTCGGAGCGCACCGTCGGCGGCGTTTGGGCCTTCAGCACCTGGCCGTCGACATCGACGGTGAGCAGGGTCGCGGCACCGAGCGGCTCGACGACCTGGACCGTCGCCCGCAACGCCTCGGCCGGTCGGTCGTCGCGGAGCACCTCGATGTTCTCTGCCCGGACGCCCAGGCTCACCTGGCCCTGCGTCGGGCCGCGACCTTCGGCGGAACGGAGGTGCTCGGGTCCGGTGATCTGCTGGCCGCCGATCCGGAGGGTTCCGTCGGCCGTTGCCTCGGCGTCGAGGAAGTTCATCGGTGGCGAGCCGAGGAACCCGCCGACAAAGGTGTCGACCGGGTCGTCGTAGACGTCGATGGGATCACCCAGCTGGACGATCTCGCCCTTGCGCATGACGGCTACCCGGTCGGACAGCGACAGGGCTTCGACCTGGTCATGGGTGACGTAGACGGTCGTGGTGCCGATGTCCTGGACGATCTTCTTGAGCTCCGCCCGGAAGTCGAGGCGCAGGAGCGCGTCGAGGTTCGACAGCGGTTCGTCCATGAGAAGCACGTCAGAGTCCATGACGATGGCACGAGCGACCGCGACCCGCTGGCGTTGGCCGCCGGAGAGCTGGGCCGGGTAGCGGTCCAGGTACGGCTCCAGGCGGAGGATCTCGGCCGCGCGGGCGACCTTCTCCTGGATCTGCGCCCTCGGCGTCTTGTTCATGACCAGGCCGAAGGCGATGTTGTCACGCACCCGACGGTGCGGGAAGACGGCATAGGACTGGAAGACCATGGAGAGGTTGCGCGACTGAGGCGGGAGGTAGGTGATGTCGCGACCGCCGATGGCCACCGATCCCGAGTCGGGTAGCTCCAGACCGGCGACCATGCGCAGGAGCGTTGTCTTGCCGCACCCTGAGGGCCCGAGCAGGACCATGAACTCGCCGTCGTGGATGTCGAGTGAGACGTCGTCCGTGGCCGGCTCGGTCGTGCCGGGATAGACCTTGACGAGGTGGGAGATGTGGATGTCAGCCATGTCGGGCGCCTGCCTGGATCGTCATCGGATCGTCGACCCCCACATGTTCGTGAGGTACTTGCGCATGAAGAAGATGAATACGAGAGCCGGCAGCACGAGGACGAAACCGCCCGCGAACCGGTAGGCGAGAGGCGAGTCCGACAAGGACGACAGCACCTGGGCCGGCAATGTCCGGTGGTTCAGGGTGAGGATGGCCGCACCGAGAACCTCGTTCCACGACATGACGAAGGTGAAGATCGACGCCGCGGCGATACCCGGTATGGCCATCGGCAGCACGACCTTGCGGAAGGCCTGGAAGGGTGTGCACCCGAAGATCCGAGCGGCTTCCTCGACGTCCGCCGGAACGCCCACGAAGATGCTCGCGGTGATGAGGATCGCCGTCGGAAGGGCCAGGGCTGAGTGCAACAGCGTCACAGCAGCGACCGAGTCGTACAGCCCGACGTTGAGGAACAGGCTGGCGAGAGGGACGGACAGCACGACGATCGGCAGGGCTCTGGTGAAGAGCATGAACAGCTGGTAGGGCTCCCGGCCACGGAACGCGAAGCGAGCCACCGCATACCCCGCCGGGATCCCGATGATGAAGGACAACACCAGCGTCGCCAGGCCCACCTGGATGGAGTTGATCACCCCGGGAATCACGCCGGTCGACTGCAGGAAGATCCCGATGGTCTCGGTGGAGAAGTTGGTCGGGAGCAGATCGAGGGGGAACTCGTTGAGGGAGGCTCGGGTGCTGAAGGCGGCCAAGGCGATCAGGTAGATCGGCACGGCCATGAACAGGCTGATCGCAATGCACACCACCTGGAGCCACGCGCGGTTGCGCTTGCGCTTGCGCAGCGGGGCATGGTCGGGCTCGGGTGTTGTCAGCTGTGGGCGGGCCGCTCCCGCCTGCTCTGGTCGGGTCGTCGCGGTCGTCATGTCCGTACCTCCGACTGGTCGCGCAGGAGCCGCAGGTAGAACACCGCCGTGATCATCGAGGCCAGCATGACGACCAAGGCGATGGCCGAGGCCACGTTCGGGTTCTGCAGCGAGGTACTCCAGCGGTAGGTCTCCCCGACGATGAGGGGGAAGTTCTGGCCGGTGAGGGCTTGCGCTACCGCGAAGGTCTGGAACGCCAGGATCGTGCGCAGAATCAGAGCCACCTGCAGGCTCGGTCGGAGCAGTGGAAGGGTGACGTAACGGAGCCGGGCCCAGGATCCGGCCCCGAAGACCGCCGCCGCCTCTTCGTAGTCCTTGGGAATGCTCTGAAGACCCGCCACGAGGATCACGAAGACCAATGCCGTCGCTCGCCACAGCTCAGCAATGACCACCGTGAGGAACATCGTCCCGTAGTTCTGGTAGTTGAGCCACGAGAAGGTCGGTAGATGCAGGTCGGCGAGGACGCTGTTGAGGTAGCCCTGGTCGGTGAACACCGCCAACCACACCAGGCCGGCAGCGAGGTCGCTCACCGCCAGCGGGACCGCCCAGAGGAAGAAGTAGAGCCCGGAGAGCCGGGGCTTGGCTCTCAGCAGCAGCGCCATCGTCAGCGCCAGGACGAACTGGAGAGGGATGAGCACGACGATGAGCAGCGCCGTGTTGCGGACCGCCGGCCAGAAGTACGGATCGGCCAGCATCCGCTGGATGTGCTCGAGGGTGAACCCGTCGGGACCGGTGAAGGCCTCCCCGATCCCGACCAGCATGGGGTAGGCGAACATCAACGTCATGAACACGATCGACGGGGCGATCAGCCACAGTGCCGGCGTGCGGCGGCGGCGAGCCCTGGTCGGCATCGCTGGTGCCGGTGCGACGGTGCTGGCCGGGGCGGCGGTCATCACATGGCCTTGCAGACCTGACCAGGCTGGACCGGGTCAGGCGGCCAGCACGGCACCTTCAGGTCGGCGAGGATGGCGTTCAGCTGCTGGCCCTGCGCCTGCAGCGTGGACTTCACGTCCTTGCCGTTCAGGCAGATCTCCTGGAAGCAGTTCTTGTAGAGCTGGCCAACCTCGCCGTCCTTGGCGCCCAGGCCGACCGGTGGCAGGGCGAGAATGGCATTCTCGGCGCTCTGCTGCGCGACGACGGCCTTGGCTTCCATGGCGATCGCCGGTGGCAGGTCGGCCGGCGGTGCGGCCTTGACCGTGGGGAAGAAGGCATTGGACTTGAGCGTCGCGTTCTGCGCCTCTGGAGTCGAAAGGCTCTTGATCGCCGCTGTCGTCTTGTCGCGGTCCGGGGCGCCCTTCGGGATGGCCATGCCGCCGACCACCAGCAGATATCCGAGGCCCTTGGGACCTGAGGGCGCCGCCACCATGGTCCAGTCGTCCGGCTTGTCGCCGACCGCGCCGACGAGACGGGCGACGTGGTCCCACGCGACGAGAACCTCCCCCCGCGCCAGCGGCTCCTGCATGAAGTCGTAGTTCGTCGACGCCGGGTTCATGTACTGCCAGAGCTCCTTCATGTAGGTCCACGCCGTCACCGCATCGGCGTTCATGAAGGTCGTGATCTGGCCGCCGGTGTAGCTGGGCAGCAGGAACCCCTGGTAGAAGCGGTGGTGCAACCCCTTCGGGCCTGCCGGCATGCCGAAGACCGCCTTGCCGCCGTTGCCCTCCTTGGCCGCCTTGGCCCAGGCGAGGTACTGGTCATAGGTCAGGTTGTTGACGTCCGCCCCGGAGGGGAGCCACTGCAGCGCCTTCTTGTTGACGGCCACGACATAGGACGCCTGGATCCACGGGATGTACTTCGTCTGCGTGCCGCCGAGCTTGGCCAGGTCGAGGAGGTCCTTGGCGTACCCCTTGTCCTGGAGCTCCGAGGCGAGCGAGGAGAGATCTTCGAGCTGGTCCGAGAAGGGAGCCAGGTCACCGTGGAGCCCGCCGACGAAGTGAATCTGCACCTTGCCGGCCGCCACCTGAGACTTGATCGTGGTCGAGAAGACGGCTTGGTCGACCGGGTTGAAGCTGACGCCGGGTGCGAACTGCTTGAGCACCGCTTCGTACTTCTGTCGTTCCTCGACCGGGTTGAACTGGGTGGCCATGAAGGTGATGGATCCACCACCCTCGCCACCGCCGCCACCACCACTGGTGCTGGCACTGCACGCGGCGGCCAGCGACGCGACCGCCGCCGTACCGAGTGAGTACTGCAGCAGCGTCCGGCGGGACAGCGCGGTCGTCGGTTCCTGCGTGGCGTCCATCGGCCTTCTTCCTTGTCGATCCGATTTCGTCGATCTGAATCGTCGATCCGACTGGCCGGCGGGTCTGGCCCGTCCGGTTGCGCCTTGCCCCGGTGACGTGATGCTCAAACGCCGTTGCTCATGTGAGCGCAGCCTATTGCCGCACGCCGACGCGGCGGAAGGGCGCCGGTCCGAGATGGCCCTGTCGGTGCCACACCGTTACCTTTGCCCTGCGGCGCATACCAGGCCGTTTGAGGGTGCCGAGGAGTGGATGTGACCCCGGAGCGGTGGCGCTACGAGCCGTTGCCCTCGTATCCGGCGGTGGCCGGTGCCGTCGACCGGGGATTCGACGTCGCGGTCGGCGCCCTCCTAGCGGGTCCGGCCGTGCTCGCCGTCGACGGTCCACACGTCCTCGACTGGGCGACTCTCGTCGCCGGCATCCGCCGCGCGGCAGCGAGGTTGGGTACACCGGTCGAGACCCGCGACGTGCGCGACGACTTTGCGCCGTGGTCAACCGTTCGCGCTCGCACGTCATCGGCAGTGCTGCGCGACGACCCGGACTTCGAGGCGATTCCCGACTCCGACCTGAGTGTCTGCTTCGACGCCATCCCTGCCGTAACACGTCCGCTGCGTGGCCTTCTCGTGGTCTTCGGCCCGGGCGCCGCGCTGCTCGAGCACGACGTCCTGTGGTACGCCGATCTCCCGAAGCGGTTCGCCGAGGCTGCCGTCACCGCGGCCACGGTGACCAATCTGGGCCAACGGGAGGGCGACGGATCCCCCAGCACGAAACGGCTGTTCTACGTCGACTGGCCGCTTCTCGACCGGCACCGTGACCGTATCGCCGGCGAGATCGCCCGATGGATCGACACCCAGGACGACGCCGACAACCCCACCTCGCTCGACGGCGCGTGCCTGCGCCGGACCCTGGAGTCCCTGGCGGAGCAGCCGCTCCGGACCAGACCGACCTTCAACACGACCTCGTGGGGTGGTCATTGGGGGCAGCGGGCGCTCGGCATGAACCCCGATGCGCGTAATACGGCGCTGGGCTATGAGCTCATCGCCCCGGAGAGCGGGCTGCTCATCGGCGGAGCTCAGGATCGGGTCGAGGTCCCCTTCCAGCTGCTCGTCGGCCGCCACCCGCGGGAGGTCATGGGCGAGGAGGTGACCACCACCTTCGGCACATCGTTTCCCGTTCGCTTCGACTACCTCGACACCGTCGACGGCGGGAACCTCTCGGTGCACTGCCACCCGCAGGAGCGGTACATGCGAGACGTGTTCGGATGGCCGTACACCCAGCACGAGACCTACTACCTGATGGTGGCCGGCGAGGAGCGCCGAGTGTTCCTGGGGCTGCGCGACGACGTGGACGTCGACCTCTTCGAGAAGGAGGCGCAGGAGGCGGACCGCAACGCCACCCCGTTCGACATCGAGCGGCACGTCCAAGTTTTCCCGGCCGAGCCGCACCAGCTCTTTCTCATCCCGGCGGGTACACCACACGGCAGTGGGGAGGGCAACGTCGTGCTCGAGGTGAGCGCCACGCCGTACCTGTACTCGCTGCGCTTCTACGACTGGCTCCGTCGGGACGCCGACGACCGGCAGCGACCGGTGCACGTCGACCACGCCTTCGACAACCTCGACCGCACGCGGAGAGGAGAGGCGGTGGGCGAGCAGCTGCTGCCGCAGCCGCGTACGCTCCGCGACGGGCCGGGCTGGCGCGAGGAGCTGCTGGGTGCGCTCCCGGAGATGTTCTTCGAGGTCCGGCGTCTCGTCCTCGACGCGGCGAGTGAGGCGCCCGACGACACGGCCGGGCGGTTCCATGTCCTCAACGTCGTCGAGGGGTCGGGCGTGACGATCGAGACCGCCGACGGCTACCGACATCCCTTGGCCTACGCGGAGTCCCTCCTCGTCCCCGCGGCCGTCGGGCGGTACACGCTGCGCCGTCATGGGGATGGTGAGGTTCGCGTCGTCAAGGCCCTAGTGCGATGACTGACCCGGGTGGCCGGGTCACCCCGGTCCTCGACATCGGCGGCACTCATGTGACGGCCGCGCTGGTCGACCTTGCCTCTGGCCACGTGTCGGCCGGCTCCACCCGCCGGCGCAGCCTGGACAGCACGGCCGCGGCCGGCGTGCTTCTCGACGTCATCGTCGATTGCGCGAGGGAGGTGCCCGCCCCGGCAGCCGCCACGTGGGGCGTCGCGGTGCCTGGACCGTTCGACTACGCCGAGGGCATCGCTCGGTTCGAGGGGGTGGGCAAGTTCGATGCGTTGAACGGCGTCGACATCGGCGCGGTGCTGCGCCGCGAGCTCCCCGGTGAGCCGTCCACGGTCGTGTTCGTCAACGACGCGATCGCCTTCGGTCTGGGCGAATGGGCGTTCGGTGCCGGCGCCGGTCACGACCGGATGGTCGGGATCACCCTCGGAACGGGCGTCGGGTCGGCATTCCTCGACCGGGGCGCGCCGGTGGCGTCGGGCCCGGGCGTTCCTCCCCATGGGGAGGTGTTCCGTCTGCGCATTGCGGGCCGCCCGTTGGAGGACACCGTCTCGCGGCGGGCGCTGCTGCGCGAGTACGCCCGGCTCAACCCAGAGTCCCCGTGCGCGGACGTTCGGGACATCGCCGACCGGGCCCGCGCCGGCGATGCCACCGCGAGCGAGGTGCTGAAGACCGCGTTCACCCGGCTCGGCCTGTCCCTGTCGCCCTGGCTGAGCCGGTTCGGCGCCACCGCTCTGGTCGTCGGCGGCGCGATGGGTCGTTCGTGGGACCTTGTCCATCCACCGCTGACGGCCGGGATCCAGTCCGGCTCCGATGACGGCCCCACCGTGACGGTGGTTGCCGCCCCTGACTCCGAGACGTCCGCGCTGCTGGGAGCGGGCTGGTGGGCGGTGCACGGCGGTGATCGCCTTCGGGAGACGTGATGGCGGGTGCGGCGGAGGTCCGCCGGTTTACGGGCGATCGTGTTGAATCGCCAGGTGACTGATGGGAGCCCTTGGCTGATCGAGGGCCTCGACCTGGACGCATACCTCCGACGGATCCAAACCGCAGCGGCCGCTCCTTCGCGCACGGCGCTCGACGGGCTGCACGAGGCGCACGTTCGGACGTTCACCTTCGACAACATCGACGTCATCCTCGGTCAGCACCCCGGCGTACGGTTGGACGCCGTCCAGGAGAAGTTCGTCGGCCGCGGCCGCGGCGGCTACTGCTTCGAGCACGCTGTCCTGTTCGCCGCCGTCCTGGAGCGCCTCGGGTACGACGTGGAGCGGAGGTTGGGACGGGTGGGCGACCCGTCGGCGCCGCGCACTCACTGTGTCCTCCTCGTCACCGTCGACGGTGAGCAGGTCTTGGCTGACCCGGGCTTCGGGCTGAGCCTGCTGCGCCCCATCTCGCTGACGGACGGCGCGGAGGACGACTACGGGGGCTGGCGGTACCGCCTGCGCCTGGTTCCTCTCGGCGCCGGCCGCGGCTGGGCCCTCGAGCGCTGGCGTGACGAGCACTGGGAGGCGATGCACCTCCACGACGAACTGCCCGTGCACCCCCTCGACTACGTGGTGGGACACCACTTCACGAGCACATTCCCGACCATCCACTTCCGGCAGATGCTCATGCTCACGCGCCACCTGCCCGACCGGCACGTCGCCGTCACGCACGAGACGGTGACGGTGCGCCGTCCGGGGCGCACGACCGAACACCGCGAGCTGCGCGACGGAGAGCTGGGCGATCTGCTGGACGAGCTGGACGTTCCTCTCACCGCCGACGAGCGAACGGGGCTGATCGCCAAGGTTCGGGAGCTGCGTTCCCGCGCGTCGGGCTAGAACAGGGCACTCATCAGGGCGCGCCGTCCGGCCGCCACCCGCTCATCTCCAGATCCGACCACCTCGAACAGCTCGAGGAGGTGCTCGCGCGCGGCGTTGCGGTCGTCGCCGGACGTCACCCGGACGGTGTCGACAAGGCGGGTGAACGCGTCTTCGACGTGACCGCCGAGCACGTCCAGGTCGGCGACGAGCATCTGAGCCCGTACGTCCGCGGGATCCGCAGACGCGGCGGCCCGGGCGGCCCCCGGGTCGACACCCTCGGTCCGCCGGAGCAGGCCGACCTGGGCCAGCCCGGCCTTGGCCTCGGCGTCGGTCGGGTTGGCCGCAAGCGCCTGCTCGTAGGCGCCGGCCGCGGCGTCCAGGTCGCCCGCCTCGATGGCGTCGAAGGCCGCCGCCAGGTGGGGAGGCAGCTCGGGCTCGGACTCCTCACCTGCCCCCTCGTCCACCACGGCGGCGTCGTCCGGCCCGGCGTTGACACGCCCGGTGATGCCGTTCTGCACCGCGACCTGGAGCAGCTCGTCGATGACCGGCTGGACCTCCTGCGGGAGCAGCGGACCGACGAAGAGCGGCAGCGGTCGGCCCTGGAGCAGAGCGATGGTCATCGGAACCTGCTGGACCTGCAGCGCCCGCAGCAGCCCGGGGTTCTCGTCGACGTCCACCGAGACCACCTGGAACTTGCCCTGGTTCGACGCGGCGAGGCCGCCCATGACCTTGGCGAACTCGCCGGACTCGGGCAACCGCGACGACCACAGCACGACGACGACGGGGTACCGCAGGCTGGCGTTGACGAACTCCTGGAACGTCGCGTCGGTCCCGGTGACGAAGACTCCCTCGGAGTCCTGAGCCGTCCCGCCGGAGGTGGCGGTGGGACCAGCCGCGCCGCCGGAGGGAGTCGGTGTTCCAGCCCCTTCGCCCGCCCCGCGAGCCGGCGGCGCCGGACGCTTGAGCGCGGACAGGTCGACCGCTCCGCGCAGCGCGGACGGCGGGAAGGGTTGTTGCGTCATGGCGTCATTCTTGCCGATCGGTATGCGAGTCCAGTCGCCCGGTCCACTCCGGGGCTTGCCCGCGGCGGGCCCCGGAGTGGGTCAGGTGCCGGTCGCGGCGACGAGATGCTCCTGGGCGGCGACGACCTGTGCCTGCCCGCTGTCGGGGATGACGAAGACGACGAACTCCAAGCTGTCCAGGGTCGCCTCGGCCTTGACCGCGGACACCCCCGTCAGCGCCTTGAACGGCTCCGAGACGTTGATGGTGCCGGACGTTCTGTTGAGGAGAGTGTCCTTGCGCTCCAGCACGGTGAATGCCAGGGCGCCCCGGTCTCCGGCGAGGCGGAGGCCCCCCGCGACGTCCTTGGCCAGGTGCTGCTCGGTGAACGAACCGACGCTGGCGACCTTGTCGGCCTGGTCCTTGGCCGCTGCCGTGATCTTGTTGGCGAAGGCGTCGTCGGTGAACGGTCGGTTGTCGGCGGCCGGCGGCGCCGGGTAGGCGAGCGACGCGGCATACGCGCCGACGAGCTGCTCCGGCTCGACAGCGAGGCCGGCGGCGTCGTCGCCGAGCGATGGTGCGCCCTGGGTGACCTGGTCGAACGCGGGCACCTCGGTGGCCGGCAGCATCGGCGCACTGGCGGCGATCTTGAACGGAGTGCGGACGTCGGGGGTGACGAGCAGGGAGAGGACGGGCAGCCCGGACTTCGCCCGGGTGGTCTGGACGACCATCGAACGCGGGTAGCTCAGCCCATTGGAGACGGCCAGGACGACGGGCTCCGCGGACGTGAGGGTAAGGGCGTCCTTCTGGTCCTGGCTGAGCGTGCCGGCGAGCTTTGCGTCGGCCTTGGCCGCGGTCAGCGCGTCTCCGGTGAAGGCGGAGTCGCGCAGAGCGTCGCCTTCGGCCCCGGGCGTCGCGGCGGCCTTCTGGGCCGTGTCGACGACCTCGGCGGCGATGGCTTGCGCGCGGGAGCTGGAGACAGCGCCGCCCACGGTGGCGGTCGGCGGGTCCGAGATGCCGACGACCGACGCACAGGACGCCAGCGACCCGGCGAGTGCGGCCGCACCGACGACCGCGCCGAGGCGACGGGTAAGGCGGGCGGTCATCGCCGCTCCTCCGCCCGCTCCTCCGCCCGATGGAGCGCCGCCGCCGGTTCGGGCTGCAGCGTCGGTGTCGCGGCCGGCGTCGCCTCGTCACCGGAGTCGTCATCGGGCGTCGTCCGCCAGTTCTGCCACAGCCATCCGCCGGCGAACGCCATGACGATGAGCCCGACGACGAGCGCGACGAGAGCTTGGAGGAACCAGGTGTTCCGGGCCACGGTGACATCGACGTCGAACGAGCCACCCTGGATGGGGTACACGAGGACCGACTGCGGCGCCTGGTCCTGGGTGACGGTGATGGAGCCCTCCCCGGTGGAGCGCCAGACGTGCGAGCCCGACGGGTCCCCGAGGTCGCCGGAGCCGAGCTGCTCGATGGTCAGCGTCCTGGCCGGGAAGTCGGCCGACGCGACGAAGTTGTGCTTCGCCCGGCCGACCAGCTCGTCGGTGTCCTGGGGCACCGCCGCGCCGAGGAAGACCGGTCCGGACGCGGCGCTCGCCGTCACGGTCACCGGGGCGGTCACCCGGTTGAGCACGGTCGGCCCAAGGACGAGGGGGGCGTTAGACGTGGCGTGGAACGCTGCCGTGCCCTTGGGCCCGAGGAGAAACGCGAACCAGGCGCCGAACACCGCGAGGGCGAGGCCGAGCAGCGCCGCCAGGGCAACCGCGATACGGCGTGCGAGAGCCACGAGGTGTCGGGTCCTGTCAGGGTCGTGGTGAGCGCGCGTCAGCGCACGGCATCCGGGTCAATGGGGCGGCCGGGGTTCGGCGTGGCCTCCACGATGACATACGAGCCGGGGACGAGACCAATCCGTGACCTGGCTGTGAACGACGACTGCTCAGAACCGGGCGGGCTCCCGGTAGATCCCCCATTCGTCCCGCAACGCGTCGCAGATCTCCCCGAGGGTTGCTTCCGCACGCACCGCGTCGAGCATGGCCGGCACCACATTGTCCGAGGTCCGGGCCACCTCCACCATGCGGGTCAGGGCCGCCTCGACCGCGACGCGATCGCGCCCGGCCTTGCGGTCGGCGAGCAGGCGGACCTGCTCGCGCTCCACGTCATGGCTGACCCGCAGGATCTCCAGCTCGTGACTGACTGAGCCGGTATGCGTGTTGACGCCGACGACCTTCTTGTCGCCCTTCTCGAGTGCTAGCTGGTACTGAAACGCCGCGTCGGCGATCTCACCCATGAACCAGCCCTCCTCGATGCCGCGGAGGATGCCGGAGGTCATCGGGCCGATCTCGTGGTCGATCATCCCGTCGGCGCCCGATGACCGGCGGGAGCTTCTGTCGGGCCTGACGGCCCGACCCTGTTCGCCCATATCCCGAATGCGCTGGAAAATCGCCTCCGCCTGCGCCTCGATCTGGTCGGTGAGCGCCTCGACGTACCAGGAGCCCCCGAGCGGGTCCGCGACGTTGGTCACACCGGTCTCGTCCATGAGCACCTGCTGCGTGCGCAGCGCGATCTCGGCGGCCTGCTCGGTCGGCAGGGCGAGCGTCTCGTCGAGGGCGTTGGTGTGCAGCGAGTTGGTCCCGCCGAGAACCGCGGCGAGCGCCTCGACGGCGGTGCGGACGACGTTGTTGTAGGGCTGCTGAGCGGTCAGCGAGACACCCGCGGTCTGGGTGTGGAACCGCAACCATTGCGCCTTGTCGGTCTTGGCGCCGTAGACGTCACGCATCCACCGGGCCCAGATCCGCCGCGCCGCCCGGAACTTGGCGATCTCCTCGAAGAATTCGACGTGGGCGTCGAAGAAGAATGACAGCCCCGGCGCGAACACGTCGACGTCCATGCCCCGGGAGAGGCCGAGCTCGACGTAGCCGAACCCGTCGGCCAGGGTGAACGCCAGCTCCTGCGCGGCCGTCGAGCCCGCCTCGCGGATGTGGTAGCCCGAGACCGAGAGGGGCTTGTAGTCGGGAATGTTCTCCGCGCAGTACTCCATGAGGTCGCCGATGAGGCGCAGGTGCGGCTCGGGCGCGAACAGCCACTCCTTCTGGGCGATGTACTCCTTGAAGATGTCGGTCTGCAGGGTCCCGTTGAGGACCCGGAGGTCGACGCCCTGGCGCTCTGCGGCGACGAGGTACATGCAGAAGACGGGCACCGCTGGGCCCGAGATCGTCATGGAGGTCGTGACGTCGCCCAGCGGGATGTCGGCGAACAACGTCTCCATGTCGGCGGCGCTGTCGATGGCAACGCCGCAGTGGCCGACCTCGCCCAGGCTGTGCGGGTCGTCGGAGTCGCGGCCCATCAGGGTCGGCATGTCGAAGGCGACCGAGAGCCCTCCCCCGCCGCGGGCGAGGATCATCTTGTAGCGCTCGTTGGTCTGGACCGCGTTGCCGAACCCCGCAAACTGGCGGACCGTCCAGGTCCGCCCGCGGTACCCCGTCGCATACAGGCCGCGAGTGAAGGGGAACTCTCCCGGCCATCCGATCCGCTCGAGCCGCGCTCGCTCCTCGTCGGACGACGGCTCCGGTACGCCGTTCAGCCCCGGTCCGTAGACCGGGTGGACGGTGTCACCGGACAAGGTCGTGAAGTCCGCCTCCCGCACCCGTCCCGCGGCGAGAGCGGCGTCGTAGCGCGACTGCCAGCGCTGGGCCCCGGTGGGCTGGTCGGGCGTCTTGACGGGGTCACTTGGCATACCGCTAATTTTACTAGGACGTCCTAGTAATTGCTACTCCGCGAAGTCACCACGCGCCACCCGCACCTTGCGCAGCAGCTCGAAGAGCTGGTCGTGCTCGTCCGCCGTGAGCATCGCCATCCCGAACCCGCCCTGGACGAGGTCGGCCGTGGCCGCCTCCATGACCTCGCGGCCGCTGTCGGTGATGGCGGCCAGCGTCCCCCGACCGTCCCGGGGATTGGGCTGCCGCGACACGAAACCCTGCGCCTCAAGCCGCTGGACGATGTTCGTTGCCGAGGTGGGGTGGACCATGAGCCGCTCGCCGATCTTGCTCATCGGCAGCTCTCCCGCGGACGAGAACGCAAGCAGCACCAACGCCTCGTAGCGGGCGAAGGTCAGCCCGTGTCGTCCCACCACCGCGTCGAAGTCGGCGAGCAAGAGCTGCTGGACCCGCATGATCGATGTGGCGGAGGCCATCGCCCGCGGCTGCGACCTCGGTCCCCAGCGGCGACGCCACAGCTCCGCGGCCCGGCGGATCGGGTCGAAGCGGAGTTGCAGATCAGCCACGACGCGCAACGGTAATGGTTCGTTGCGGCTCGGTCACGACACTCAGTCGTCGGCGAGAAGACCCTCGATCCGGGCCACCTTGCCGTCGAGCTCACCGGTGAACCCGGGCCGGATATCGGCCTTGAGAACCAGGCTGACCCGCGGACTGGCCGCCACCAACGCGTCGACCGCGCCCTTGACGACACCCATGACCTCGTCCCACTCCCCCTCGACCGTCGTGAACATCGCGTCGGTCCGGTTGGGCAGCCCGCTATCGCGGACGACGCGGATGGCCGCGGCGACCGCCTCGCTCACCGAACCGGTGTCGTCGGCGGCGACGGCGGGGGCGACGGAGAAAGCGACGAGCATGGCGCCACCGTATCCACCGCCCTCAAGCCTCGTCGGTCAGCACCTTCCGGTACATCCGGGCCAGCTCGACGACCCGAAAACCCAGCTCGACGTTGATGCCGACCATGTAGGTGTTCGTCGCGTCGTTGCCGGTGCCGACCGTCTCCCGCTCGGGATGAGCGCGCTGGAGCTCA